>NZ_JBHGAR020000001.1:0-496799 GCF_042611115.2 Sulfitobacter sediminivivens
CTTTCCTCGCCGCGCAGGCATGCCAATACAATACGGATCTTCTCTTCAGCTGAATATGTCTGTCGGGTCTTACGGCGGATGTTTTTAACCACCTTGTCGGCAGCATCTTTCGATGTCTGCGGTTTCTTCGTCATCTCGATCTCCTAATCGATAAGATGAACCAGAAATCCTCCCTTATTCAAATCCTCAAATCTGTCCCAAGGGTGCTGACGTCAGACAGTTCGAGTGCGATTGAGATTGGTGCAACGCGGGCTGGATTGGAGTATATTCCTGCCTCACGAATCCTGAACATCAGGGATGTGCCGCTTGGAATGCCGCTCGACAAAGGCACCGTAATCCCTGACCAGCTTTTCGCCATCAAGTACGAAGACGGTTATCGCGCGTATGCCCTGGAAGTTGATCGCGGGACAGAACCAGTGCGTTCTAGGGCGGCGCGGAAATCTTTGCAGCGTTCCGTGCAGCAATATAGAGAAGTTTTGGATCACAAATTGCATCATCGGCACTATAGGCTGAAGTGTAACTTGATGGTGTTTTGGGTGTTTGGCAGCAAAGCGCGTGAGCACCAGTTTGCCGAGCTTTGTGAAAATGATGATAAGACCATGATTTCAAATATTTTCGAAAAGCAGTTCCCAGTGTCCAAAGCTTTAATCTCTACTATCGCCGACAACGATGTTCTTTGAAAAAGTGCTGAAAGTTTGATCTTCACTGTCGCATACAGGCAACTAATACAACTATTCTTGGGGCGACACTACCTCCGGTAGTGTCGGATTGGAAGCACTTCGTAATATCAGTTATTCAATGCTGCTTGGCACGTGGGTTCCCAGTCGCTTTGTGTCTTCGCCCCAAAAATATATCGGTGGTATAAATGGATAGTTCATTGAGTTTAAGTGTTTGTATACCAGCATATTCTATGGGTGGGATGGGTGCGAAATATTTACGAGTGTCACTGGATATCCTTGCGAAACAGACCTTTCGTAATTTCGAAGTGATTGTCGCCGACCAATCGGACGACAGTCACATTGCTGACCTCTGTTCGAGCTATGCTGACATGACTATCCGCCATTTGGATACAAGGCATCTGAAAAGACAAAGTTCCGCAAATACAAACGCTGCGATCAATGCCGCACAGAACGAGATTGTGAAAATCCTGTTTCAAGATGACTTCTTGAACGGCGATGATGCGATCACACAAATCGCACATGCCTTTGCGGAACCTGAGGTTAAGTGGGTCGTAACCGGATCTGAGCACACCCGCGACGGCCATACTTTAATCCGACCCTTCGTTCCAAAGTTTCATGACCGTATCCAGTTTGGCAAGAACACTATCAGCAGCCCTTCTGTGCTGGCCTTGCGCCGCGAGAAAGCACCCAGCTTTGATGAGGCGCTAATATGGCTGATGGATGTCGATTTTTATAAACAATGTGCGCTACGCTTCGGACCACCAAAAATACTGCGCAAGCCTCTGGTCGTGAACAGACAGCACGCTAGTCAAGTCAGCGAAAGCGTCAGCCGTGCGCGTGTGCGTCAGGAACTACGCCATGTCCGTCGAAAATACGCGGCGCATATGAGTTGGGGGGACTGGTTGCATTACGTTGGTCGGTTGCGTCGCTCCTTGCTATAAGGAGCCATCAATTTGGGTTAACCGCCCAACCAATGACACGGCGGGAATGCAAGTCCAGGATGACGGCGAGATTTAGCCAGCCTTCTCGGATCCAGATATAACTGATGTCACCCGCCCACTTTTGTATGGCTGGTCAGCAGTGATGTTCCGATCCAGCGGGTTTGGCGCAATGTTGAACTTGTGATCGCTATCCGTCGTTACCTTGTGTTTGCGGGTTCGCACGACAGACATACTGTTCTGACGCATCAACCTACCGACGGAAAAAATACAATCTGTGTTTCAAAAAGTATTTTCAGCGCCGTTTTAAAAGGTGAAAGAACTCGCTCGCATAGGCTTTCAGAGTCAGTTTCGGATTCTTCAGAGCTAACGGAAAAACGTCGTACTTATTTGTATGGAACGATAGCCGTGCGCGGCTAATAAAGTGTCTTTTTTTAAGCAATAAAATGATAGGATCTTCTTCCAATAAGCCATAAACTCGTGCGTCATCAAGTCGGTCAGCATAGACAGCCTGGCTGATCATGAGAGTTTTCATCCGTCGCGCACGGATTGCATTGAGACGTCGGTCTTTGAAATTAAGGTGGGAAAGCCCCACACCTTCGCGATAATATAGGAGCGGTTTATCTATCAAGCTAATTCGACCTTCAAGTGCTGCGCGAAATCCTAGAATGTGGTCATCGAACACCTGGGCCCGGTTTAGTGGCCCGTACTTTCTGAATAGCTCTCGGCTCCAGCCTCCCGATGCTCCCAAGTAATGAAATAAAGACGGAGCTAACAGCAGAGGGTCTTGTGTCTTGAAAAGGTCTGCATTCCTATATTCAGAAATGCGTTCCTGACCACTTTCATCGATGGGCACCGCGTACGAGTGAACTAATTGAGGTGAGTCTTTGCTAAATGCAGCTTGTATACAAGTTGCCCGTTCTGGGAATGATACGTCATCACCATATGCGGGAATAATTATTTCACCTTCGGTCCGGAGAACCGATTGATTTATGTGCGCTATTAGCCCGATATTTACATCATTCCGGTTTACGACAACCTTGTGGGGACCATTATACCCCTTAACAACCTCTTTGATCACTGTAAAAGTCAAGTCTGTTGAACAATCGTCAGAGACAAGTATTTCAATTGGTTTTCCGGTTTGCGCAAGAGCAGCTTCGACTGCATGACGCACGTAAGCCTCCTGATTGTAAGTCAGGACAATCATGCTGGCACCATACTTCAATACTTTATCCCCTTGAAGGAATTTAAAAATTTTTATTCAGATTGATGAAGTGCCCATTACAATCCAAGTCATTGTTATTGATCTACTTCAAGGCCCGGTGGGCCTAAAGCTTCACTCGTAGAATTTGGAGTAGTTACGCTAAGATTTGCTCCACCATACCTGCAAGATTTTCCATATAAAATCTTCGCATTTCATCGTTGTGCCAGCGCGTTTTTGACCAAATTCGAGGCATATTAAGTAACCTTCTCAAACGAGACTACGTTCCCCGTAGATAGATCATGGCGAGGGTATAAGTTGGCTGCGACGCAGGAATCATAAATCTTTTTGATCCCTTGACGTAAAATTACTTTGGGATGGAGCTCAATTACCAGTACGCGAATACCCTTAAGATCGACATTGGAAAGCAGTTCTTCCTCACCACCTTCGATATCGAGAACCAAGACGTCAGGAGAAAACTCTGATAAGACAGATTGGAAACTTACGGTCGGCACACTTACTACCGACTTCACTTCCCCGATTGGCTCTACTAACGAACTCGCAGCGAATGACTCATGGATGAAGAAATCACGGTGACTGTCCTTGACTTCCCCATTTACAAGAACAGCGTTGCGTAAATCGATTGAAGTCACGCCATTTCTACCATGTAGATCTCGTATGGGATCAATAAGCGCCGGGTTTGCCTCATAGGAACGGATCGTCACATCAGGGAATTTTTTTGCCGCCAGACTCGATACTATACCAATGCCGACACCAAGCTCCAAAATGCGATCCCCGGGACTAACTAGGCCTAACAATCCATCAATTTCTGGAACTTCGTAACCAGACCAAGTCAATTGATCAAAGATTCGCCGATCGATATGATCTCCTCCGAGCGGGACTGTAAGACCTCTATAATTAATACTCTTGCGCTTTTTCCAACCGAATCGCTTAGCCGTTTTTATAAAAACGTTCATCTCAAAGGCTCTCCTAGCTTCCGACGACTCTTAGGAGTAGTTAATAATCATAACTTCACACGAGCCTTTCAAGAACTTACTTAGTGTAACGAGATTGCGCGGTAAAGGTCCCTTCAAAACACTTCTCCCTTGCGGCACGGCCCGGTAGACCTGGACTTACCCCGGTTTAGGTCCGGTCTCGTTCGAGCAATATTTGTTACGAAAGAGACAAGTCGCCGCAAGAATCTTGAAGTCGCTCAGTTTTGAGCTGCTGCCAATGGTATTGGCTCAATAATGCATATCGCCGCCGTGAACCCTGTGCATACGGATGAATCCTGTCCTACGTCTATTACTTAACGCAGGATCTGCATGTCCTTGCAGACTGGTTTGCGCACTGCGGCGTCACCAGCGTCACTATGGAAACCTCCGAGCTCTATTGGATCCCGGTCTTTGAGGTTTTGGAGCAATGTGAGTTTGAGATCATTCTGGCGAATACCCGATTTGCCAAGAACCTGCCTAGGTGGAAAATGGACACACGCGATGCCACTTGGCTGCGACAGCTTCTTCCCACAAGTCCCCACGAAATCGGAAGCTAACGGGAGGCCTTCGTCAGTCATGGAGAAAGACGTAAGACCGCCACGCAAGAGCTGGTCGATCAGGTCAAACTGGGATTAACATCTGACGGGCCTGTTCTGCTGCCGACAACCGCTAAGACGAAATGGAACCACTACAGCGACTGCTCTTCCGAATGGCGGGGCAAATTTTTGTGCTGTGACAGAAAATCGGCCAATTGTGTGTCCTTGACCACACATTCCATATCAATTTCATTGAAAATCTTGTTGGAACGTACATCATTATTGAGCGGATCAGAAACATCTCCACGTCGCATTTTGATGTTATTCCAGAAATACTGGCTTTGATTAACGTAGTGATTGAGTTGAAAAATATTGTTGGAGGATATTGTCCGTGACGAACAAAGTCCCTTGATTGCGTGAATCTGCAGATTGGATTTCGATTTGATTTCACTTGTCCGGCAGATCCACTTACGAAATCCATGATGTTCCAAGTCCGGCCGCCGTATCAAAAGGTCTGAGCGAAGGCTGTTCGGATGTTCTATGTAGCCACTGCTCCCGAAGATTGTCCAGTTTGCATAGATGACATCCACATCCGTGAAAAGTTTCATCTCATCGCGCAGCATATTTCCGGACTTGCAGAACCAAAACTCGTCCAAATCAGCGATCAACAACCACTCGCAACTTTGCTGAACCTTAAATTTCTGGAACGCCGTCCAGTAGTGATCAAGCTGGGCGTAGGGTTGGTCCAGACTGATGCACTGCACAAAACCGCTATCGATCCAGCGCTGCACTTTGGCAAGGCTATCATCGGTACTGCCATTGTCGATCAGGTAAATGGAGCCGACGCCCTGCCATTCATAATGCGAGATCCACTCTTCTATATTAAGAGCCTCGTTCTTCATTATGGCCAAAACGCACAATGTATTGGTCTTGGCAGGCGTCCTAACCTGACGTCCCGCCCGCCGCCTGCTAGTTCTTGTCCGGTTCCATTTTCGAAATTTGGTTATGGCGAAAAAATCTATTTTCATAGCAGAACTCATCTAATTACGAAAAGCGGCAGCAGGAGAAATTCAATATTTCTATAACTGTAAATTGGAAAATAGACGTCTACAATGGTACTTTGAAAAAATTCGATCTATTGATGATGAGTTGAATAGCATGCGTTCTGAACTTGGCCCTGTCGAATGACGACTCGTGGCCGCCGCCCCCAATCGCCTGTATTCACCTGTTGCCCGCTTGCCACAGAAACGAACCTGCGCAAACTGCCCCCACAGTGCTTCCGCGGCTGTAACGACAACGCGTAAATCCACCCGGAGGTGGCTGGTAAGATATCCGGTCGGGCTGGCAACAGATTGCGTATGTTTTGATTCTATATTTTTGGCCTTGGTCATACCGCACAATCTCCATCGGTAGCGCAGCAACTTACATAAGAATTTACCGGATCTTTCATTCAACAGAATGGCCACCGCATTGGGTGATTGGAGAGATTTTTACAGCGCCGGAAGTCGAGAACATGCCAGCGCAACCAACCAAACTGAGTTTTTCAAGCACCAACTCAAAACCCTACTGTTGAATAAGTCGAATGGGACTTAGCAAGTATGTTGAAAGAGTGAGCTTCATCGATAGACTCAGACTGGACCTAAGGAAAGTGGGTGACCAGACAGTGCACACCTGATCACCCACGCCCCTTTTCAGGAGTGTCAGTTCGGCTGTTCGCGCCGCGCAAGTCTGACTTCAAGCCAATCCAACACTTCGCGCTCAACCCAGCCAACCCGGTTCGAGCCCAGCTGTACCCGCTGGGGGAATTGGCCTGCTTTTTCCAGCCTGGCTATGTGTTGCGGCGAATACAGGACCATCTCCTTAACCTGGCGTTTTGAAAGTAACCTCATCACGATCTCTCCTTGAATGAAGAGCATCGCGATGCTCGGGTTTAGACAAATCTCCCGAGAAGGCTTCAGTTTAACCACTTGCTGATGTGGATCAAGTCGCTGATTTTGGTTGCCCGCGACGATCTTGAGATTGAGCCGAAGACTGGGTTCTACTATATCCAGCTAAGGTGTTAGATGTTGATATGCTGAGTCCTTGTCCCGCACCCGAACCTCTAAACGCTACCCGATCTGTGGGTATCAGTGGGGGTATCGAGCAAAACCACACACGACTTAACATTTTGAAATCAAATGATTAAGCTGCGGATGTGAGTCCTCTCCTGTACCAATTCTTTGGAAGAGTATCTTTTAATTATATGAAATTGAGCTGTTGGAAATTCCCACAACCCCATCAGAATAATTAGATGCTCCTTCATTCCCACATGTTCCGCAGCAAACTTGTAACGGGGCCGCTGTGTTACCCAAGCGGGCCCTATGAGGGTAAGGAATCTTCTGGGGTCATCTGGCACAACCAATCCGCGTTGCCCGACAGTTGGCAATGGCAGATGGATTGCGCCCTGACTTGTTCACAAAAGCAAAAACGGCATACTGCGGCCATCTGCATTTTTCAGCCCTTTCGTCGCCGTCCAATAACCAACAAGGATCACAGGATGAGTTCATCTGACATCAAAGCGGAATTCCTTTTACCAACCGAGGAGTTGCGCAATGATCTGCCGTTTTTTACAAGGACGCTGGGCATGCGGCTTGAGAATATTTTCCCGGCCGATGATCCCTCGGTGGCCAGTTTTTCGGGTCATGGGATCCGGATCAGGATTGAAAAAGGTGCTCCTGTTCCGCCGGGCCATCTGCGAATTTTGACCGACGATCCTGCTGGTTTTGCCGATGGTAAGCTATCATTGACCGCGCCCAATGGCACCAAGATTGAAATTGTGCCGCTGTCACCAACCGTTGAACAGCCTGCAACAAAGCATGAATTTGCCGTACGCCGCTTGCGTGATGAGGCACCTTGGGTAATCGGCCGCGCCGGGATGCATTACCGCGATCTGATCCCGACCCGGCTTGGTGGGTCGATCATTGCCAGTCACATCCGCATCCCTGATGGCGGCCCAGTCCCGGATATGGTGCACTATCACACGGTCGGATTTCAGCTCATTTTCTGCTACAAGGGCTGGGTTGATGTTCTTTACGAGGATCAAGGTGACGCCATCCGCCTGCATGCGGGCGATTGTGTAACCCAACCCCCCGGCATCCGTCACCGGGTGGTCGAAGCCTCTGCCGAGATCGAGGTCATCGAAATTGGTGTCCCCGCCGAACATGTCACCACCATTGATCATAAATTCACCCTGCCCAATGGCAAGGGCGATCCCAGTCGCGAATGGGATGGGCAGACCTTTGTCCATCACATCAAGGACAAGGCAGATTGGGCCCCTTTTCGGATTCCGGGGTTCACGATGCGCGACACGGGTATCGCTGCAGGAACCAAAGGTGTTGCGGGCATTCAGGTCGCTCGATTTGACACGGGAAACCCGCCAGCCTGCACGCACGATGCGGACATCCATTTTACCTTTGTCATGGATGGCACAATGACCCTTTCTGCCGAGGGCCAAACGGATCGTGATTTGCAACCCGGAGATGCCTTTGTCATCCCGCCCCATATGATGGCGCAGTACAAGGATTGTTCTGAGGATCTGGAACTGTTGGAGGTCGCGTTAAGAGGGGACTTTTCCACCAAAATCGTGTAAAATTGGACAGAGGTTCGCTCAACATGTTACTGAATGTTGAAATACGCTGAAGATCGGTAACATTAATCTTGCTCTGTTATCCCTGATCGGCTAGCTTTCGGCACGGCAAAGGGGGAAATCCGTTTGGAAGCCTTAATATGTGATGCGATACGCACTCCAATTGGACGTTACGGCGGTGCTCTGGCAAGTGTGCGGCCCGACGATCTTGCCGCCATTACGATTGCCGCATTGATGGCGCGAAACCCGAACGTGGATTGGTCGCAGGTCGATGATGTCATCCTTGGGTGCGCCAATCAGGCAGGCGAAGATAACAGAAATGTTGCCCGTATGGCGGCCCTTTTAGCAGGGCTTCCAGTGGATGTGCCCGGGGCCACCATCAATCGGCTCTGCGCCTCTGGCATGGACGCCGTTGGTGCCGCCGCCCGCGCCATTCGCGCCGGCGATATGGATCTGGCTATCGCGGGTGGCGTCGAAAGCATGACGCGCGCACCCTTCGTGATGCCCAAAGCCGAAACAGCCTATTCTCGCGGGAACGCCGTCTATGACACGACGATTGGCTGGCGGTTCATCAATCCGTTGATGAAGGCGCAATATGGTGTCGATTCAATGCCTGAAACGGCCGACAATGTCGCTGAGGACCACACTGTGACCCGCGCCGATCAGGATGCCTTTGCCCTGCGCAGTCAGCAACGCTGGGCTGCGGCGGATGCTGCTGGCATCTTTGCCGAAGAAGTCACGCCCGTGTCCATCCCACAGCGCAAGGGCGACCCCATCATCGTGGACAGCGACGAACACCCGCGCCCAGACACAACTGCCGACAAACTGGCAAAGTTGCGTGGCATCAACGGTGCTGACCTGACCGTCACGGCGGGCAATGCGTCTGGCGTGAACGACGGTGCCGCGGCGCTTTTGATTGCATCGGCGCAGGCGGCGAACGATCACAAGCTGACACCAATTGCCCGCGTCGTGGCGATGTCTGCCGCAGGGGTGGAACCGCGTGTCATGGGCATTGGCCCGATCCCGGCCTGTCAAAAGGTTTTCGCCCGCGCGGGCCTCACCATCGGCCAGATGGATGTGATCGAGCTAAACGAGGCTTTCGCATCCCAAGGCCTTGCCACCCTCCGCGCTTTGGGCGTTGCAGATGATGCTCCCCATGTGAACGCCAACGGCGGGGCCATTGCCCTTGGCCATCCGCTTGGCATGTCTGGCGCACGGCTGGTAATGACCGCCGCCTTGCAACTCAAACGCACCGGTGGCCGCTATGCCCTTTGCACAATGTGTGTGGGTGTTGGGCAAGGTGTTGCCATGATCCTAGAAAGGGCCTGAACGATGTACGCACAGATGATCCAGTCTACCGGCAAAGGCGTCAAATCCCTGGACGAGATGGAACCGGACGAACGCGCCTTTCAGGAACGTATCAACGCCGGTGGCAAGATTGAGCCGAAGGATTGGATGCCTGATGGCTATCGCAAAAACCTGATCCGGCAAATCGGCCAGCACGCCCATTCCGAGATCGTCGGCCAATTGCCCGAAGGCAACTGGGTGACCCGCGCGCCGACACTCGAACGCAAAGCGATCCTGCTGGCCAAGGTCCAGGATGAGGCCGGGCATGGTTTGTACCTTTATTGCGCTGCTGAAACGCTCGGCGTGACCCGCGATCAGATGACGCGTGACCTGTTGTCAGGCAAAATGAAATACTCTTCGATCTTCAATTATCCGACCCTAACATGGGCGGATATGGGTGCTGTGGGTTGGTTGGTCGATGGTGCCGCAATCATGAATCAGGTGCCGCTGCAACGCACATCATACGGCCCCTATGCCCGAGCGATGGTGCGCATCTGCAAAGAAGAATCCTTTCACCAGCGCCAGGGGTTCGACATCATGATGAAGATGGCGAACGGCACCGAGGCACAGCGAAAAATGGCTCAGGATGCGTTGAACAGGTTCTGGTATCCGTCTTTGATGATGTTCGGACCCTCAGATGCTGAATCGGTCCATTCCGCGCAAAGCATGGCGTGGAAGATCAAGATGAACACCAATGATGAGCTGCGCCAGAAATTCGTCGATCAAACCGCCCCGCAGGCCGCATACCTTGGCCTGACTATTCCCGACGACAAGCTGAAGCTTAACGAGGAAACCGGGCATTACGAGTTCAGCGAACCTGATTGGGAAGAATTCTTTGACGTTTTGCGCGGCAATGGCCCGTGCAACACCGAACGGCTGGAGGCGCGCAACAAGGCGTGGGACGACGGGCGTTGGGTGCGTGAAGGATTGCTGGCCCACGCCGAAAAGAAGCGCGCAAGCACATTAGCAGCGGAGTAAGATCATGAGCAGCCCTGAATCCAGCGAATATGACGGCACCGAGGCCGTGCCACATGGCAAAGCCCGCGCAACCGAATGGCCGTTGTGGGAAATCTTCATCCGGGGCCAGCACGGGCTTAGCCATAGACATGTCGGCTCGCTCCATGCCCCAGATGCGGCAATGGCCATCAAGAATGCCCGCGATGTCTACACACGCCGCAACGAAGGGGTCAGCATCTGGGCCGTTCAGGCGATGGATATTGCGGCCTCCTCGCCCGAGGATAAGGGCGCGCTTTATGAGCCTGCCAATGACAAGGTTTACCGCCACCCTACATTCTTTGATATCCCGGACGAAGTGGGGGCGATGTGACCCAACCGCTCTTTGAATTTCTGTGCCGCATGGGCGACAACACCCTTGTTTTGGGCCACCGCGTCTCTGAATGGTGTGGCGTTGCCCCGGTCCTTGAAGAAGACATCGCTTTGGCCAACACGGCGCTCGATATGATCGGGCAGACACAGCTTTGGCTTGGTCTGGCCGGCCAAGTCGAAGGCAATTCGCGCGATGCAGATACGCTGGCGTTTCGCCGTGACGTTTGGGACTTTCGGAACGTTTTGTTGGTGGAACAACCAAATGGCGATTTTGGCCACACCATGATGCGTCAGTTCCTGTTTGATGGCTGGCATCTGGCACAATTGAAGGCCCTGATGGGGTCATCCAATGCCGAGATTGCCGCAATTGCGGAAAAATCGACCAAGGAAGTGACGTATCACCTTGAACGATCCTCTGACACGGTGATCGGCCTTGGGGATGGCACCGAAGAAAGCCACAATCGGATGCAAAAAGCGCTCGATCGATTGTGGCCCTATGTCGGGGAAATGTTTGTGTCTGATGCCGTTGATGAACAAATGGTCAAAGACGGCATTGCGCCAGACCCTGCATCTTTGCGCGAGGGGTATGATGCCTTGTTAAGTGATGTGTTTACCGCCGCTACCTTGGTCCGACCGACCACCGACTTTGCGCACAAAGGCGGCAAATCCGGCGTTCGGCATTCTGAACATCTGGGGCACATATTGACGCAGATGCAATGGCTCCAACGCGCCTATCCGGATGCGACATGGTGATCGAAAAGCCTTCGTTAGACACTGTTTGGGATTGGCTGGCGCAGGTGCCCGACCCGGAAATTCCGGTGATTTCGCTGACTGATCTGGGCATCATCCGCGACGTTCAGTGGCATGGTGATACGTTGGAAGTCACCGTCACGCCGACCTATTCCGGCTGTCCAGCGACCAGCATCATCAATCTTGATATCGAAACGGCCCTCAAGGCCAAGGGCATCGAAAAACTGTCTCTAAAAAGGCAATTATCGCCCGCCTGGACCACCGGTTGGCTGTCTGACGCGGGCCGCGAGAAACTGGAACGCTATGGGATTGCCCCACCCCAACCGACAGGCGGTCCAAAGGCCTGTCCGCATTGCAAATCCAGTCAGGTCGAAAAGATCAGCCAATTCGGTTCGACCCCCTGCAAAGCGCAATGGCGTTGTAAGGACTGTCTGGAACCCTTCGACTATTTCAAGTGCATTTGAGGCCCCCGAAATGAACCAGTTTCTTCCCCTTACCGTGACTGATATTCACCATACGATCCGTGATGCAGTTGTCCTGACGCTTGAGCCTGCGGACCCTGCGGCGTTTGCGTTTACCCAGGGCCAGTACCTGACCTTCAAACAGGATTTCGACGGCACCGAGTTGCGCCGCAATTATTCGATTTGCGCCGGACTTGATGACAATGTTTTGCAAATTGGTATCAAACGGGTTGATGGTGGCGCGTTCTCGACCTTTGCGAATACCCGTCTGAAGGTTGGCGACACACTTCATGCGATGCCCCCTCAGGGCAAGTTTTTTACTAAGTTAGAGCCTGATAAGGCTAAAAATTATCTCGGTTTTGCAGGGGGGTCAGGGATCACCCCTGTCCTGTCGATCCTTAAAACAGTGTTGAAGCGCGAACCCCAGTCAACTTTCACATTGGTCTACGCAAACCGCGCCGTGAACACAGTCATGTTTCGCGAAGAACTTGAGGACCTGAAGAACCGCTATATGGGTCGCCTGACCATCATTCACATGCTGGAATCAGGGCAGGATATTGATCTGTTTACCGGCCGCGTCGATCAAGAGAAATGCGCGATGCTGTTCAAGCATTGGATTGACGTGAAGAATATGGATACCGCGTTCATCTGCGGGCCGGAGCCGATGATGCTGGCCATCTCAGAATCCCTAAAAAAGCACGGGTTAGAGCCTGATAAGATTAAATTTGAGCTCTTTAGTGAAAGCCAGCAAGGACAGTTGGCGAAACAGGAAATGGCGAAGCGCAGCGAAGGTGAGACAGGCACGCAAGTCACAGTAATCATCGAAGGGGCACAGCGCACGTTTGAGATGACCAAGGGACAATCCGTACTGGAGGCTGCGCTGGCGAACGGCCAGGACGCGCCTTTTGCCTGCAAGGCGGGCGTTTGTTCGACCTGCATGGGCAAGGTCATTGAAGGCGAAGTTGAAATGCTGAGCAATCACGCCCTTGAGGATTACGAGGTTGAACGCGGTTATGTGCTGACCTGTCAGAGCTATCCGCTCAGTGACACGCTCATCATAGACTACGATACGCACTAGGAGTATCTTGATGTTGGACGTACAAAGCTTTGCCGCAGGGCAATGGGTTTCATCTGGCGCGGGTGCCCGCAATATCGCCAGCGCGATTACCGGTGACGTCATTGCACAGGCGGGCAACGATGCCCTCGATGTTCAGGCAATGCTGAGTTTCGCCCGTGATATTGGCGGGCCTGCATTGCGGAAAATGACGTTTCATGACCGTGCGCGCATGCTCAAAGCGCTGGCCTTGCATCTGCGCGAGCATCGGCAGACGCTGTACGATCTGTCCTATGACACCGGCGCGACCCTAAGCGACCACAAGATCGACGTGGACGGCGGCATTGGCACAATGTTGGTGTTTGCGTCTAAAGGACGCCGCGAAATGCCTGATGGTCATGTGTATCTTGATGGCCCACCAGAACAATTGGGCCGCGCAGGTCAATTCATGGGCCGGCATATCTGCACGCCGTTGCAGGGGGTCGCCGTCCATATCAACGCTTTCAACTTTCCCGTTTGGGGGATGCTGGAAAAGCTTGCACCGACCCTCCTGGCTGGCGTTCCTGCCATCGTAAAACCCGCCACCGCGACCTGTTACGTCACCGAGGCTTGCGTGCGAATCATGTTGAACTCCGGCATTCTGCCCAAAGGTGCGCTGCAACTGGTCAGTGGTGGACTGGGCGATATGCTGGATCATCTCGAGTGTCAGGATGCGGTAGCCTTTACGGGCTCTGCACAGACCGCGCTCAAACTGCGCCGCAATCCGGTGTTGCTGGAACGCTCTGTGCGCTTCGCCTCGGAACAAGACAGCCTGAACGCGTCTGTCCTTGGCCAAGATGCAGAGCCTGATACGGCAGAATTTGATCTTTTTGTAAAAGAAGTCCACCGCGAGATGACGGCCAAAGCAGGTCAAAAATGCACAGCGATCCGGCGCATCATCGTGCCAGAAGCCCAGATTGATGCGGTGATTGCAGCGATCAGTGCCCGTCTCTCCAACACCACAATCGGTGACCCACGCAATGAGGCGACAGGCATGGGGGCGCTGGTATCGGCCAGTCAGAAACATGACGTTTTGGAAAAAGCCGCAATGATCGGGGCAGAAGCGGAGCGTGTTTTCGGCAACCCCGATGATTTCACCGTCGAAGGAGCCGACAAGGACAAGGGTGCGTTTGTTCCGCCGATGTTGTTTCACTGCACAGACCCGGACACCGCGCAGCGCGTACATGACACCGAAGCGTTTGGCCCCGTTTCAACAATCATGCACTATCGCGATCTCGATCACGCCATTGCCCTGCTCAACAAAGGCAAGGGGTCGCTGGTCGCGTCGGTTTTTACCAATGACGGCCAAGTCGCGCGGGATATCACGCTGGGGGCGGCCGCATTCCATGGCCGGCTCTATTTCAACAACCGATCATCGATGGCCGAGGCGACAGGCCATGGCGCACCCTTGCCCCACTTGGTCCATGGCGGCCCCGGTCGCGCGGGCGGCGGCGAGGAACTGGGCGGAATTCGTGGCGTCATGCATTATATGCAACGCACGGCGGTTCAGGGCAGCCCCGACATCTTGACCGCGATTGGCCAACAATGGGTGCCCGGCGCGACCGAGAAAACAGACAAGCCGCATCCTTTCACCCGCAGTTTTACTGCGCTTGAGATTGGCGAGACCTTCCACAGCGACAGCCGCCAGGTGACACTGGATGACATCGAAACCTTTGCCCACTTCACGGGTGACACGTTCTATGCGCATATGGATGACGAAGCGGCGCGCGCAAATCCGTTTTTCCCAGGCCGGGTCGCCCATGGATATCTCCTGCTCAGTTTCGCGGCAGGGCTGTTCGTGCAACCTGACCCCGGCCCCGTTTTGGCCAATACCGGCCTTGATAACCTGCGTTTCATGGCACCGGTTGAGGCAGACGACAGCATCAAGGTGCGGATAAGCGTCAAACACAAAACCCCTCGTAATGATGAATACGGCGAGGTACGGTGGCACGTAACTCTGACCAATCAGAAAGAAGAGGCCGTGGCCGAATATGAGCTTTTGACGATGAATGCAGTCTGACGATTTCATACGTTTCACCGCAGGCCTGCGTGATCTGGGCGGGCAACGGGTCTGGTCATTGATGATCAGCCTCTTTGGCGATCTGGCTCAGGGCAAGGATGACGTTATTGATGGTCCTGTCCTCACCGCAATCATGAACATGCTTCAGGTCAGGCCCGAGGCAGCGCGTGTCGCATTGCACCGTCTGCGCAACGATGGGTGGATCTCGTCGCAGAAATTCGGCCGGATCAGCCAGCATGGCTTGACCCCAAAAGGTCGGACAGAAAGCGCCGCGGCCAGCCCAAAAATCTATGCTCTGCCCGGTGCTTCCGATCAGAACTGGCAACTGGTTCTGCTTGAAGACAGCAACGCCGACACGCACGCCCAAATGCTGGCCAAGGGTTTTATTTCCCTCACCAATCGGGTGTTTCTGGGCCATTTGGATGCCCCAACACCTGACGGTGCCCTTGGCTTGAAAGGCGGGAATGTTCCAAAATGGTTGCCAAGACAGCTCGAACGAGAGGGGATGCGCGACCACTACGCTGACCTGCTGGAAACCTTGACTGATCTTAATGCCGCCTTGCCCGACCCGGCCCATGTATCGCCATTGGAAACCGCGGTCTTGCGGTGCCTTATTGTGCACAACTGGCGTCGATTGGTTCTGAAACATCCCAGCTTACCAAGGGCTTTGGTTTCGCCCGATTGGCCGGGGTTGGCCTGCCACGTGCTGGTGGCCGATATGTTGGCCCAATTTCCCCGACCCGCGCTTACCGACATCATGCGGCAGCAAACTGTTGCTTAACCACCTCAAAACGCGCGCTTTCCCATGACGCACAAGCGCGATATAGGGTGATGCATGACAAATTATCTGTATCAGAACGACCTGCCCGACGACCTTGATCTGGGTCCCGTTGTTGCCATTGATTGCGAGACGATGGGGCTGCACCCGCACCGGGATCGTCTTTGTGTTGTGCAATTGTCGGGGGGCGACGGCAATGCGCATCTCGTTCAGGTTGCCAGAGGTCAGACTGAGGCACCAAACCTTTGCGCGCTTTTGACCGATCCAAATACGCTCAAGCTGTTTCATTTTGGGCGCTTTGACATCGCCGCGATGGAAAATGCCTTTGGGGCCGTCACGGCACCTGTCTATTGCACCAAAATCGCCAGCCGACTGATCCGGACGTTTACCGACCGGCATGGGTTGGCCAAGCTGTTGCAGGAACTGTTGGGTGTCGACATCTCAAAGCAACAGCAATCCAGCGATTGGGGCTCCGAAACCCTGACCGAAGCGCAGATCGAGTATGCGGCATCCGATGTTTTGTACCTGCACGAACTGCGTGACGAGTTGAACAAACGCCTTGTCCGCGAGGGCCGGATGGAAATCGCACAGGCCTGCTTTGATTTTCTGCCCATGCGTGCCCACCTTGACTTAGAAGGCTGGCCCGAAACGGATATATTTGCACACGCATGAACACCCCATACCTAGATACCGCCCGGCGGGTGATCCGCACCGAGGCGAAGGCGTTAAACTCCTTAGCTGAAGGGTTGGATGCCCGGTTCCGCGATGCGATTGACATGATCATGGCTACCAAAGGCCGCGTGATCGTCACCGGTATCGGAAAGTCGGGCCACATCGCCAATAAGATCGCCGCTACCTTTGCCAGCACCGGCACGCCGGCGCAATTTGTGCATCCCGCAGAGGCCAGTCATGGCGATCTGGGCATGATCACCACCGCAGATGTGATTCTAGCCATCTCAAATTCCGGCGAGGCACCTGAGCTTGGCAATCTGATTGCCTATTCACGACGATTCTCGATTCCGCTGATCGGCATCACCAGCCGTGAAACCAGCAGTCTGGGCAGGCAATGTGATGTGATACTGCTCTTGCCACAGTTGGGCGAAGCCTGCGGGACGGGCATCGTGCCCACCACGTCAACCACCTTGACCTTGGCGATGGGTGACGCCTTGGCCGTTGCATTGATGGAAAACCGTGAATTTACGGCCGAACATTTCCGCGACTTTCACCCCGGTGGTAAACTTGGCGCGCGGCTTTCTCTGGTAAGGGACCTGATGCATACGGGCTCCGGCATTCCTTTGACGACGGTTGATGCGACGATGGCCGACGTCTTGCGGGAAATTGGTGGCAAGGGATTTGGGGTTGTCTGTGTGACAGACGATGACGGCCACATGCAAGGGATCATAACCAATGGTGACCTCAGCCGTCATATGGACGGCCTGGCATCCAAAACCGCCAAGGACGTGATGACGGCGTCCCCGGTTACCATTGATCCAAACGCGCTTGCGGAAAAAGCGGTTGGGATCATGAACAACCGCAAAATCACCTGCCTCCTTGTTGTCGATCCGGATCAGCCCAGCATTCCTGTTGGGCTTCTTCATATACACGACTGTTTGCGTGTTGGGCTGGGGTAACGTTGCCATGCACGCAGACAGCTATTCAAGGTGGGTGTCCTGGCTCAAGGTTCTGCTGCCGCTGGCTGCATTGGCTTTGTTGTCGACCCTCTTTCTGCTGTCACGCGCCATAGATCCTGAAACGGTAATCCCTTTCGCAGACAAGGAAATCCAAGACCGGCTGCGCAATCAACAAGTAACAGGCCCGTTTTTCTCCGGCACAACGGCCTCTGGCGATCTGATTTCATTTTCGGCTGAAACGCTCAAGACACCAGATGGCCAATTGGCGTCCAATCGGGCCGAGGATGTCGAACTTGTCGTCAGTATCGTGGACGGGTCCAAAGTAACGGTGACGGCTGAGATCGCTGAATTTGACATTGCAAAAGACATCGCTGAGCTGGTCGGGGATGTCGTGATAACAACTTCAACACAGTTTCGCATTATTTCCGACAAATTGATCTCACAGCTATCTGTTCTGAACCTGAAATCACCCGGCCCGGTCGAAGCAACAGGCCCTGCCGGCGACTTAAACGCAGGCAGCATGGTGATGACATCGTCAGACGAGGGAAAACCCGCCCAATTGATTTTCACAAATGGGGTGAAACTGATATACACGCCAAAACAGGTAGAAGAGTGACCACCGTGAAACATTTGCGAATTTTACTGCTGCCGATTTTTCTGGCTGTTCAAACTGTATCTGTCTTCGCACAAGGGGCGAGCGTGGCCTTTGGCACAATCCGGCAGGACACCAACCAACCGGTAGAAGTCACCGCCGACAACCTTTCCGTAGATCAATCAACGGGCACGGCGATATTTACCGGTAATGTCCTGATTGGTCAGGGTGAAATGCGACTGTCTGCGGCCCGCGTGCTGGTCGTTTACCGGACTGACAACAAAGGCATTGCAAGGCTGGAGGCGACAGGCGGGGTCACTTTGGTCTCTGGCCCTGACGCCGCCGAATCAGAGCGCGCGGATTATGACATTGATGATGGCACGATCGTGATGTCCGGGAATGTTCTGCTTGCCCAGGGGGCGAGTGCGTTAAGCGCTGACAAGATGTCTGTGCGATTGTCAGACGGGACAGCGCAGATGTCTGGCCGCGTAAAAACCATTTTGCAGACTGGCGGCAAAAACTGATGCCTTCCCCGCCCGATCTTAAGATTGCACAGGGCTCGTTGGGCCTGAAGATTGAGCATCTACGCAAATCTTACCGCAAAAAGATCGTGATCAGAGACTTTTCGATGCATCTCGACAGAGGAGAGGTTGTCGCACTGCTGGGCCCCAACGGGTCTGGAAAGACCACAACGTTTTATGCCATCGCGGGCCTTGTCACGCCAGAGGGCGGCACTGTCACCGTGGACGGCAAAGATGTCACAACATTGCCTATGTACCGGCGGGCACAGCTTGGCATCGGATATTTGCCCCAGGAAATGAGCATTTTTCGCGGTCTGTCCGTTCAGGACAACATCAGCGCCATTCTGGATATCTCTGTTCCCATTCGGCACCAACGACGCGAACGGCTTGAGGAATTGCTGTCAGAATTTTCTATCGAACACCTGCGCCGCGCCCCCGCGCTGGCCTTGTCGGGTGGAGAGCGTCGCCGCGTTGAAATTGCGCGGTGTTTGGCGGCCGACCCCAAATATCTGCTGCTCGATGAACCTTTTGCCGGGGTCGATCCGATTTCTGTCGGCGACATTCGCCACTTGGTTGCTGATCTCAAGAATCGAGGTATCGGCGTGCTGATTACCGATCATAACGTACGAGAAACACTCGAAATTGTGGATCGCGCGTATATTTTGCACGAAGGCAAGGTCCTGATGTCCGGCACGCCAAACGAGGTCGTTCAGAATGAAAACGTCCGTCGGGTTTATCTTGGTGACAATTTCCGTATTTCTTAAAATTCCGTTAACGTCACAAGTATAATTCCGCTCAGGTTGCGCCTGCTCGCCATTGACTTTTCACACAATTCTTGGCCTCATAGACCTATGGTAACAATTCGTTCCTGTTTGACCCCGCACCGGCCTACCTGCCAAGGCAGGGGCAAAAATTATCCGAACGAAAAGCCATTTTTCCGCATCTGAGTTGATCAAACACCACGCCCGTGGACTGTTTGCTGATGCCCAGACCCATAATAACAAGGAGAACATATGCGGTACCAAATCACCGGCAAACAGATCGACATTGGCGAAGCCCTTCAAATCCACGTGAAAGAAGAGCTGGATGTTTCAGTCAAAAAGTATTCAGAGCGTCCAACAGATGCGATGGTCATATTTTCAAAGTCGGCCCATGAATTTGTCTGCGAGGCGACCGTACATCTGTCAACTGGGCTGACCGCGTCTGCCAAGGCCCACAACACTGATATCTATGGCGCATTTGATGATTGTAACGAAAAGATGGAAAAGCAACTTCGCCGCTACAAGCGACGGTTGAAAGATCATCACAAGGACCGGGCGGAACCTGTTGAACTTCTTGGCGCGTCCACTTATATCCTCGCGTCAGATAGCGATTCAGACGCACAGGAACCGGAAACCCTCCAACCTATGATTATTGCGGAAATGCAGACTAAGATTGCAACCTTGTCTGTCGGCGAAGCAGTTATGCAGATGGAATTGGCGGGCGCACCTGTGCTGGTGTTTCGAAAAGAGAACAAAGAAGGCCTGAACGTCGTCTACCGTCGTGAAGACGGGAATATCGGCTGGATTGACCCGTCATAAACCAACCGGAAGGGCCAAGCCCATCCGCAAAGCAGAGCGAGCGAAATGGATTTTGCGAAACTCCTAAAGCCGGAGGCAGTCAAGGTACTGACGTCTGCCTCCAGTAAAAAGCGCCTGATGCATGACATTGGTGATCTTGTTTCCAACGCGTATGGCTTGAATGCCAGCGAAGTCGTCGAGGCGTTGATTGCCCGCGAATCTCTGGGGCCAACCGGTGTCGGGCATGGCGTTGCATTGCCACACGCCCGTTTGGAAGGTCTGGAAGAAGTGATTGGTGCGTTTGTTTTGCTCGACAAGCCGATTGATTTTTCGTCCGTTGACCGTCAGCCCGTTGATATCGCGTTTGCCTTGTTCGCGCCAGAAAACGCTGGTGTTGAACACCTCAAAGCGTTGGCTTTGGTCGCGCGCACTCTGCGAGATTCTGCAATCTGCACCAAGCTGCGCGCGAACCCAGAGGCCGGAACGCTTTATACGATTCTGACTGAGGACAAGTCAGTACAGGCCGCATAGCCGCCTGTCATGCCCAGCGGGCAAATCCAAACATGACATAGTCGCGCTGGTACGCTTCAGCCGCCAGTTTCTCTATCTCGTCATCATAAATCATGGCCAACTCAAATGGCTGGTCCGGTTGACCCGCACCCAGTTCAGGCGCGTCCGCGCGCCCCACAGCCCTTGCGATCTCTTGCAATTCCCCCGCCATATCGGCCTCACGTATGATCCGGTCTGGCAGGCATACTTCGCCAAATCCCATGATCGCCTGCGCCTGCGTGCACCATGCCGGATCGACCCGGATTGCGGTTTGCCCTGACAGATTCCCTTTCAGAAAGGTCAGAAATGCCGCGAAAGCAGCGCCGTGCGCCGCAAGGTCATAGGTCTCATCCGGCCCACCCGCCGGCAACGGCATCTTGTAGCGCCGCACCAAGGTGTTGCGCAGCTGCAGGTAGCTGCCCCTGCCGGTGGTCAGAATATGACGGCAAAACGCATCATGCGCCCGCTGCACCGGATGCCGTAATACGGTAAAGCTGCGGTGTCCGGGGTGTTTGCGTTTCCACTGTCGCAAATCCTTTTGCGACAGTTTGGTCTGCAACTCACTCTTTGAAACACCGTCCAGTGCCGCCATCCAATCCAGCACCTGGGCCTGCGGACCACTGCGCAGGGGCATATAGACCAAAGAGGATTCAGCGGCGACAACATAGGACGGCACATTTGGCCCGCGCCGTGGTTCGAAGTTCGGCGTGCGTGTCAGGTCGAACCGATCCAGACGCGACAGCGCCTGCACCATATTATCGTAATTGCTGACCTTGGCGGAAACCGGACTTGGATTTTGCTTTTTCAGGTTCTTATCAAGCGACTCCAACGTGTCATCCACACCCAGATACTTGGCCAACCCGTTCATGACCTCGACGCTCTGCAAATCTTCATACGCCACGTAGAACGCGGTCTGGCCAGTGGTTTGCAATCTGTTCAGTAAAAGCAACTGAAACGCCTGAAGCGCCTCAAGGTGGGTTTCGAATTCGCCACTGTCAAACACTGCCTGTGCCGACTTATGCGCCTTCATATCCGTCAATTTCCATTGCCCCGTTGCCTGGGCAATCTTCCAACTCACATAGCTGTCAACGGGATTTCGGGTCAGAACGATCTTGGCACAACGCGGATCATCGACAAATGTATCGAACACCCTTGGATCATGATCATGGAAATATCGAAACCCACTAAGCGCTGTGGGATCATCGCGAATTGCACTTAACAAAGCACCCGGATCAGCATTCCGTTTGGCCAGATCGACGCCCAGGATCGGCTCATTGTGCGGATATCCCAGAAAATGCGGGTTAAACGCCTCTCCATGACAGGCGATGCCAGCAAAGGCGTTCAGGTTGGCCTCAAGAAAGTTAGACCCCGTGCGCATTTCCGCAAACACCACGAATGAATCAAATTTTGCGCTCATCCGTTATTGCACCATGTAGGGTTTGCGCGTCGTCTTTCGCGGCGAATCAATCCCGCGTTCGGCAGGAAAGTCGCCCATCAGATACGGGTGCATACCCTGATTCTTGAGGTTCTGCAGGAACTGACCAAACCCGTTGAGATCGGCCATTCTGGGGGCCTCTGACAGCCGTCGCAGTTTCATGCGCCCAATCTCGTCAAGGATACCCTGCAACGGCTCCATTGGGGCCTCGATAAACTCTGCCATGGTCCAGATGCGCACACGGGCCTTGGTGTAAGGCGACCGCAAAACATCCATATGTTCGCTTTCGATCTTCTGCAGTTTCGCCGCGGTGCTTCTGATTTCAGCAAAATCAAGGTTTGACCGGAACAAGGGCACCGCCCAGGCACCCGTGATCACCGAAACCTGCGCGTTTGGATCCTTGGCCACACGCCAGTTGATGTCCTGGTTATCGGCCGGACCAAACTGAAAGCATTGCCGTTCCCCACGGGTGTTCCAGATCAGGTTGGTCAGAAACCCCTTGTTATTATAGTCGCGCAAGGTCGCAGAACTTGCCAGCGCACCGTTAATCGCCGACTGGCCGTCAGCGTAATATACCGCGTCCTTGGCAAATAAATGTCCATGCACCCGCGCACCCGTCGCCTTGGCCAGCCATGGTTCAAAATCCTCAAACAGATCGGTAAAGCCCTGAAACATGGAATAGGGTGCCGCGGTAACGCCGTTTTCCCAATCCTCATTTGGAAATCTGCTTTGCATATATAAACCCGACCGACCCCGGGTCCGACGTTCAACCGCCTTGGCAAAAATTCGGTCGATCTTGCCGGGGTTCGGTTCGGTCTTCTTCATCGCACCGGCAGCATCGGTTAAAAACGCCTCATACAGACGATCCGCATAGGGCCATATTTTGCGCGCGACAAAGCAATCTGACCGACGCAAAAGCTGCAGGTGATCATCGTAGAAAATATGCGGTTTGCCCTGAAAGTCGAATTTGGACAATGTCAAAGACCGGCTTTCGATTTTGGTTGAATACTGCCGTGCCAACGTCTGAAAATACGATTCATCGGGGATCCAGACCTGCTTGAAAAACTTATCGTAGGTTGATCGTTCCGGATCTTGAAGGATCGCCGAAAGTGTCTGCCGGGACAAACACCACCATTGCGACCCCATGTGGGGCACAATTCCGTTTGGCATTTTGCGACGCAGGCCCAGACGTCGCTGAAGCTCAACAATCCGATCAAAAAAGTAGCGGTTCTTTTTCCATGACACCGGGAATCTTAAGGTAAACCTCTCCTCATCCAACCCGCCAACAGTCCAAGGGACGTCGGATGTGGTGGCGCTTTCGATAAAGTCAGTGCGGGGGCGTTGATCCAGATAATCAATCAGTTCTTCGACGGGCCGAAGCGGCAGACACGACCCTGATGCCAGATACACATGCCGAACCTGTGGAAAGCTGGCGAGCATCATCTCTGACGCCGCCTGGGATGCGGCAACGATGCCCCATGTCCCCCATTCACAACGGTATCGTTTTGAATATTCGATCGCGTCCAAATCGGACAACGCCGATATAAATGCATCATGGGTCCGGCGCGGTACGCTTTTGTCGATGTGGATCACAACCGGGCAACCCGCCGCTGCCCAATGTCGGGCGACCTGTTCGGCGCGCCCCAACGCGGTGTGGACAAGCATGACGATACCGACGCTCATGCCCAGTTTCCTTTGGACATCAAACCCAGAATCTCGAGCTGCCGCCAGTTGATATATCGTTCCGACCACTTGCACCAAAGCTGCGGATCATCCTTTAGCCGCTCTGCATAGGCCTTATATTCAACCGAACTAGCGTAGTGCTGACCGCGCTCCAGCTCTTCTGTCGCCTTGGTGCCAAAAGTATCCAAGAATTTTGTGTGTAGGAGGACACCTGAAGCTTTTTCGCCACCCCATTCATCGTAGACCTGGTTCAAACCCCGCGGAAGCAGCATGTGTGTTGAACTGACATAGGTATACCGCTTGTCCCACTTGACCAGGGGGATCTTGTTCAAGGCGGGTGCTTTTGCAGGCTCATCAGGGAAAAACACCCGTGCCCGTGGCCCACCCTGAATCCAAAGGTTCGTAAACAGATGATTTCGCGAGATCGTGTAATTGCCGCTGTCAAACCAAGACGCGATATCAACCGGGTTCTGCCCTTCTCGATAAGGCTGTTCGTCCAGCCGCCCCTTTGGATACATGTCCAACAGCATCGCCGAGAATGACTTGATCGACGACGCATCAAGCCAATCGGTCAGGGCCCGCAATGGCCGCGTGTCACAAAAGGGGTAAACCAGAAATTCGTCAGGATCGACGGTAAGCGCCCAATGTCCATGGGCATACTTCATCTGCAGCCAGTTCAGCCAGTCAACGCCAAACCGCGCGCTTTTATAGCTCGCCTTTGTCCGCCAAACCGACACATCCGGCTGATCGGCCAGATAATCCAGCGATCCATCCGTGCTGTCATTGTCGACAAAAAAGAAATGGCCGACACCCATCTCGCGATAATAATCAAGAAAATAAGGCAGCCTGATCCGTTCATTCCGCTGGGTGCAAAACAACAGCAGATCGTCCGTCCGGATTTGCCCGGTCCGGTTCGCAACACGTTTCAATTCCCGACGTTTTCGGAACGCACGAATGCGCCACCGCTTCCGTTGAAGCCTCAGCCGATATGACTGGATTAATCCCAAAACCGCCCTCTATCTTCAGGGAACTACCGCTCGTACCCATGCGCTATCATCTTAACCTTAACACGGTCTTGAAATGATCGGACCAACTTGGCCCGACAAAAAGATCAACATTTTGCGCCTGTGGCGGGCTTTCTTCCCAATTCTTTATCGTATTTATCCACAAATACCGGTCCGATACAGGTGCGTAAACGGGTCTATTGCCTAAAATTTCCCCGAAAACCGGTAAATCGTTGCATAAAACACGCGATCCAAGGGCTAAAGCTTCGATTGGGGGAAATCCGTAACCCTCAGCAAGGCTGGGAAACAGGGCTCCGGCACTCCCTTGGACAAGTGCGGCGAGTGCCTGATCGCTCAAGCCGGACAAATCATGAACGTTGCTTTCAACCGGTGATTGGTCCAGCCGCGCAAACACAACCTCGTTATTCCATCCCCGGCTTCCACAGATAAACAGCGGCGGGGCCGCAGCACCCAGTTCGTCCCAAATATCCAAAAGGAACGCGTGGTTCTTTCGAGGCTCAATCGTACCAACAGTGACGAAATAGGGCCGATCAAGCGTCAGCCCTTCTGGCAACTGGCTGACATCAGCACGCGGCACCTCAGAACCCAGGTGCGCCACGATGGCGGGTGGCACACGCCCCCAACCTTGCATGAATTTTTCAGCACGTTCGCGCGTATCATTCGAATTGTATATCACCCAATCGGCGCAGGTGCTGATCCGGCGCATTTTGTCACGAAAGGGTTCAATGGTTTCTGCGCGCTGAAACGCGGGGTGTTCCAACGGGATCACATCATGCACCATCGCGGCAATGCGACCGCCGCTTCTATGAATGGCACCCAGAACCCGGTCCGTCAAATTGCTATGCCCAACGTTGAAGTAAACAAATCCGTCCGGCAAGACCTCGGACAGTAATTTGGACAATCTGCTTGGCAACACCCGCGCCCTTGCCAACCGCCGAACATCACTTTCTGCGCGTTGTTGCGCGATGCTCCGCCGTTGCGGCAATCGCGAAATCAAATCAACCTCGCCCCAGGGGACCCTTCCATCAATCCGGTCCAGGAAAGCCCGCATGCCATTCCGATCCAGAAGAATGTAACCAAAGGGCGTGCGCACCAGCCCGAAAAGAGGAACGTCATCCGCCAAAAACTGCTCTAAATAGGCATGTTCGACCCTATCCACCCCTGTCGCAATCCGCCCGGCCCGCCGCAAACTGCGTGTCAGATCAATCAGCCGCGCGCCGGGCATCTAGGCGTCGTAATGGCCTGTCTGGTGCCATCTCCATGCATCCGTGATCATCTGCCGAAGCGTTGAACGCTCTGGTTTCCACCCCAGTTCATCAATCGCCCGTTGCGACCCGGAAACCAGCTTGACGCAGTCCCCCGCGCGCCTTGGACCCTCATTGTAAGGCACCGCGCGATTGGTAACTTCGCGGCTGTGATCAATCACCTCGCGCACCGAAAACCCCGAACCAGTGCCAAGGTTGAACACCCGGCTTCCCTTGCCGTCCTTGAGCCATTTCAGACCCAGAACATGCGCATCCACCAAGTCGCAGACGTGCACATAGTCTCTGATACAGGTGCCATCGGGCGTGTCGTAATCTGTCCCAAAGATCGTCAAAGCATCGCGTTTTCCGTCAATCGCATCCAACATGAGAGGCACCAGATGAGTTTCTGGCTGGTGGAATTCGCCGACCTCGCCACCAGGATCTGCGCCTGCCACGTTAAAGTAGCGAAAAATCACATGGCGCAGGTCATTTGACGTCTCAAAATCTCGCAGAATTTCTTCGATCGCACGTTTGGAAGCGCCATAAGCGTTGATCGGAAACTGTGCGCTGTTCTCGTCCAGCACGACATTGTCTTGGTCGCCATATGTCGCGCAGGTTGATGAGAAAACAAAGTTCAAACATCCTGCCGCAACAGCAGCTTCAATCAAAGTGAGCGACCCCATGACATTGTTTCGCCAGTACTTTCCCGGCTCCGCCATGCTCTCGGGCACTTGGCTGAGTGCTGCAAAATGCATCACGGCAACGGGTTGATACTGTGCGAAAACCTGATCCAATCGCGCACGATCCAGCAAATCGCCCCTCTCGAACGGGCCAAATTTGACCGATTCCTGCCAGCCCGTAATTAGATTGTCATAGGTGACTGGTATAAATCCGGCGGCCTTTAACGCCTTACACGCATGTGACCCGATATATCCCGCCCCGCCCGTGACAAGAATATTATTCATCGTTGCGTCCTTGCCTGTATTACTGAGCCGCTTTGTCGATCTGCATGATGCTGCGCAGATACGCGCTCAGGTCGTCGCGCAATTCTTCACGTGCCAGCCCAAAGGCAACAGTTGCCTGCAAAAACCCTGATTTAGAGCCACAATCAAACCTCTGACCCCGGAACCGATAGCCATAGACGTTTCTGCTCTGTTCAATCTCACGCGCAATGGCGTCGGTCAGTTGAATTTCACCACCTGAGCCCGATTTCAATTGGTTCAGGTTCTGCAAAACATTTGGTGTCAGGATATAGCGCCCGATCACGGCCAGATTTGACGGGGCCTTATCGGCAGCTGGCTTTTCAACCATGCCTTTGACCTTAACCAACTGACCCAGATCCTCGGCCACATCCAGCATACCATAGGAAGACGAGCGTTCCGGCTCCACCTCCATCGCGGCAACCATGTTACCGCCGGTTTCCGCATAGGCCTCAACCATCTGCTGCAAACACGGTTTTTCCGCCGCGATCACATCGTCTGGCAGGATCACCGCAAAAGGTTCGTTCGCGATCAGCCGCCGGGCACACCAGACCGCATGCCCCAAACCCAACGCCCGGTGCTGCCGGATATAGGCAATCGCACCACTTTCCATGTTGGTGTTTTTCAGGATCTGAAGAAGCTCGGTCTTTTTCTTCTTTTTCAGCTCCTGCTCCAACTGCGGCGCATGGTCAAAGTAATCTTCAAGCGCACCCTTTCCCCGAGATGTCACAAAGATGAACTCCTTGATCCCGGCTGCCCGCGCCTCATCAATTGCATATTGAATGAGGGGACGATCGACCAAAGTCATGATCTCTTTTGGTACCGACTTGGTTGCCGGTAAAAACCGGGTTCCCATGCCTGCCACGGGAAAAATTGCTTTCGTTACTTTCCTACGCATCTCTATCCTTACAAACTCTTGTTAGGTTGCATCAGCTATCGGTGATCATCCAATCGCACCATCTTCAGATATAGGCCATTCTTCGATATCTAACGCATTTTTCCGTTACAGTATGATACTATTCTTCTCAATCTTCGCTTAATCCACGCTGAGAAGCAACGCGCGCCCGTTCCTTTGCGATGCGCCGCGCCCTTGTCGTGATGCAAACCATATCATCTTTTCTGTCTGCCTTCCCGTAAATGCCACCACTTTGAATCCAGATGCCGCCACGATCAAACCTCAGCTTATGATAGACCACCGTCCGCGACAGGTTCAGCAGAGTAACAATTTCACCATTCTTCGTCCGCTCCACCGCCATAGCGTAGTCTTTCTTGAAGCGCATCGGACGTGTCGGCACAAAGGAACTTTTCCGCCGACCAGCCGGAAATGCCTCGAACGGCGCGACAGGATGATTGGGCAGCGTGGTTTTTCCAAAACGCCGCTGCTGACCGTCAAGATAACCCTGAGCGAGACGGCGCATCAGGCGCGGCACATCGCGCGGCTCCAACCCACCGCCTATCATATGCCGCAACAACCGATGCCGCTCTTGCGCGCGCAGCCGACCCCACTGATCCTTGTGCAAACTTTCGGCAACGTGCTTGCGCTGAAAGACAGCCCAGCTTGCCCCGATATCAAAGAGATCAAAGGGCACACGTGCTTTCGTGCGCATCGGATTGGGTGCAAACCCATGATGAACCTCGGCCATTGGCACAATCGCCGTTGTATGACCTGCGCTTGCCAACCTCATGTTGAGGTCCGTTTCATCCAAATAATAGTGAAACGCAGGGTCGAACCCACCAAGCTCAATCAGGACACTCCGGCGAAAGGCCATATTCGTGCCTTCTGTCTTGATTGCGCGGCCCTTCGGGGGCTTTAGAATGCTGGCCTGCTGCATGTTCACATCCAGATCATGCGCCTCGCCCAGCGCGTCCAGACTGCGGGCCTTCCATTGGTACGATATCCCGTTGCGCCCCCGGACAAAGCCACTCATCGCCGCGACGTCTGATTGCGCGCAGGGGGCTACCAGATAGCGCAGCCATTGTGGTTCCGGCACAGCGTCATCGTCAATAAACGCAACAACTTCTCCGGCCGCATGGACCAAACCCAGATTGCGCGCCGCAGAAATATTTGGCTCATCAAAGGACAGCACCTTAAGACCATCTGCAAAAGGCATATTCTGTGCTGCCCGAACCCCGTCAGGGTCCGCGACAACAACCACTTCAAACATCGGATACTGAAGCTGCGAGACACCCAAAAGGCAGCGCTGAAGTTCCTCCGGCCGACCCCGGCTGACGATAACAACGCTGACTGGCAATTGGGTCATTCAATACCCATTTTTGCCATCATAGACTCTATTTTTGCCACATCTTCGGGGTTGTTCAGCTCCCAAAAAGCCCGGCCTCTGGCCTCAACTTCAACGCACAACACCGAACGCCCACTTTCCATAAAGCGCAATTGCTCCAACCCCTCAAGCTGCTCCAGCGGTCCTGCGGGCCAGGTTGGATAGGCGGCCAGTGCATCCGGCCGATAAGCATAAACACCAACGTGATGGAAAACAGGCGTCATATCAGTGTCTGCATAAGGCTTTGAGGTGAATGGCACGACTTCTTTTGAAAAATACATCGCACGATGATCCGAGGCGAAAACCGCAGTTGTCCCGCCCACACGATTCGCTTTGCGATCTGCCAAAAGACTGTTCAGCGTTGCCCCGTCACAGCGCAGAACCGGCGTTGCGATCTCTGCCTGCGGTGCGTCCCGCAACCCCTGAACCAAGCCCTCAACAAACCAGTGCGGCGTCAGCGGTGCGTCACCTTGCAGGTTCACGACAATCTCAAACCCACCACCCAGTGCGGCATGCGCTTCTGCACAGCGCTCTGTCCCGTTTCCACAGGCGACGGAGGTCATGACCACATCGGCACCGAATGCCTCTGCCGCTTCTTTGATCCGGTCATCATCTGTGGCAATCACGACCTTGTCCACACCCTTCACCTCGCGGGCCGCACGCCATGATCGTTCAATCAAGCTGCGCGAGACGCCGCTGGCACCCTTTAGTGTTGCCAAGGGTTTGCCGGGATACCGGCTTGATGCAAAGCGGGCGGGGATGACAATCAGGACAGACATCAGGCGGGCTCCAATGCGACGCCGGGGGCATGGGCGATAAAGAAAGGGTTGGCAAAATCACTCTTGCCGTAAGTCAGTGGGGTCAGATCGTCGAACCGCACAACGGCACCACCAGCACCGGCCAGCACAGCATGCCCAGCTGCGGTATCCCATTCCATTGTCCGGCCCAGACGCGGATAGAGATCCGCCTCCCCCGTTGCCACCAAACAGAACTTCAGCGACGATCCGGCACTCTTCATGTCCTGAACGTTATATTTTGCGATGTAATCGTCGGTCGCCTGATCCCGGTGGGATTTTGACGCCACCACCATTAACGCATTATTGTCCGCATTAGAGACTGTTATTGGCGCGACACTGCCCACTTCATCCTTTGAGAAGGTCCCGGTTTCTTCGACCGATTGACCATCTGCCTGCGTAAAAAACATGCGTGATTTGGCCGGTGCATAGACAACACCCCGCGTTGGAACGCCGCCTTCCACAAGCGCAATGTTCACGGTAAAATCGCCCCGGCGGTGAATAAACTCCTTGGTCCCATCAAGCGGATCGACAATCAAAAATGTATCGCCTTGCGCCGTGTGCGTTGCTGCCTGTTCTTCTGTCACCAGCATCACATCGGGAAATGCCGCGCGCAGACCTGCAGAAATGATCGCATCGGCGGCCTCGTCGGCAGCGGTTACCGGACTGTCGTCAGACTTGGCTTTGACATCGAATTCGTCCTGACCATAGATCTCCATAATCCTATCGCCCGCCTCAATCGACAGCTTGCGCATCACCCTTACCAACTTGTCGTAATCCATCTGCTCGGGCCCCTTCGGCTTTCGTTGATTAGTATATCGTTTCCTCTTATGATGCCGAGCTAACGGAACAGCAAGAATTCCGTGCAAGCCTAGGGCATCAACGAAAGCAGCAGAACATGTTCCAATCCAGACGAAAGCCCACTGGCAGTTTTGCCTCGGCTGCAGCGATGGCCGAGCTGATATACCACTCAGTCGTGCGCAATGTGCGCAAACAGCACAACAATGCTTTTGTCGCCATCTTCATGAACATGATGCAAGCGGTCATGTTTGTCGGTGCCTTTTACATTATGTTCTCTGTGCTCGGCCTCAGACGCTCTGCCGTCCGGGGCGACTTTCTGATCTATATCATGTCCGGGATCTTTCTCTACATGACCCATTCCAAGGCCGTTGGTGCGGTCGCCGGTTCCGAAGGGCCCGCAAGTCCGATGATGCAACATGCGCCAATGACCACCGTTATTGCCATCGCCTCGGCTGCCATGGGCGCGCTCTATATTCAGGTGCTGTCACTATGTGTGATCCTCGCGGCCTATCACGTGGCTTTTGCGCCTCTCCAAATTGAACAACCCATTGCCGCATTCGGCATGCTATTGATCGCCTGGTTTACAGGATGCGCGCTCGGCATGGTGCTTTTGGCGCTAAAGCCTTGGTTCCCCACATTCGTCGGCCTCTTTTCGACGATCTACCAGCGCGCCAATATGATTGCGTCTGGCAAAATGTTCCTGGCCAATACATTGCCAAGCTTCATGCTGGCGATGTTTGACTGGAACCCACTGTTTCACGCCATTGATCAGGCGCGCGGCTTTGCCTTCATTAATTACAATCCACGCTACAGCAACTGGGAATACCCCCTTTGGGTCGGGTTGGTGTTGCTCATGATCGGGCTGATGGGCGAATTCTATACCCGCAAACATGCATCCATGAGCTGGAATGCGCGCCGATAGAGATCAATCGCGCTTGCCCGTTTCACCCTTTTTCAAATACCGTCCAGACCCTCGGCCAGCGCTGCCATCCGTGTTGCACGCCTGCACAGTGCAAAAACAGCTCCCAACCTCATTCAATAATTGCCTCACTCAACCACGCGCAGCGTCAGATTGATGCGCCCACCGTCGCGCAGGAATGTCGATGACTGTGCCCTGATCCGGTCCACCCCATGATAGGTCAGGCGCGCATCGCCGCCCATCACAACCACATCCCCTGACTGCAGCCAAATCGATTCCGTCTTGCCGCCGCGCGTCACATTTCCCATGCGAAACAGGCCCTCATCGCCCAAAGAGATCGACACCACGGGCCATCGAAAATCTGCTTCATCCTTGTCTTGATGCAAGCCCATCCGCGCATCTGCATCATAATAGTTGATCAGACAGCATTCCGGTCGCCGATCCAACCCGGTTAACGCATCCCACACCTGCATCACTTCGTTTGGGATCGGCGGCCAGGGTTTGCCATTGGGATGCGTGGTCACATACCGATACCCGGTGCTGTCCGAAAACCAGCCGTATTTACCCGCCGCCGACATCCTGACCGACATCTGCTTGCCATAAGGCGTATCGGGCCGGAACAGAGGGGCCGCCTGAACGACGCGGCGGATGGCTGACAGCATCTGTGACTGGGCCGATTGCTCCAAGAATCCTTTGTGGATTTCAAAGCCTCTGACCCGCAAAACCGTCATAAATTTACCCTTCCTGTCACAATTTCGCAAAAATCATCTCAGATTCCCGGTTTCCTTGCCCTCGCAATGGTTGCAGGGTCCAATTCCGCTCCTTATATACCCTCCGAACCGCTGCGGGCCTAAGCCCAAAGCATCATCAGATCGGGACAATGGTGCCGCAACGGGCCTTTGTCTCGTGTCATCGCCTTGAACTCAAAAAGGGATCGAAAATATGGCCAAAGTAATTGGTATTGACCTCGGAACGACAAACAGCTGCATCGCCATTATGGACGGCAGCCAGCCTCGCGTGATCGAAAACGCGGAAGGCGCACGCACAACCCCCTCAATCGTCGCTTTTACGGATGATGAGCGTCTGGTTGGTCAGCCTGCCAAACGGCAAGCCGTCACAAACCCGGACAACACGATTTTTGGCGTCAAACGCCTGATTGGCCGCCGCAACGACGATGCGAACCTGGCCAAGGACAAGAAAAACCTGCCTTTCAACGTGATTGACGGCGGCAACGGTGACGCATGGGTCGAAGCCAAGGGTGAGAAATACTCCCCTTCACAAATCTCTGCCTTCATCCTCGGTAAGATGAAAGAAACCGCTGAATCCTACCTTGGCGAAGAAGTCACACAGGCCGTGATCACTGTCCCTGCCTATTTCAACGACGCCCAGCGTCAGGCCACCAAAGACGCCGGCAAAATTGCTGGCCTTGAAGTGCTGCGGATCATCAACGAACCAACAGCCGCCGCACTTGCCTATGGCCTCGACAAGGAAAACACCCAAACAATCGCGGTCTATGACCTCGGTGGTGGTACATTCGACGTGACCATCCTTGAGATTGACGACGGCCTGTTCGAGGTAAAATCCACCAATGGCGATACCTTCCTGGGTGGTGAAGACTTTGACATGCGCATCGTCAACTACCTCGCGGATGAGTTCAAGAAATCGAACGGCGTGGACCTGACCAAAGACAAGATGGCGCTCCAGCGTCTTAAAGAAGCGGCTGAGAAAGCCAAGATTGAACTTTCCTCGTCTTCACAGACTGAAATCAACCAGCCATTTATTTCCATGGGCAAAGACGGCTCACCACTGCACATGGTGATGAAGCTGACCCGCGCCAAGCTGGAAAGCCTTGTTGGTGACCTGATCAAAGCCTCGATGAAACCTTGCGCAGCCGCGTTGAAAGATGCTGGTCTGACCGCCAAGGACATCGACGAAGTCGTGCTTGTGGGCGGTATGACCCGCATGCCGAAAGTCGTGGAAGAAGTGACCAAGTTCTTTGGCAAAGAGCCACACAAAGGTGTGAACCCGGACGAAGTTGTGGCCCTCGGTGCAGCAATTCAGGCTGGTGTTCTGCAAGGCGACGTCAAGGACGTTGTTCTGCTCGACGTCACACCATTGTCCTTGGGCATCGAAACTCTTGGCGGCGTGTTCACACGCCTGATCGACCGCAACACAACGATCCCGACCAAGAAGTCTCAGGTGTTTTCCACAGCCGAAGACAACCAGAACGCTGTGACAATCCGCTGTTTCCAGGGTGAACGCGAAATGGCCGCCGACAACAAGATCCTCGGTGCCTTTAACCTTGAAAACATCCCGCCTGCCCCACGTGGCATGCCCCAGATCGAAGTGACCTTTGACATCGACGCCAACGGCATCGTGTCCGTGGGTGCTTTGGACAAGGGCACAGGCAAGGAACAAAAGATCACGATCCAGGCCTCTGGCGGTTTGTCCGATGAGGACATCGAAAAAATGGTCAAGGACGCCGAAGAGAATGCGGAAGCTGATAAAGAACGCCGCACGCTGGTCGATGCACGGAACCAGGCAGAAAGCCTGATCCACTCCACAGAGAAATCTGTGGAAGAGCATTCCGACAAGGTTGATCCGACCACCGTTGAAGCGATCGAACTGGCCATCGCCGCGCTGAAAGACGAACTGGAAAACGACAATGCCGACAAGATCAAATCCGGCATCCAGAACGTAACAGAAGCGGCAATGAAACTGGGCGAAGCGATCTACAAGGCCGCTCAGGAAGATGACGACGATGTCGCCACCGCTGCGGATGCCGCACATGGCGACGACGACATCGTCGATGCCGAATTTGAAGATCTGGACGACGACAAGCGCGCGTAAGCGTGTTCTAGGAACCTATTGACTGGGCCGGTCCGTCAGGCGGGCCGGCCCATCTCGTTCCACAAGCAGGAGCTTATCCCATGGCAAAACGGTGTTATTACGAGGTGCTTGGCGTTGCCAAAGGGGCCTCTGCCGATGAAATCAAAAAGGGCTATCGCACCAAAGCGAAAGAGCTGCACCCGGACCGCAATGGCGACAATCCGAAAGCCGAGGCACAGTTCAAAGAAGCAAACGAGGCCTATGAAGTATTGAAAAGCGCCGACAAAAAGGCCGCTTACGACCGCTATGGCCATGCGGCGTTTGAAGGGGGCATGGGCGGCGGCGGCCGACCCGGTGGCGGCTTTGGCGGCGGTCAAGGTGATTTTTCCTCTGCATTCTCAGACGTATTCGATGACCTGTTTGGCGATTTCATGGGTGGGCGTGGTGGCGCTCAGGGGGGCGGACGCCGTGCCGCCCGTGGCGCGGACCTGCGCTATAACCTGCGGATATCGCTCGAAGATGCATTTGCTGGCCTGCAAAAATCCATCAACGTTCCAACCGCGATCCAATGTGATGGCTGCAATGGCTCTGGGGCCGAAGGCGGCGCAGAACCCAGCACATGCCCCACCTGTTCGGGCATGGGCAAAGTCCGCGCACAACAGGGTTTCTTCACCGTTGAACGCACCTGCCCAACCTGTTCGGGCATGGGTCAGATCGTCAAAAACCCTTGCAAGACCTGCCGGGGAGCAGGCCGGGTTGAAAAAGACCGCTCACTGTCCGTGAACATTCCCGCCGGTGTCGAAACCGGGACCCGTATCCGCTTGGCCGGAGAAGGTGAAGCGGGCATGCGCGGTGGGCCATCCGGGGATCTCTACATCTTTATCGAAGTTGCCGATCACGAACTCTTTGAACGCGACGGGGCCAACCTGTTTTGCCGCGTCCCTGTCTCCATGAGCACCGCAGCGCTTGGCGGCAATATTGAAGTTCCAACTATCGACGGGGGTCGTGGCCGCGTGCAAATCCCCGCAGGCAGCCAATCGGGCCGCCAGATGCGCCTGCGCGGTAAAGGCATGCCACCACTCAGAGGCGGCGGCACCGGCGACATGATCATCGAACTCGCCGTCGAAACGCCGGTAAACCTGACCAGCCGTCAGAAAGAGTTGCTGAAAGAATTCGAGGGCGAAGCCCAAAACAACAACCCCGAAAGCAGCAGCTTCTTCTCAAGCGTCAAAACGTTCTGGGATTCGATGAAGGGCTGATCAACGATACCCCTATTATCCGTCTCGACCGGGCTCATTCGGATTGCTGCAAAACAAGGCGATCTTGTTGCCCTGAGGGTCGCGAAGGTAGCCAACATAAAAATGAGGTCCATATGACGCGCGAAAGCCCGGCGGGCCTTCGTCAGATCCGCCTGCGGCAAGTGCTGCGGCGTGAAGTTCACGAACCTGGCTCTGATTGTGCGCCTCGAATGCGACCATAGAACCGTTCCCAGCCGACGCAGCGCGCCCATCGAAGGTTGGTTTCACGTAGAAATCCGGCAAAATGGGCGACTGGCCCGGCGGGACGGGCAGCGCATAACTTAGACCCTCAGGACCTTCCTTTAGTCCGTATTCAAGCGCTGGCAGAAACGCAGAATAAAACCGCTTCGCGCGCGCGATGTCATCAGCACCGACGGTAACGTAGGCAATCATGCGGCGTTTTCCTTTCCAGACTTATGGGTATGGCGGCGGCTTTGCAGATTAGGTTAAGCTGATATGCAAGTCGCCTCAATAACCGCTAGATGATCCACCAAAGTGAACGGCCCGCGCTGGCTCAACCCAAATCACCCTGCAAAACCATTTCAGCCTACGCTGTTCGGTTTTTAACCATATCCTAACCATCCGTAAGCAGTCTCATGGATATGGACAAAAGCACCTCGTCATTCGCCGAAAAACCGCTGCCCTTTCTGCTGGACGACGCACCTGTCGCCTCACTCCCTTCTGGCAAACAGCCCTCCTACCTGATCGACCACCGCCAACGCCTGCGCACGCGGTTCATACAGGGCGGGCCAGCGGCCATGCCGGATTATGAATTGCTCGAACTGGTGCTGTTCCGTGCGATCCCCCGGCGTGATGTCAAACCGCTCGCCCACGCCCTGATGGCCCGGTTCGGTGACTTCAACCGGGTGATCACCGCGCCGGAGGCACGTCTGCGCGACATCTCCGGCGTGGGTGACGCCGTGATCATCGAATTCAAGGTCGTTGAGGCATCGGCCCACCGCATGGCCCGGTCCCGGGTCCTCCAGCAGCATGTCGTCTCCAGTTGGGATGCACTGCTTGATTATTGTCACACCACCATGGCGCACCGCGAAACGGAACAATTTCGGGTGCTGTATCTTGACCGCAAAAATGTACTGATCGGGGATGAGGAACAGGCAAAAGGCACCGTCGATCATGTTCCCGTCTATCCGCGCGAGGTCGCCAAACGCGCGCTTGAGCTCAACGCCAGCGCGCTCATTCTGGTGCACAATCACCCCTCGGGTGACCCCACACCGTCGGCATCTGACATTGAAATGACCAAGCAGGTTGCGGCCGCCTGTGACGCGTTGGGGCTGGAACTGCATGATCATCTGATCATCGGCACATCGCGCGAACTCAGCTTTCGGGCCGAAGGATATCTCTAGCCCAAAGGCACAGACGCGACACCGACAAAATACCGACGTGATACCGACGCGCTTTTCAGCGCACCCAAACCTCGACCCGGCGGTTCACCTGGCGACCCCAATCGCTGTCATCACAAGCCATCGGCATCGCCTCACCAAAGGCATCCACACCCAGATTGACCCGGTCCAGGTTCGCCGTCACCGCCGCTGCACTGACCGCCCGCAACACCGCTTCGGCCCGGCGCAGGGCGATGTCCCGGTTCGACTTTGCGGCACCATCCCCGTCACTGAAACCCACGAACAAAAGCTGCCGGGCATCATAGGTACCTTGCTCCAGCGCGCGGGCCAACTGCTGCACATTTGACCGCGATTGCGCATCCAGCCGGATGGACCCCGCCTCAAATCTGAACGAGGTCGTCAACCGCGCCATCGGGCTAAGCGTCGCGGTCATGCGTTGCAGTTCCTCCAATGACGTTTCAGGACCGGCAACGGCAATCGCATTGGCAAATCGGTTGCCTTGATCTTCAATGGCAATCTCTTCTGGAGTTTGATCAACAAAACCGGCCCGACGGATCACATTCTGCGCGTCAGGGCTTCGGGTGAAAGCAAGAAACTCACGCGCGATCAGCGGTAGCCGCCGGGCCGGAAAGTACAGGAACATCGGCGCGGTCAGTGGATAATCCTCGGTCTTGATCGTCCGACGCGACGCATCAAGCGCAAAACCGCAGGTCCCGCCGAGCGTCAGCACCTGGGTATTGCTCCGTTCAGCATAGCTGGTGATTCCAAGGGCAAAGGTATCCTTGGCGACAGCTTCGGCCAACTCAGATGGCAAAGCATGACGGATGATTGCGTCGGTCAAATCCAATTTTGCGGGAGTCATGACCTGATCAACAATTGCCTGGTTAAGCCCGCTTGCATCGCTTGGCAGGTGCAGATCAATCGGCGCATCCGGGCCGCCGAACGCCTGCCAATTCGTGATCTTTCCGGCAAATACCTGAGCCAGATCGAAGGGCGAAATGCGCTTGACCGGATTGGAAAGGGATACGATCGGCACAACAGCGTCCAAAGACAGAACGCGACTGCGGTTCGCGCCCGTCAGATCTCCCATTCCCGCCTCACGGGCATTAATTCGTTCTTCTTTGCGTATCTCACGTAAGGCCATGACGATGTCCGCCTCATCCGCCAACAAATCTGCGAAACCCTCATCCGTATTTGTGGCGCGAAAACCGAACCGGGCGGCAAGCTTGCCGGTGTCAAGCCGGGTCAGCAGATAGGCAAACCGCGTATGGTCAGCCTCTTCTCGACTCACACTGTACTCATTGCGCTGGGCAAAAGCGTCAATAAGGGCCGGCATGAGGACCGCACCCATGCTGGCAGAACCAGACATCTGGATTTCCGCGACAAAGTCCTGAAGGTTGGGACAACCAGGTCCCGCACAGGACACACCGGATCCATCAACCGTTAACTCACCATAATCTGTCGACAGCCTGTAAAATTCACCATCAAAACCCAACAAGGTCCCGCTCAATTCCACCTTGCCGTCGCGCGAAGTCAGCGAGACGTCTTGCGCAAAAAGCGGCAGGCCGACAAATAGAAAAAGTGCAGCGAATACCGCCGCACGTTTTACGATGATCATAGGACCTCGAGTGTTGCGTTAGTTACGCGCGACTTTCAGGTCTTGGAGCAGATTATTCAACACCAGAAAGTTGCCAATCGCATCGCAATCAGGAACGGACAGTGACAAGTTCTGCGTTTTCATCCGCCCACCGGCACTTACTTCCAACGACTGCGCCTCAATTTCCTGGCCGCAATTCACTGCATTGACCTCTGTCTCGACACTCAGCACGATCTCGCCGCTCTGTGATGCCGCTACTTTGGGAAAGCTGTAAACCTCGGCAAAAAGGGCGTCCGGCACGTCGCTATTGCCCAGTTCAATGATCATACCGCTTCTTCCGGTCACCGCATCGGCCAAGTCACCAGGTGCGTCTGCCCAAATATGTCCGTTTGAGCCGTAATCAGCGCCAAATTCACGGGCATGTATCTGAAAACCAGTTTGGCCCCGCCACTGCAGCACAACCCGGTCAAAATCCTCAAGTTCTTCGACTTTGGTTTGTGCGACAGCGCCCTCTCCATTTGAAAAGGCGATAATGAAAACAGCCTCTTTTGCCAGCGCAGGCACTGTGATGTTCAATGTGCCGGTGTCAGAAGTTGTTTCCGTAAAAATCATTCCGTTGTGATGAACCGTCATGCGTTCACCTGGCAGGCAAGATGCGTTCAGGTTCAAATTCACCATAGCTGCTGCAACTGCGCGCGCTTGCGCTGTGACAGCGCAGGCAGTGCTAACAGATGGTTCTGGCACATTGGGTTCTGCCAGTTTGGGCGCGGAACCTGTTGTTACTTGACTGTCTGCCGCCGGCACGATCACGTTTGTTTCAAACTCAGCTGAGGTCAATTCGATCTCTTGGACATCTAGAAGTGCGTCATTACGATCAACCTCTGCAACCGCCGGGGTCAAACCTTCAATTGCCTTCTCACCGTTCCCGTAACGACTTTGCGCGGCATCCGAACTTTGCATGACAAAGCCAATGCCAATAGCACATCCCAGCGTCCCTACGACGGTCAGCATTTCTTTAATATGCCGCATTTGCCCATCCCCTCCACGGAATCGTTCGTGTAAAGGTATCGCGCAAAATCAGGGCCGGGTTATGGCCCTGAAAAGGGGAGTTTGAGGCAAAAAGAAGGCAAAAGCCACTTTCAGACCTTAGGCAAGCCGCCCGTGGCAGTGCTTAAATTTCTTTCCGGACCCGCAGGGGCAGGCATCATTCCGGCCCGGATTACCCCATGTTGCGGGGTCACCTTCGTCAAATCCTTCGACCAGCGGTTCAACAGCTACCTGATCAGGTGCGGCTATTTTTGCATCAGCCTGCATCGCCGATTGACGCGCCATCATTTCCTCAATCATTGCGCGCTGCTCTTCCGGGGACATCGGTTGGACCTGTCCTAATTTTTGCGTCACATCCTGCCGCAAGCTGTCGAGCATGCTTTCAAACAGCTGAAAGGACTCGTTCTTATACTCGTTCAGCGGATCACGCTGTGCGTACCCACGGAACCCAACAACAGATCGCAGATGTTCCAGCGTCATCAAGTGATCACGCCATTTGCCATCGATGGATTGCAGCAACAACTGTTTTTCGATGTTGCGCATGTTTTCGTCGCCAAACGCCTTGGTTTTGTCCGCCATCATCTTGTCGGTCGCATCAATCAGGCGTTCGCGGATAACCTCATCATCCACGCCTTCTTCTTCGCACCATGCAATAACCGGAAGGTCCATGTTCAACTGCTCAATCACCGCCGCATAGAACCCTTGGGTGTCCCATTGATCAGCGTAAGTTTTGGGCGGCATATAGGTGTCTATCAGGTCATCAATGACCTGATGACGCATGTCCGTAACAATCTCGTTCAGGTCCTGCGCTTCCATAATATCGCGGCGCTGACCAAAGATGACTTTTCGCTGTTCATTCATCACGTCATCGAATTTCAACAGCTGTTTGCGAATGTCAAAGTTGCGGCCTTCGACTTTTGCCTGTGCGCGCTCAAGCGATTTGTTGACCCATGGGTGAATGATCGCTTCGCCCTCTTTCAGGCCAAGCGTGGTCAACACTTTTTCCAGACGTTCAGAACCAAAGATGCGCATCAGATCATCTTCAAGCGACAGAAAGAACGAGGTGCGCCCCGGATCACCCTGACGGCCAGAGCGGCCCCGCAACTGGTTGTCGATGCGGCGGCTTTCGTGGCGTTCTGACGCGAGAACATAAAGACCACCAGCCTCTATCACCTTCTTCTTTTCGTCGGCATGTTCGGCTTCGATCCTGCTGCGCACGGCGACCGGATCGGCATCCGGATCCGCATCAAGCGCTTCAAGAACCTTCAGCTCGACGTTACCGCCCAACTGAATATCGGTGCCGCGACCGGCCATGTTCGTGGCAATGGTTACCGCAGAATACTTACCGGCATCGGCGATGATCTGGGCTTCCTGCTCGTGCTGCCGCGCGTTCAGAACATTGTGCTCAATCCCTGCGGCTGTCAGCATCGTGCTCAATTGTTCAGATTTTTCGATCGAAGTCGTCCCGACAAGACAAGGTTGCCCTTTGGCATTCGCCACTTTGACCTTTTCAATCATCGCCTCATATTTTTCGCGGGCTGTGCGGTAAACCGCATCGTCTTCGTCCACACGGGCAACCGGCAGGTTTGTCGGCACTTCGACCACGCCCAACCCGTAAATCTCGGCAAATTCATCAGCTTCGGTCAGGGCTGTGCCGGTCATGCCAGCCAGTTTTTCATAAAGCCGGAAGTAATTCTGGAACGTCACGGAAGCCAACGTCACGTTTTCAGGTTTTATATCGACGCCTTCCTTGGCTTCGATCGCCTGATGTAAACCGTCAGACAAACGACGACCCTGCATCATCCGCCCGGTGAATTCATCAATCAGCATCACCTCGCCGTCGCGCACGATGTAATCTTTGTCGCGCTGAAACAGTTTATGCGCGCGCAGGCCCTGGTTGACGTGATGCACCACTGTGGTGCTTTCAGGGTCATATAAAGTTGCATCTTCTTCGAGCAAACCATGAGCACGAAGCTGCGCCTCAAGAAACTCATTCCCGTCATCGGTAAATGTTACGTTGCGGGTTTTTTCATCCAGTTCGAAATGCGCGTCCTCCAAGGACGGAATCAACTTGTCGACAACCTGGTACATCTCTGAACGGTCCTGCGATGGACCGGAAATGATAAGCGGTGTCCGCGCCTCGTCGATCAGGATACTATCCACCTCATCGACGATCGCATAATGATGCTCTTTTTGAAAAATGTCGGCCAAGTTCGATTTCATATTATCGCGCAGATAATCAAAGCCGAGTTCGTTGTTGGTGGCGTAAGTGACGTCACATGCATAGGCCGCACGTTTTTCATCCTCTGGCATGTTCGACACAGCGGCACCCGTGGTCAGGCCAAGTGCGCCAAATACCTTGCCCATCCAATCTGCGTCACGCTTCACCAGATATTCGTTAACCGTGACGATATGTACACCTTTGCCTGTCAGCGCGTTCAGATACGCGGCAAGTGACGCCGTCAGGGTCTTGCCCTCACCAGTCTTCTGCTCTGAGATATTGCCCTGATGCAGAAAAATCGCAGCAAGCATCTGCGTATCAAACGCACGCAAGCCCAATGTGCGGCGGGCAGCCTCGCGGCAATTGGCAAAGGCTTCAGGCAAAAGGTCGTCAAGGCTCTCGCCATCCAATGCACGCTTGCGGAATTCCTCAGTCTTTTCTATCAGACCTTCATCGCTCAGCTTTTCAAACTCTGGTTCAAGCGCGTTGATCTTTTCAACCAGCGGGCGCGTCGCCTTGATTTTGCGGTCATTGGGTGTGCCAAAGACCTTTTTGGCGATTGTTCCGATACCCAGCATGTAATCTCCAGCCGAAGTTGTGATGTTTGCGCCGATCTGCTTGCTCAGACCTTCATCAACCCATAGATAGTCGGGTGAATAAAGCACCCGAGCGGCGCCCATAGGGCGATGTAAGGGCCGCACCAAACACTGTCAATGTAGCAGCCCCCTTCACCGGGAAACGATAGGACATTCCATGCATAAAACCCGCACTTTTCTGGCATCTGTGGTAATGGCAGCCGTTTTTGCCCTTCCTGCAACAGCACAGGACGAGACATCGTTTGACACTGTTGTTGCCACCGTAAACGGCAAGAATATCACCGTTGGTCATATGATCGTGGCGCGCGCCACTCTGCCTGAGCAGTATCAGCAGCTACCGGATGAGGTCTTGTTTTCCGGCATCCTCGACCAATTGATCCAGCAAACGGCGCTGGCCGACACCTTTAGCGGTGAATTGCCTGCCCGTGCCAGACTGTCACTTGAAAATGAAACCCGGTCGGTCACCGCAGCCGAAGTGATCGAAAGTGTGATGTCTCAGCCGATAACAGAGGAAGCAATTCAAGCGGCCTATGACGAACAATACGCCGATGCTGATCTGGGCGAGGAATTCAATGCGTCACATATTCTGGTCGAAACACAAGAAGAGGCGAAAGCCATAGTTGAAGAGTTGAGCGGTGGGGCAGACTTTGCCGAACTGGCAAAGGAAAAATCAACCGGTCCATCAGGCCCCAGCGGCGGATCATTGGGATGGTTTGGTGCCGGTATGATGGTTCCGGCATTTGAAACGGCGGTTGCTGGTATGGAAGCGGGCAGTGTTTCAGACCCGGTGAAAACACAATTTGGCTGGCACGTAATCAAGCTGAACGAAAAACGGATCACCGAGGCACCCTCGTTGGACTCCGTGCGCGAGGAACTGGATTTGCAAGTCCGGCAGACCCTTGTTCAGGCTGAGATCGAAAAGGTGACAGCCGCGGCAGACGTCAACAAAGACGCGGCCGCAACGATTGATCCCGCAGTCACCAAGAACGTTGAGTGGCTTGAATAGATCATGGGTAAGATTACGGCTGTATCGCCACTGGCCCCGGCTCAATTCCCAGACCTCCCGATTATTGACGGTGTGAAATTTGCCACCTGTGCTGCAGGCGTACGGTATCAGGGTCGAACTGACGTGATGTTGGCCCAACTGGCCCCCGGAACAGCAATTGCTGGGACATTTACTCGTTCCACAACACGCGCGGCACCTGTTTTGGACTGCCAGGCGAAAATCGGTGGCGCATCTGATCAGGGTGCGGCGATTTTGGTCAACTCAGGCAACGCGAATGCCTTTACCGGGCGTGGTGGCGTAGCTGCGGTCGAGGCGATTACAACGGCGGTAGCGGCCGCCTGTGGCGTCCCGCAATCGCGGGTCTTTACCTCATCAACCGGGGTGATCGGTGAGCCCTTGCCCCATGATCGCATTACCTCGGTCTTGGGTGAACTGACCAAACAGCTTGACGCTGGTGGCATAGCGGCAGCTGCCAAGGCCATCATGACAACTGATACCTTTCCCAAAGGGGCGACTGCCGAGGTCATTATCAACGACAAACCCGTCAAAATCGCGGGTATTGCCAAGGGATCCGGGATGATCGCGCCGGATATGGCGACGATGCTGGTCTATATTTTTACCGACGCATTGGTCGATCAATCGGCGCTGCAAGCCATGGTGTCGGACCATACCGACAAGACATTTAACTGCATTACAGTTGATAGTGATACGTCCACCTCGGACAGCTTGATCATGGCCGCCACGGGCGCGTCTGGTGTTGATGCCACAAACAGCGATGTATTCAAAACCGCGCTCTTTGATCTGATGCTCGACCTTGCGCATCAGGTTGTTCAGGACGGTGAGGGAGCAACAAAGTTTGTAGAGGTTTCTGTGACCGGCGCAGCAAGTGATGCCGATGCCAAGACCCATGCATTGGCGATTGCCAATTCGCCGTTGATCAAGACGGCGATCGCGGGTCAGGATCCGAACTGGGGCAGGGTGGTGATGGCCATCGGTAAATCGGGTGCCGCGGCAGATCGGGATCTTCTGTCAATTCGGTTCGGCGATGTTGAAGTCGCCAAGGACGGCTGGCGCAGCCCGTATTATTCGGAAGAGGCCGCAGCGGAACATATGAAGGGTCAGAACATCGTGATTGGCGTCAGCCTTGGATTGGGAACAGGTGCCGCAACGGTCTGGACCTGCGATTTGACCCATGGCTACATTGAGATCAACGCCGATTACCGGTCGTGATGCAGGTCCTGTTGGGATGAAAGTTGTGCTGGTATCCGCCGTCGCTCTGATCGACGTCGACGGCCGAGTGCTCTTGGCGCAGCGCCCTGCAGGCAAGTCGATGGCGGGTCTATGGGAATTCCCCGGCGGCAAAGTAGAGCAGGGCGAGACCCCGGAACTCGCGTTAATCCGGGAACTGGAAGAAGAGCTGGGCATCAACACCTGGGCCTCCTGTTTGGCCCCGCTGACGTTTGCCAGCCACTCGTATGATGAGTTTCATCTGCTGATGCCGTTGTTCGCCTGCCGCAAATGGGAAGGGACGCCGACCCCTCGCGAGGCGCAGGCGCTCAAATGGGTGCGGGTCAACGACATGCGGAATTACCCCATGCCCGCAGCCGATTTACCCCTTATCCCCATTCTCAGAGACTGGCTATGATGCCATTTTGGGCAATTCGGGCAACATTTCGCTCGCATTATCCGCACTTTTGAAACAATCTTGTAGTAATTACATCATTGTTGTCTAGAATAGGTTTAACTTTCTGGGGGGGAAGTCGGATGCTACGTACAATAATAATCGGAAGCTGCGTTTACGTTCAGGGCATTTTTGTCAAAGATATGCCTGATGGACGGATTGCGGTGAAGGTTGACGACACTATTTTTTCCGGAATGCCGGTTCTCAACAAATCGTGAAACGAAAAAAGGGCCGCGTTACCGCAGCCCCTTTTCGAATACCTTGTCTCGCCTAACTTAGCTCAACGTACGGGTCACTTCCTCGCGCTCAAAAATCTCGATGACATCGCCTGGGCGGACATCATCGTAATTCTCAAACGCCATGCCACATTCCTGACCTGACTGTACTTCCGGCACTTCGTCTTTAAAGCGCTTGAGTGTCTTGAGCGTACCTTCATGGATCACAACGTTGTCGCGCAACAGGCGCACACCAGCCGACCGGCGTGCGATACCTTCGGTGACGAGACAGCCCGCGACCTTGCCAACACCCGTGACCTTAAAGACCTCTTTGATATTCGCATATCCGATAAAGTTCTCTTTGATCTCGTTGCTGAGCAAGCCGGACGCCGCCGATTTCACATCGTCCACAAGATCATAGATCACCGAATAATATCGGATCTCGACGCCTTTTTGGTTGGCGGTGTTGCGCGCAGATGCATTGGCACGAACGTTAAAGCCCATGATAGGCGCGCCTGATGCTTCAGCCAGGCCGACATCGGTTTCCGTAATCGCACCGACACCGGAATGCAGCACGCGCACGCGCACTTCGTCATTGCCGATCTTTTCCATCGCCTGAACGATCGCTTCGGCTGAACCCTGCACATCGGCTTTCACCAAAATCGGCAGTTCGCTGACGTCTTCGTCGGCTTTGGCGTTCGCCATCAACTGTTCCAGCGTCGTCGCCGCACCAGCCGCAGCGCGTTTGTCTTTTGCAGCTTTCTCGCGATAGGTGGCAATCTCACGCGCCTGCGCTTCGGTTTCTGTCACGTTCAGCACATCACCCGCTTCGGGTGTGCCGTTCAGGCCAAGAACCTCAACAGGGACTGATGGTCCGGCCTCTTTGACGCGCTCACCCTGGTCGTTGATCAGGGCACGAACTTTACCGTACTGTTCGCCGACAACGAAAATGTCGCCTTGGCGCAGCGTGCCATTCTGGATCAGAACAGTCGCGACAGGGCCGCGGCCCACGTCAAGCTGAGCCTCAATCACGGCACCGACAGCGGCGCGATTTGGGTTAGCCTTCAACTCAAGGATTTCAGACTGCAATGCGATGGCTTCAAGCAACTCGTCCAGGCCTTGCCCGGTGGTTGCCGAAACCTCCACGTCCTGGACTTCACCGGACATCTTTTCGACGATGACCTCGTGCTGCAAAAGATCAGTGCGCACTTTGTCAGGGTTGGCTGCTGGCTTGTCGATCTTGTTGATTGCAACAATCATCGGCACCTTAGCCGCTTTTGCGTGTGCAATCGCCTCAATGGTTTGCGGCATGACGGCATCATCTGCAGCAACAACCAATACGACAATATCCGTGACCTGAGCACCGCGTGACCGCATCGACGTAAACGCCGCGTGACCCGGTGTATCAAGGAACGACAGCACTTGGCCGCTATCGGTTGTGACCTGATAGGCACCAATATGCTGGGTGATCCCGCCAGCCTCACCCGCCACAACCTTGGCATTGCGAATGGCATCGAGCAAAGATGTTTTGCCGTGGTCGACGTGGCCCATAATCGTGATGACCGGTGGACGATCCACAAGGTCTTTGGGATCATCTTCCGCCAGTTTGATCACGTCTTCGACGTCGGCATCTGAAACGCGGACAACTTTGTGTCCAAATTCCTCGATAATCAGTTCGGCGGTATCCGCATCAATCGTTTCATTCTGCGTCACCATCATACCGTTGTTCATCAACGCCTTGACGACTGCACCGGTTTTCTCGGCCATGCGAGAAGCCAGCTCTGACACAACAATGGCAGGGGGCAAGTTCACGTTGCGCACGATCTTTTCGCGTTCAACATTGCCACCCATGGCTTTCTGACGCGCACGTTCCTGCTTGCGTTTCATCTGTGCCATCGAACGATGGCGACTACCCTCGCCACCAGAAAGCGCCTGATTCAACGTCAGCTTGCCAGAGCGACGGTTATCTTCGCCCTGCTTATTCCGTTTGTCGGTTTCCTCGCGGTCACGATCCGTCTTGCGGGCAGTGGGGCCGGGGGCAGGTTTGTTTGGGGCTGGCCGGGCGGCTGCGGGCTCAGATGGTGCCGCAGCAGCTTGGGCCACGGCCGCTGCTTCACGCTTTGCGCGCTCTTCTTCGTCTGCCTTCGCCTTGAGGCTCTCTTCGCGCTCGCGATCTTCGGCCTCTTTGGCCTCAATCTCGGCACGGCGGCGTTCGCGGTCTTCTGCGCGCGCCTTTTCGTCAGCCTCACGTGCGGCTGCTTCTTCAGTCTCGCGTGCCTTCGCGGCCTGAACTGCCTTCAGGCGACGGTCCATTTCGGCATCAGTAATGCCTGCCGGGCGTTTAGTAGGATCGCTGACAGGTCCGGCACCAGGGCCAGATGGCTTTTGCCCACCCGGTTTTGGCACCACAACGCGCTTGCGCTTGGTTTCGACCACAACGTTCTTGGTCCGGCCATGGCTAAAGCTTTGCTTTACGTTGCTTGGACGCGAACCGCCCAGACCCAATGTTTTTCTACCGTCACTATCGCTCATTACGATTGTCTATCCTTTCGACTGGCCCTTGCCAGCCTCGATTACGCGCACGCCTTTAAGTCTTCCGGCTTCCTCTACAACACGTTGCGTGAGTCCACCAGAGGCGAGCGCCCCATGTATCACAGTTTGGCGACCGAATGCCAAACCCAATTCATCCGCCGTCAGCCAACCAATGTAATGGCCATAATGCGGCGTACTTAGTTTCGATTTGCCGCGTCCAGATCCATCAACGGCCTGCACCAGAACCTCGGCCTCTTCCATTTGCAGCCAGCCTTTGACCTTCTCATAGCCGGCAACCGCTTTTCCCGCCTTGCGCTGCAGCGAGATCAGGTCGACCACACGGCGCGCAAGTTGCTTTTCAACCTCGTCCGCCAAACCCTCCGGGACTTTGACCGGCCGTTTAGCAGCCCGTGAGAACAGATTTTTCTGAACAGCCAACTCAATCGTCGCTCGGTCCGCCGCAACGTAAATGCCCCGCCCAGGTAGCTTACCAAGTATGTCAGGTACAACCTGATCGTCAGGACCCAGAACAAAACGCACCAACCCATGTTTTGGTTGCACGTCACCCGTGGCAATGCACTTGCGATCAGGACCGTCTTCTCGGTCTTTTGGAACGCCACCGCGACCCATCAGGTTCTTCCGAGGCCTGCGATCAGGCCTCGGCCTCCTCAGTCAACTCTTCGTCTTCTTCCGTCGCATCCGGCTCCAGATCGGCAGGATCTACCCAGCCCAGCATGATGCGCGCGGTCATGATCATGGCCTGAGCGTCTTCCAAAGAAACATCAAAGGGCTCAAGGACCCCGTCGTCTTTGACACGTTCGCCATCAACCGTGGTCCAGCCACCCGCCAATTCCCAATCCGCGCAGGTTGCAAAGTCCTCCAGCGTTTTCACTTCGTCTTTGCCCAGCGCCTCTAGCATCTGGGGTGTCAGACCCTCAAATTCAACCAGGCTGTCCTCAACACCCAAGGCACGGGCGGCATCCATCGCTGCTTTGTTTTTAGCCTCCAGCACATCGCGGGCACGGGCCTGCAATTCGCCAGCGGTGTCTTCGTCAACACCGTCGATGACCAGCAATTCTTCAACTTCAACGTAAGCAACTTCCTCAAGGTTCGTGAACCCTTCGGACACCAGCAGCTGAGCAAAGAATTCGTCCAGATCCAGGTTGTCCATGAACAGCTTGGTGCGCAGCTCAAATTCGGCCTGACGGCGCTGGCTTTCCTGCTCTTCTGTCATGATGTCGATATCAAGACCGGTCAGCTGTGACGCCAGACGCACGTTTTGACCGCGACGGCCAATGGCAAGCGACAACTGTTCTTCCGGCACGACAACTTCGATCTTGCCGGCTTCTTCATCCAGAACAACTTTGCTGACTTCCGCGGGCTGCAATGCGTTCACAAGGAAGGTTGGCTGATCTTCATTCCATGGAATGATGTCGATCTTTTCGCCCTGAAGCTCGTTCACAACGGCCTGAACGCGGCTACCGCGCATACCAACGCAGGCACCCACTGGGTCGATAGAATTGTCATAGCTTATCACGGCTATCTTTGCGCGCGATCCGGGGTCGCGGGCAACGGCCTTGATCTCGATAATGCCATCGTAGATCTCTGGCACTTCCATTTTGAACAACTCAGCCATGAATTCTGGCGCTGTACGGCTCAAGAATATCTGTGGGCCACGTTGTTCGCGACGAACTTCTTTGATGTAGACGCGGATGCGGTCATTGGGGCGATAAGATTCGCGGCCAATTTTCTCGTTGCGGCGCAAAATTGCTTCGCCCGCGCCCACATCAACGATGACGTTGCCATATTCTTCGCGCTTGACCAGACCGTTGATGATTGTTCCGGCGCGGTCTTTGAATTCTTCGTACTGACGGTCACGTTCAGCTTCGCGGACTTTTTGCAAGATCACCTGCTTGGCGGATTGTGCGGCGATACGGCCCATTTCAACGGGCGGCACTTCCTCAACAAAGGTCTGACCAATCTCCGGGTTTTCCATATATTGTTTGGCCTGTTCGACCGTGAATTCCGCCTGATAATTCTCAAGCTCGTCGTCTGCCACAACAGTACGGACACGGGTGAATGTCGCACGACCTGTCTTACGGTCGATTGCCACGCGAATGTCCATTTCTGCGCCATACCGCGACTTCGCTGCACGGGCGAGCGATTCTTCCATCGCCTCAATGACCAGACCGGGATCGATCATCTTTTCGCGCGCAACCGCCTCGGCGGTTTGCAACAACTCAAGCTGGTTTGCAGATGTAATGGCCATTAGGTGTCTCCCTCATCAGACTCTTCAGTCTGGATCTCATCAAACTTGGTTTCGTCAATTGCGCCCGACGCTTTGCGCTGGCGCAGCATTTCTTTGATCAACTCATCGGTCAGCACCAATTTGGCATCCGACAGCCAGTCGAACTTCAACCCAATCGTGCCCTCTTCGACGTTGATCAGGACTTCGTCACCTTCAACACCCGCCAGCTCGCCCTTGAAACGGCGGCGGCCGTCAATCAGCTCTTCGGTTTCAATCTTGGCCTCATAGCCTTCGAACATGTCGAAATCCTTGAGCCGGGTCAGCGGACGGTCAATACCGGGGCTGGACACCTCAAGGGTATATTCTTCGATAATCGGATCCTCGACATCCAGTGTCGCACCAATTGCCTGTGAGATCAGGGCAAGCTCATCCACTTCGATGCCCGCCTCTGGCCGATCCGCCATGATCTGCAAAATCGTGGTCTTGCCCGACATCAACCGCACGCGCACCAATTCGAACCCCATATCCTCAATCACCGGTGTGATGATCTCGGCCATGCGGCGGTCAATGGCAGCTTTGGCAATCAGGTCGTTGTTCATGTTGTCCTTGGGCACAAAAAAACGGGCGCGCGGCCCGTGTTCAAGATCGGTGGTGCATTTGGTTTGGACCCGAACGCGCCGCTGTTAAAAAGGGATATAGGGTGGATAGGCGATAACTGCAAGCGGAGTCTGAAGCGCGGCCTATCCAAACCACCAGCGCTCTGCTGCACGCAGATTGTCGAGCGGGCGTAATGGGCTGATCTGCGCCGGATGTGCTATGTCGCGCGAAACCGCAGCAGAAGGCATGCGGCGATGGGGCAGCAACGCAATGTCGGGCAAGTCCGTGACCCCGTCCGCATCTGTCACGTTGACCGCATCCACCAGAATTTCCGCCAGCGCCTGAATGCGCACTTCCTCAGATGGGATCGACACCAACTCAACCTCATCAAACCATCCAGCCTCCCCATCTTTGTAGTGGGCGGAAACCCGCTCGGTTACAAGCTGCTGACCCGGCGCAAAATGTTTGGCGCGGTAAAGGCCCGTCCCAATGCCAGACTGCGGTGCATGCGCTGGACGGATGACAAATTCCGGCTGCGCCAAAAGCAACGGCAGCCCGGGATTTGGCGCGTTCAATGCGATAGTGACCGCATATTTCCCATCAGCGATACATGTGGCCCCCAAGCCAAAGACGGCAGCAAGACTCCTGGCAACATCTTTTGCAGTGAGAGGCGTGTCATCGTGAAACCTCACTGCTGGTCGCAGATCGAACCGCCACGTGCGCCCAGCGTCAGACGTGTGCCATCCGGTCGCCAGTTCAGCCCGCAACGTTCCGTCTGCGGCAACTTCGGTCAATGTGTCAAACACCAACCCCTGTCGGGCAATTTGCATAAAAAGGCCTTCGCCATTGGCCCATGTATCATCGCGCGCGGCATCTGACAGCGCCATCCGCAGACGTCCCCCGGCGCGTGGTATCCCGGCCGCAGACACACCCGACGCCGCCAGCAAGGCGGCAGCAGCACCAGAAGCAAAAAGTGCGCGACGATCCAAAAGGGAATTGCGCCTTGTCATTCCGCCGCGATCCGATCCATCGCGCGCACCAACTCCGCGCTGATCCCCGGCTCAGACAATGCATGCCCGGCATTGCGAACCATTTTGAGTTCGCTCTTCGCCCAGCGCTCTGACAATGCAAATGCGTTTGTCGGAGGACAGATCATGTCATAACGCCCCTGTACGATCACACCCGGTATGTGGGCGATACGCTTCATATGGGCCAGGATCTGCCCATCAAATTCCAGAAAGCCCGCATTGGTGAAATAGTGGTTCTCAAGTCGCGCAAAAGCCCGTGCATAGTCTGCCGGCCCTTCGTGCGCGGTGCCTGACGAATGTATGGACGCCAGCGCATTTTCCCACGCGGCCCATGCCTTGCCGTATTTCTGTTCCGTTGGCAGATCGCCTGAAAACAGGCGCTGATGATACGCCGAGATCATGTCGCCGCGTTCCTTTTCCGGGATCAACGCCGCAAACCGGGCCCAAACCTCGGGCCAGAATTTGCCGGCACCGCCGCCGTAGAACCAGTCAAGTTCGGCCTGCGTCATCAAAAAGACACCGCGCAACACCAGGTGACGCACAACTTCCGGATGGCTTTGCGCATATATCAGGGCAAGGGTGGCCCCCCAGGACCCGCCAAAGACAATCCAGCCGTCAATCCCAAGCGTTGTGCGAATCAGCTCAATATCCGCAACCAGATGCCAGGTTGTATTGTCCGTCACAGACGCATGCGGCCGGGACCGCCCACATCCCCGCTGATCAAACAAAATCACCCGATATTTATCCGGATCAAAATAGCGTCGCATCGACGGGCTGCACCCGCCGCCCGGCCCGCCATGCAGCACCACAACAGGGATGCCATCAGGGTTACCGCATTGTTCAACATAGATGCTATGACCCTGCCCAACAGCCAACATTCGTTGGTTGAAAGGGTCGATCGGCGGATAAAGATACTGTACCGCGCGTTTTTGATCGGGAAATTTGTCCATCGAAGCCCTATATAGTCTGTCAGGACTAAAGAGCATAGGGAGCGCAGAATGCAAGCGCATCAAACAACCGTAGACCCCGCCGAGATTGCAAAGTTTGAGGCGATGGCCGCTGAGTGGTGGGATTTGAACGGTAAATTCAAGCCATTGCACATGCTGAACCCGTGCAGGCTGGACTATATCACCACTCAGATCGCGGGTGAGTTTGATCGTGATCTGAAGTCACCTGAACCATTCAAAGGTCTACGCATCCTTGATATTGGATGCGGTGGTGGCTTGCTGTCCGAACCGATGGCCCGTCTTGGTGCTGACGTCGTCGGTGCCGATGCGGCAGAACGTAATATCCCGGTGGCGCAGGTGCATGCCCGGCAATCCGGGCTGGAGATTGATTATCGTCACACCACGGCCGAAGCGATGGCCGCCGCAGGCGAGCAATTTGACGCAGTCCTCAACATGGAAGTCGTCGAACATGTCGCGTCCCCCATCGACTATCTGACCGCGTGCCGACAATTGCTGAAACCGGGTGGCCTGCATATTTGCTCGACGATTAACCGCAATCCAAAATCCTTCATGATGGCGATTGTGGGCGCGGAACATGTGATGCGCTGGTTGCCCAAGGGAACGCATGAATGGGCAAAATTTATCACGCCCGATGAATTGTTTGATCTGCTGCGGCAGGCGGGCCTTGATCCGGTCGACCGCAAGGGGTTTGTGTTTAACCCGATCGCGTGGTCGTGGCGGTTGTCAGATCGGGACCTCAGCGTGAATTACGTCACCGCCAGCACGAAACCTGATCAGCCAAGCTGACGGCGGATTTCTCGCAAAATCGGCAGGGCGGCACGCGCCTGATCTTCGCCCAACTCATCAACAACTTTGTTGATCATCGGGGTAATCGCAGAGATCGCATTCACATGCGCCAATCGACCTGCCGGGCTGATCCCGACCATCTTGCGGCGGGCATCATCCCAATCGGGCCGGATGTGAATGTATCCTGCCCATTCCAGTTTGTTCAGCGTGTTGGTCATCGCACCGCGCGTGACGTTGAATGTCTCTGCAAGTTTGGCAGGGGACCGTTCGCTGCCGTGCCACGCCAGATTATTGAGAACCGAAAAATGCGAGATTTCCATGCCCTTCGGCAAGACCCGTGTCAGCCGGCTTCGCACAGATTGATCCGCTGCCAGCAGTTCGCTGAACAGCAGAATCGCAAGAGTGTTCTTTTCATCTGTCATGTCTGGGCCCGATCAGGGGTCTGAGAACCTGCGCCTATTGGCAAGGCTTGGCACCTTTTGGCGTGCTGCCACCCCTTTTTCCATATTCAGATCAAAGATGTAAACGCCAGTGTCTGTTTTGGCGTCCAAAATCACTTCTCCCCAGGGATCAACGACCAGGGAATGGCCATAGGTATCGCGGGTTTTATGGTTTGTGCTGGCATGGGTCCCGGTCTGTGCAGGTGCCAAGACAAAACAACCCGTCTCAATCGCCCGCGCCCGCAGCAGGGCATGCCAATGCGCGGCACCGGTCACCGGCGAAAAGGCCGCTGGCGCGGTCAGGATTTGCGCCCCGGCGCTTGCCAGCGCCTGATAGAGCAGCGGAAACCGCATGTCATAGCAAATGCTCAATCCGATATTTGCAAAAGGCGTTTGGGCCATCACCGCCTGCGTACCGGGACGGTAGCCTGCTGATTCGCGATAAGTCTCTGTTTCGTTGATCTGAACATCAAACATATGGATCTTGTCATATCGCGCGGCAATCGACCCATCAGGCGCAATCAGGAAGGATCGGTTCGCAAACCGCCCGTCAGCGTCCACGGTCTTTAGTGCCAGCGATCCAATCAACAGCCAGATATCGGTGTCCGACGCGACCTGCCGCAGAGCGGCCAATGTGATGTCGTCCGCCTCAAGCTGCAATACGCTTTTTTGATGTTCTCTGCTTGTCGAGACGCAATTTGTGACCTCGGGGGTCAGGATGAACTGCGCGCCCTGCGCCGCTGCATCCCGAACCAACTGGACGGTCACTGGCAGGTTTGCCACCGGATCATCCGAAACATTCAGCTGTAAAAGCGCCGCTTTCATTATGCGGCCAACAAAGCGTCCAGCTTGCCCGCGCGTTCTAGCGCATGCAGCTCGTCAGAACCGCCCACATGCGTATCACCGATAAAAATCTGTGGCACGGTACGCCCACCATTTGCACGTTGCATCATTTCGGCCTTCCGCCCCGGTTCCGCCAACACGTTGACTTCAGAAAAACTGACGCCTTTTTGGGTCAGCAATCGTTTGGCAGCGTGGCAATAGCCGCACAGCGGCGAGGTATAGATTTCGACAGGTTTCATGGCTGGGCCTCTTTGAACGCGATGTTGGCACCAGATTTAGGTATCTTTTGCGACGCGCGCCAGTGTTACCACGCGCACTGTCCCAGAACCCGCGTCAAGGCATGCCTGTGTGGCGGCGGTCAACGTCGCACCAGAGGTCATTACATCATCCACCAATAGGATCGAACGGCCAGCCAATCTGTGTCGCCGTTTTGGGTGAACACGGATCGAGTTTTCCAACATTTGGAACCGTTCCTGGCCACCCAACCCATCCAAGGAGCTGGTGCGCTGAACCCTTTGCAGAAGATCCGGGCACCATTCTTTCTCCAGCCGCGTTGATAAAGCTTTGGCAAGCAATGCGGATTGGTTGTAACGCCGCTTCATCAGTCTGAGCCAATGCAGCGGAACTGGCGCAATCAGCGCATTTTCAGGTGCGATGCTTTGCACCACATTGGCCATCCATAATGATGCAGGGCGGGCGATTTCCTGTCGGTCACCGTGTTTCAGGGCAAGCACCAGTTTACGGCCCGTATCGCGATACACCAAGGCCGCACGCCCCTGAACCCATGGCCGGGGGACCGCAAGGCAGCCATCACATTGTAGTGAGCCACTGACATCAACACCCGGCAAGGGCACACCGCAACGGTCACAGGCGGCCCCGCCGACAAATGCCGTATCGCGCCAGCATGGCCCACATAGGCCAAAATCGCTGTCCACCATCGCACCACAGGTCAGACACCGCGCCGGATAGACAAAGTTCAACGCAGTTTGAAATCCCTGCAACAACGTCATATTGATCCTTAATGACTGCACAGCCCATCATGACCGATCTTGCAAAACTTGCCCGCAACCGCGCACGCGCGACCTCGGCAGGCATGTTCCTGCACCAATCTGCCGCAGATGAAATTCAGGATCGGCTGGAATTGATTAACAAATCGTTTAAGGCACCTGCCATTGTGACTGGTTTTCCCAATTTTTGGGCACCGCAATTGCCAGCTGCACTGGCCGGGCCTGCGGATGAGGTGCTGACCCTCGATCAAGGCGCGCATGATCTGGTGGTCCACGCGATGGCGTTGCATTGGTCCAATGATCCGGTGGGGCAACTGATCCAATGCAGGCGCGCCCTGCAAGCCGATGGGCTGTTTCTGTCTGTGTGTTTCGGGGGCCAGACCTTACATGAATTGCGCGCGTGTCTGGGCCAGGCAGAGGCCGCGATAACCGGGGGGATGTCCCCTCGCGTGGCACCTATGGCTGAGCTTCGCGACCTTGGGGCGCTGCTGCAACGGGCGGGGTTTGCGTTGCCGGTCGCTGACACCATGCCTTTACGTGTCGAATATGATGACATGTGGCATCTGATGCGTGATTTACAGTCAATGGGCGAAACCAATGCCTTGCACGCCCGATTGCGCCGCCCAACGGCGAGAACAGTACTGGAACATGCAGCAGATCTTTACCACAGCCATTTCGGAACAGGCGACGGGCGCATCGTTGCAACCTTCGATCTGATATTCCTGACCGGTTGGGGGCCCGACGACAGCCAGCCCAAACCATTGCGCCCCGGGTCCGCCAAACAGCGGCTTGCAGATGCCTTGCACACGGATGAGACAAAACTGCCCAATTGACCCCAGAGGCACAGCGCCTATTTCACCAGAAAACGAAGATACACCAAGGACAACTGAATGCAGCTTACGCGCCCGGAACATGCCGATACCGACCATCCAAAACTGCCCCGTCCAAAGGTTGGCGTCTTGCTGGCGAATTTGGGCACGCCGGATCACTACGATTACTGGTCGATGCGCCGATACTTGGGTGAATTCCTTTCAGACCGGCGTGTCATTGATTACAGTCCATGGCTTTGGCAGCCGCTCTTGCAATTGGTCATTCTCAGCAAACGACCCTTTACCAGCGGTGCCGCATATAAATCCATCTGGAACGAGGCCGAGAACGAAAGCCCGTTGATGACTATAACCAAGGCCCAGACCGCCAAGATCACATTGGCGATGCAAGAACGCTATGGCGATGACGTTATTGTCGATTTTTGTATGCGCTACGGCAATCCCTCTACACAATCAAAGGTCGCCGCAATGACCGCCGCTGGATGTCAGAAGATTTTGTTCTTTCCGCTGTATCCACACTACGCTGGTGCCACTTCTGCGACAGCGAACGATGCATTTTTTGCGGCGCTGGGGAAAGAAAAATGGCAGCCCTCTGCGCGCACTGTCTCTGCGTATTTTGACCGGGCCGATTATATCGATGCCCTTGCTGGATCTATTGAGGCGGCTTATGCGGCGGCTGAAACCAAACCTGATCTGTTGATCTGTTCGTACCACGGCGTACCCATTCGGTATTTGACAGAAGGCGACCCGTATCATTGCCAATGCCAGAAAACGACGCGGCTGTTGAAAGAGCGTCTGGGGTGGGATGACACCCAGATCATGACCACATTCCAGTCAAAGTTTGGCCCTGAGGAATGGTTGCAGCCCTACACCGTCGAGGAAGTTGCGCGGCAGGCTGAGGCGGGAAACAAAAATATCGCTGTCTGCGCACCGGCGTTTTCAGCCGATTGCATCGAGACGCTCGAAGAGATCAACGAAGAGATCAAAGAGAGTTTTGAACACGCAGGCGGTGAAGAATTTACCTATATTCCCTGCCTCAACGATGATGACGCACACATCGCCGCGCTGTCGAATATTATCGAAGAAAATTTGCAAGGCTGGCTCGCCTGACTCGCCAATCCCTTGTCGTTAAAACGCAAAAAAGGCGGTGCAGAACACCGCCTTTTTCGTTTTAGAAACTATTACCGATTAGTCGGCAGCAATAGCAGCAGCAACCACAACCAGCAAAAGCAGCGGGATCAGGATGCCAGAAGAAGAAGAGTTTGCTTCTTCAACGATAACAGGCGCTTCGATGATTGGATCTGCCAAAGAACCGGCAAATGCAGTCGATGCAGCAGCTGACAGAGCAGCGGCGAGAACGAGTTTTTTCATATTCATAACCTCCAGAAAAGGCGTGCAGCACAATAAAGTACTCACACGCACCCAAGACTTACCTCGTGAAACTTTCTAAACAGCATCGCCGGGTGATTGCAAACCCAGATTCCACTTTTCAGCCTCAGATGCACCCGGATGTCGTCAAATAAGCAACACTTGTGTGCCGACCTTGGTCATCGCAAAAAGCTCTTCAATGTGTTCATTATAAAGGCCAATACACCCGTTCGACGATTTCCGGCCAATCTTGCGTGTGTCGTGAGTGCCGTGAATGCGGTAGTACGTCCAGCTCAGGTAAAGCGCATGAGTCCCAAGCGGATTATCCGGGCCCGGTCCGATAAACGCAGGCCATTCTGGGTTGCGCTTAAGCATCGAAGGTGTCGGCCGCCAGCTTGGGCCTTCGACCTTCTGAACCACCGATGTCCGGCCACGACGGGTCAGATCATCCGTCAGGGGGACGCTTGAGGGGTAAAGTTTGTAAATACTTTGATTCTCAGACCAATAGTGCACAGCGCGGCTGTCGATATCGACCAGAATCGCACCATTCTTCGTGTTTGAGAAATAAGGCTGCCAGTCCAAGGTGCGAAAACTTGAAATATTGCGGCGCACTGTTTCATTCAGATCGCGTTCGTTCACCGTGGTCGCCGCCGAATTCACAGCAGCTGCGTCTTGCGCTACTGCTGGTGCGGCAAGCATAGCTGCGGAACCGGCCAGAAAAGCCCGGCGGCTTTTAAGATTGAATCGCTTTTCAGACATTTGATGTCTCCATAAATCGGCATTTTCTGCATTTGCCCTGTATATATGGCGCGAAAGACGCAGTATCAAATCAAACCCGCGTCATTTAGCAGAGTAACGCCGATGTGCGTTTGAACTGCAACGCATGCCGATGTAAGGCAGTCAAAATCAAATTTGTGTGGAGCTGCGCCGTGATCCGTATTCTATCAGTACTACTTTCCGTAACGATTGCCCTTGCGGCCTGTACTCCTGTAACGCCACAAATCGGTTCTGATGGCCGGGCATTGCCGAGGGCCTACAAGATCAGCCGCGCTGACGCTGGCAAGATCCAGTTCCGCATGCTTGATTCGATTAACGCGCTTCGCGGCTCTGCTGGCGTGGCGCCCGTTCAGCTTAATTCAAACTTGAATGCCGCCGCTGCTACCCACTCGCGCGACATGTCTGTCCAAAACCGTCCTTGGCACTTTGGCTCGGACGGCTCTTCCCCTGTCGATCGCATCCAAAGGGTCGGATATGCTGGCAACCTGGTCGGTGAAACGATCTCGGAAACCTATGAGACCGAACTTGAAACGCTCGCGGCTTGGATGGACCAGCCTGACACACGCCGCGTGATCATGTCACCAGACGCCCGTAACATGGGTTTTTCCTGGCATCAGGAAAATGGTGGCAAAATCTGGTGGACTTTGGTGATGGGCAGCTGACCCAAAAAGGGGTCGATGAAAGTACCAACCTTAACCGTGGTTATGGATTGATCGCAATCGGTGTGCCGTCACGCACCATCGCGTAAATGTCTTCTATCTGCTTGTTAGTCACTGATATGCAGCCCCAGGTCCAATCGGATTTGTCTTTTTTCCGTGGGTCCTTTTGGCCGTGAATGAATATGTCCCCGCCCGGCTGTTTGCCCAGCGCCTTGGCAACTTCGCGGTCCGTTTCATTTGGATAGGAAATACCCAAAGACAGATGGAAATTGCTGTTCGGGTTCCGTCTGTCGATGCGGTACAAACCCTCAGGCGTGCGACCGTCACCCTCAAATGTTTTATGGCCAATTGGCGCGAACCCAAGCCTGATCTTATAGGCTTCGAGCACCTTGTCATGATGCAGCAGCATCATACGACGCTGTTCTTTGTTCACGATGACATAGGTCACTTCAGGACCACTGTAGCGTTTGAACTTGCTTGTGCTGCACGCCCCAAATGCCACAAGGGCGGTGCCACCAAGAATTAGATTTCTGCGATTCATGTACTGCTGTCCCAAATGCCCAAGCTCTTCCAGCTCTTTTCAAAGCCGACTAGCATAAAACCGAATATTTTGCAGTCAAAAAGAGGTGATGCGTCTTAAAATGAGGGCAATTGTTGCCTCTGGGCAATGGCTTAGGGGGTCAGATTGCCTTGGTCAGAGATGCGGCCAATTCGACATGCGACGACCAGCGAAACTGGTCCACAACCTGCACCCAGTTCAGTGTATATCCAGCCGCAACCAACACATGCGCGTCCCGGGCAAACGTTACCGGATTACACGACACATAGGCGATCCGCGGCACAGCGGCCTCAATCAACTCAGCAACCTGCCTTTCGGCACCAGCCCGCGGCGGATCAAGCACAACGGCCCCCGCCTTGACCAACTCATCGGGCAACATTGGTCGACGGAACAAATCCCGTGTCTCAGTTGTAACTGGTTTCAATCCCTCGGCCATCCGCCAACCCTGATCCAGCGCAGACAGCATCTCTGCATCACTTTCGACGGCATGCACTCTGGCTGTTTCGGCCAGCGGCAGTGAAAATGTTCCGCAGCCCGCAAACAGATCAAGAACGTAACCAGCGTCGCCAACAGCTTCTTTGACCGCTGCCAACAACGCGACCTCACCGTGATCCGTCGCCTGCAGAAATGCTCCGGGTGGTGGTGTGATCTGTGCTTTGCCAAACTGTTGGCGCGGCGGGTTGCGCATGGCAATCACTTCGCCATCCCAACTCAGCCGGGCAAGACCCAGTTGATCACAAAGCTGGGCCAACTCCTGTCGCAAAGGACCATCCAGAGACTTGCCATGCAGTGCCGCAACATCCAGCCCATATTTCGATGAGGTGACCGTGACCGCAAGCGCTGCTTTGCGGCTGGTGCCGACAACGGCAAGCTTTTCCGCAATCGGCAATCCCATCAGCACATCGGGTTGAACAAGCTGGCAGCCCGGGACCTCAATTACCACGTCAGACGCTCGGCCATGAAACCCCGCCATCGCGCCGTTCTTGGTCCGCTTCGCCGCAAAGGTTGCCCGTCTGCGCGATTGCGGCGGCGACGTCGTTATTGGCCGCAAAACAGTCTCTAATCCCTGCGCTTCCAGCGCATTTCGCACCACGTCCAACTTCCAATGCGCGACGAATTCATCTGAAGCGTGTTGGAGTTGGCAGCCCCCGCAAGATTTGAAATGTCTGCACGGTGGTGCCACCCGATTATCGCTCGGCCTGACGATCTTAACATCACGCAAAGTTTGCCCGTCGACCCGGCCTGTCACCACTTCACCCGGCAGGCTGATCGGCACATAGAGCGGGCCGTCGGCAATGCCGTCGCCGTGGTGACCCAAACGCGTGATAATATGTTCTGTCATGCTTCGGCCATACAGCGGTGAAGCACCATGCTAAAGCCCTATTCGGCGGCCCGCGCGTTTAGGAAGCCACCAGATTGACGGTTCCAATAGCGCGCATAAAGACCACCCTGTGCCAGCAACCCTTCATGAGTGCCGCTTTCAACGATGCGGCCCTCGTCCATGACCACAATACGGTCCATTTCTGTCAACGTGGACAACCGATGGGCAATGGCAAGGACGGTTTTGCCTTCCATTACACGGGCAAGGGCAGCCTGAATGGACGCTTCGACCTCGCTATCAAGAGCTGATGTTGCTTCATCCAAAATAAGGATCGGTGCGTCCTTCAAAATGGCCCGCGCCAATGCAATGCGCTGGCGTTGCCCACCAGAAAGCTTGACGCCGCGTTCTCCCAGATGGGCGTCATACCCACGCCGGCCTTTGTGATCCTGCAGGTCTTGGATGAACGTATCCGCTTCGGCCCGCTTTGCCGCGTCAACCACCTGTTCCTTTGTCGCATCCGGGTGACCGTAAAGGATGTTAGCAAGCGCAGATCGGTTAAACATCGCTGTTTCCTGCGTCACCATACCAATGTTCTGTCGCAAGCTTTCTTGTGTCGCATCCCGAATGTCGCATCCATCAATTGAAATTGTGCCCTTTTCCGCTTCATAGAGCCTTAAAAGCAACGCGACCAAGGTCGATTTTCCCGCGCCCGACGCACCCACAATTCCCAACTTTTCGCCCGGCCTGATGGTCAATGAAATGCCGTCAATTCCACCTGTTTTGCGACCATAGGCGAACCCGAGGTCGGAGATGTCGATCTGGCCCTCTGACACCACAAGCGCCCGCGCATTTGGTTTATCTTCAAGGCGAGTGCGCGGGGTCAAAGTGTGCATGCCATCTTCAATCTCGCCAATGCTGGAATAGATCGCCATTAACGTAAAACTGACCCATCCAGTCATTTGCGCGATGCGAATGGCAATCGCACCTGCCGCAACTATGTCACCTTCGGTTGCCAACCCGCGTTGCCACAACATCACAGTGCCGCCCAACAGCAAAACAGGCAGCAGCCCGGCAAGGCTCATCAAAGCCAGCCTAAAACCCGCGGCCAAATAGCCAAATTCCAATGCGCGCGCCCGAAACGTCTGCATCGCGCCCAGCGCCGCGCGGTCCTCATGATCGGCGTGGGCAAACAATTTGACCGTTTTGATATTGGTGATCGTATCCACCACCTGCCCCGACACCATCGCGCGTGCGCCCGCACGACCCGCTGACCGTTTGCGCACACGCGGCAGGAACCAATAGATAAGGGCAAGATAAAGCACGAGCCAGACTGAAAACCCAATCGCGACACGCCAATCAATCGCTATCAGCAAGGCGACCGACCCGACCAAGGATGCCAGCGCAAAAGCGACCACGTTGATCGTTTCGACGGCAACGTCCGTAACAGCACGTGCTGTCTGCATCTGTTTCTGCGCAATCCGTCCAGCAAAATCATCATCGAAAAAGGTGACGTTCTGCCCCAACGTCCAGCGGTGCAAACGCGACAGGACCATCGGGTTTATGTTTGGGCCAACCATAATTGAATTGGATGCTGCCGAAAGGCCAAAAAAGATTGGACGCACCACCAAAAAGAACGCAAGCGCGCCAAGTATCAGGGCAATATTGGTCCCGTCAAAGAATTGATCCGGTCCGCTCTTTACCGTCGCATCAATGATGCGGCCCAGTATCCACGCTGTTCCCGCCTCCATCACGCCGGCAAAGGCCGAAATAAACGCCGCCAGCCACAAAACTGGCCAGGCCCCAGACAGACACCACCGCATAAACGCGCCCAGGGATCGAGGCGGCGGGCCCTTTGCGGCAGAGAATGGATTGATCCAGTCGGAAATGCTCACGTCTCGTCATCCATTTTTAGGAACCCACCAGATTGGCGCGCCCAGAAATCTGCATATAGCCCGCCACGTGCCAAAAGCGCGTCATGACTGCCTTCTTCGACAATCTTGCCCTGATCCATGACCAGTATACGGTCCATCTCGGCGATGGTGGAAAGACGGTGTGCAATTGCAATCACGGTTTTGCCTTTCATCATCCCATAAAGCGTTTCCTGAATAACGGCTTCGACTTCGCTGTCCAGCGCACTGGTCGCCTCGTCCAGCAGCAAGATCGGCGCGTCCTTAAGGATCACACGGGCCAGCGTGATCCGCTGGCGCTGACCGCCTGACAATTTCACACCGCGTTCGCCGACGCGCGCATCATAGCCGCGCCGCCCTTCAGGATCAGACAGATCAAGGATAAACTCGTGCGCCTGCGCCTGTTTCGCCGCCGCGATCATCTGATCTTCGGTTGCATCAGGACGGCCATAAAGAATGTTGTCGCGCACAGATCGGTGCAAAAGCGAACTGTCCTGCTGCACCATCCCAATGTGCCGCCGCAAACTGTCTTGCCGCACTGTTGTGATGTCCTGATCGTCAATCAGGATCTGACCGCCTTCTGCATCGTAAAACCGCAATAACAGCTTAACTAGGGTCGATTTCCCTACGCCAGACCGCCCAACCAACCCAATTTTTTCACCCGGCTGAACGATAAGGTCAACAGATTGCAAACCGCCCGAAGCGCGCCCGTAGTGATGGGTCAGCCGCTTCATTTCAATCTTGCCCCGCGACAGATCAAGCGTTGGCGCAGATGGGTCATCCACCAGACTTATCGGCTGTGCGATGGTCTCCATCCCTTCGGCCACGACACCCAGCTCGCGGAAAAATGATGACAATGCCCACATGATCCATGCGGTCATTGAATTGAGCCGCAAGGTCAACGCTGTGGCTGCAGCGACAACACCCACGCTTGCCTCACCAGTAATCCATAGCGCCAATGCCCAGCCGACAACGCCGACAATAAGCAAGCCATTCAACGCGACCAGCGTCATGTCCATGATCGTAAAAATCCGCATTTCTTTTTGAAAGGTCTTCCGCGCCCCTTCGATCGCTTCTTTGGCAAAATCGACTTCCAGATCATGATGCGCAAACATTTTGACCGAATGAATGTTGGTATAGGCATCCACCACGCGCCCGGTTACCAAAGACCTCGCATCCGACGCCGCCTTGGACGCCGGGCCGACGCGTCTGACCGTCCAGGCCACCAAACAAGAATAAAGCGCAAACCAACCTACAAGCGGGATCAACAGCCGCAGATCAGAAGTAGACAGCAATATCGCGGCCCCGATCAAATAGGCCAGCGAATAGGATATCGCGTCAAACACCTGAAACACGACCTCGCCCGCGGCGGGTGGGGTTTGCATGATCCGGTTCGCGATCCGCCCCGCAAAATCGTTTTCGAACCAACCTACTGATTGCCGCAACACCTGTCTGTGCGCGCGCCACCGGATCAGTGTTCCGAAATTGGGCAGGATGGTATTGTTGAGCAATGCGACATCCAGCCCCTGCAAGATGGGTCGGATAAAGATCACGAACAGGGCAACAATGATCAACTCAGTGCCGTAGTTCTCCCACATCTGCTCAGGATCAGTGCCCAGCAGGTCAACAAGGCGGCCCATGTAGTAGATCAAACCGATCTCGATCGCGGCGACCACAATCGACATGACAGTCGTCAGGGCAAACACCCAGAAGAATGGCCGCGAATAGTCACGCAGAAATGGCCAAAGCGCCTGGGGCGGATGGTCTTGTTCATCGTAATCCACATAGGGATTAACGAGGTTCTCAAAAAAACGGAACATGGCGGGAAACCTTAGGATAGATAGCGCAAAATGATCAGGCGCTGCAGCAGCAGGCCCAACAGTGGGGTGTGGTTATGTCAGCCTTAGCTGAACCAGATCCCGCGATACATTTTGCATTCCTCCATCTCCATGCCACCTGATCTAGCCAAATTTTAGGTGGCTGTCGACCCACTACGGCAGATCAAGCAATTGCACGCCACTCAGCGTAAAACCGGAAGCGATCCACTCACGCTCAAGCAGGTCCAGACGCGCCCCTAACGCCGGGCCCTCGAATGTCGGCATCAGGTCGGCCGCCCTTATGGGAAAAACGGCCTGGCTAGCCCTTTTTATCGTCTCTAACAGAGCTATTTCCGGCGTGTCCTCAGCCATTGCAGCACGCAACAAAAGCGCTTGCCCGGCAATATCCGCCCCATGTCGATAAGCGATTTCCGGCAGTGGCGGGCCTGAAAATCCGATGTCTCGCAACAGTTCCAATTTGCGCGCATTGGCTTTGCTGAGCCTGAGCCGAGCCGCCGCATCCTGTCCGCCCAACGCAGCCAGACGTGCCACCCAATCCGCATCAAGTCTTAGATGTTGCTCAAGATGCACCACGATCGAAAGCCATTGGTCGTCCGAACCCGGCAATATGGCCGAAAGCACGCCTGTTTGGCGCATTGCAGCAATTGCCGGAGCGGGGTTGGGTGCCGACAGCAATTTGGTCATTTCCTGTCCAACACGTTCTGCCGAAAGCGTCTCTAACCCGCCGGTATTTGCCGCAATCGCCGCCAAGGCATCGGGATCAAAGCCCGTCAATTGATTGCTGTACCAGGCTGAAAACCGGAAGAAACGGAGAATCCTCAGATAGTCCTCTTGGATACGTGCGTTGGCATCTTCGATAAACCTGACCTTGCGCGCCAAGAGATCTGTTAGGCCGCCAAGTGGATCGATAATGCGCCCGCTTGGGTCTGAATATAATGCGTTCATGGTAAAATCACGCCGCCGCGCGTCATCGGCGATATTGTCTGAAAAAGCGACCACAGCGCGCCGACCATCTGTCGCCACATCGCGACGAAATGTTGTAACCTCGAAAGCGTCCTTGCCAGCAATCACTGTAACGGTGCCGTGGTCTATCCCGGTGGGTACCGCCTTTAGTCCCGCCGCTTCGGCAAGGGACATGACCTGCTCTGGCAGTGCATTTGTTGATATATCCACGTCACTGTCTGGTTTCCCAAGCACTGCATCGCGCACACAGCCGCCGACAAAATAAACATCATAGCCCGCGTCAGTAATGACACGGCAAACCCTCTGCGCCTCAGGGTCATTCAAAAAGCCGGTCTTGGCCGGGATTACGATGTCATTCGATCGGTCCATGCCCGTAACATACGCGCGGTTGCGCCCCAGATGTAATAGGGCCCGTAAGGAACAACGTAATAATGCCGTCGTTTCCCGCGCCACCGCCGGGACTGAATCAGGTAATTTCCGGGATTCAACACGTGATCCAGCGGAACAGAGAACACTTCTTCGACCTCACCGGGTTCGGGGCTGATCTTGAACGGTTCAGTGATGAAACCGATGACCGGCGTCACGTTGAACCCAGTTACAGTTTCGTGCGATGGCAACGTCCCCAAAATATCGACGATGCCGGGCGACAGTCCAATTTCTTCGCACGCCTCGCGCAATGCAGCGGCAACAACATCTGCATCGGTTTCGTCCTGCTTTCCACCAGGAAAAGCAATCTGGCCGGGGTGATGTTTCAATGCCGACGAACGCTTGGTCAACAGCAGCTCAAGCCGCCCATTTTGCTCGATGATCGGGGCAAGCACGCCCGCAGGCCGCAATACGCGCCCCTCAGGCAGCACCACATCAGCATTCAGGTCAAAGTCAGACGACCCAACGCCTGTCTGGGCTAAGGCGTCCCGATATGGCTGAACCTGATCACTCACCGCTGGTCGCATTGGCCTCAAACCCGACAGTGGCCGGGTCCAGGTCATAATGCGCACTGCAGAACTGACAATCCGCGGTCACACGGCCGTCATCGGTTGTCATTTTCTCGATGTCTCTGGCCGAATAGATCGACAGGCTCTGCCGAACACGGTCTTCGGAACACGAGCACCCAAATCGCACCGCCTGCGCATCAAAGACCCGTGGCAGTTCTTCGTGAAACAGCCGCAACAAAAGGTCCGTGGGGGCAATGCTGGGTCCGATAAGCTCAAGATCATCTACTGTATCGAGCAATACATTCACCCGGTTCCAGTTTTCTTCTTCATCGCCATGCACGAGATCAGTCGCCGTCAGAACCCCCCCTGACCCTTCACCCTTTGCGACAAAGGGTGAGGCTTTGGGCATATGCTGCAACATTACACCACCAGCGCGCCAATGCTCTGGCTCATTTGGACCTGACAACCGGCCAAAGCTCATCGAGAACCGGGTCGGCAGCTGTTCAGACTGCGCAAAATATGCCTCGGCGCATGCAGAAAGAGATGCACCTTCAAGGGGCGTAATTCCCTGATACGGTGCCATCCCCTCGCCTTGGTCAATCATGATCGCAAAGTAACCTTCACCCACCTGATCAAACGGTGTTGCATCGGTCAAACGATCTGCATCATAGCTGGCATAGGCCCGAATCCGGGCGGATTTTCCGTCAGCTTCCGGTCCATAATAGTCTGTGGCAATCATCCGCACCGCGCCTTTGGACTGTACCTGCAACGAGAGCTTCCAGCGTACTTTGATCGTTTGCCCGATCAACGCGGTCAGCAGCGCCATTTCAGCCACCAGCGCTTCCACTTGCTGCGGGTAATTGTGCTGGCGCAAGATGCCTTCCAGCGCGCCATCCAACCGGGCAACGCGACCACGGATGTCGGCACCGTCAAGCTGAAAAGGCAGAACACTGTCGTCCCATGCAATCTTTTGGCCGGGCTGGGTATCGGGGGTCATTGGGGTTTCCTTATCGGGGGCCGCTTGGCATACCGCGTCTATATAGGGGCGGCAAGCCATGGATAAAGGGGCAAACATATGATCAGACGTGTGGGGCAACCGCCGAAGCCGAAAAAGACCTATCGTTTGCGACCCGGTGCCTATGCGATCCTGCCCCTTAAGGGACGGTTCTTGATGACAGCGCAAACCGAACCCGTGTTTGACATTCAGCTGCCCGGCGGCGGTATCGACCTCGGCGAATCCCCGATGCAGGCGCTGCATCGCGAGGTGCTTGAGGAGGTTGGCTGGCGGATTGCGCGGCCGCGCCGGCTGGGTGCGTTTCGTCGGTTTGTGTACATGCCGGAGTATGACATGTGGGCAGAAAAATTATGCCATGTTTACGTGGCGCATCCGGTTCGACAAATCAGGGAACCACTTGAGCCCGATCACATCACGTTGGTTTTATCCGCATCAGAGGCGGTTGCAGCACTCGGCAACGACGGTGATCGTATGTTTTTGACGCGCTATGGCCTTTGATCGACGCCTGAGTATTCAAACAATATCCCTGACACATCGTCAGGAAAATCACCCCCGCCTGCAAAATCAGTGAGCTCCCAAATCAGCGCCTCCAACAACGCCGTGCCCTTAACGCCCTTCAGTTTGACCATGATCCGTTCAAGGCCGTCTTCACCCAGCATTTGACCCGCTGGATCAGGACATTCGGTCACCCCATCCGACAGGATCAACAGCCGGTCGCCATTCTCAAGCTGCACATCGAATTGTTCAAATGAAATGCCTGACAAAAGGCCCACAGGAAACCCGCCCGTACCGGTCTGAACAATGCTGCCATCACGTCGCTGGATTGCCGGATGCGGATGGCCCGCCTGCCCGATGGTCACTCTGCCAGTGTTCAGGTCCACAACCGCCAACATAAGGGTAAAGTAGTGCTCCGTTTCCATCTCGTTCAGAACGAGGTCATTCAATGTCGCAATCACTTCGCTCGTTGGGCGCGCGGCATATCTGCCATCAGGCTTGCGCTCTAGCGCCACATTCTGATCTGGCGCGGTTGCTGATAGATACCCTGCCAGCCGCGCCGTCATCAAAGCCGAACTGATGCCGTGGCCAGACACATCAATTGCAAACAATCCCAATTGCCCCGTGCCCGCCGGAAAAAAACCAACAAGATCACCGCCGACGTGCCCACTGGATCTAAGCATTAGTGAAAGGGTGCCTTGGTCAAAGATTTTGTGACGCTCGCGCAACAATGATTGCTGTAGCTTCTTGGCCTCTAACAAGTCCTTATCAAGGGAATCATATACCCGCTGTAATTCATCCAACGTGTCCGTAATCAGCCGGTTATTTTCGGATAATTCACGCTGCATATGCAATATGCGTTCCCCCGCAGTGATCCGCGCACGCAGTTCGTTGTTGTCGACGGGTTTGGTCAGAAAATCATCCGCGCCAGAATCCAGCCCGCGCGCAACCTCTTCCTTTTCACTCTTGGATGTCAAAAGAATGAAGTAAGCATAGTGGCCATCTGACAACTCCCGGAAGGCGCGGCAAAATTCCAACCCTGACATGCCTGGCATCATCCAGTCGCTTAGGATCAGATCAGGTCGCCGTGACTTGCAAAACGTAATCGCTGCTTCGCCAGATTCGGCTTCTTCGACCTCAAAACCCCATTTTACCAATGACTTTGCCAATATGCGCCGTTGCAGGCGGCTGTCATCGACAACCAACACCAGCTTCATCTTGCTTGAATTTGCGTCGCCGGCAGGATGAGCAAACGCAGGGGGAAATCGGGTCATTTATTCGTCAGTCTTAAAAATATTCCCCACCCGATAGCCTGCCATGTTTAAGTTAGGATGAATGGTAAAATTTTGACCATTCCGACATTCATTGATCAAACTATGTTTAATATATCCAGTCATTCTATCCGCAAACGAAGGAGTCTGCGGATGATTGACTGGACACGCGTTAAAGAGCTTCGTGATGAAGTGGGCGCAGATGACTTTCAGGAAGTCGTCGACCTGTTCCTTGAAGAGGTTGAGGAGGTCGCGGCGCGTGTCAAAGTCACGTCCGACCAGACGACCCTTGAGGGTGATCTGCACTTTCTCAAAGGCAGCGCCCTAAGCCTTGGGTTCAGAGATTTTGCAAACCTGTGCCAGAACGGCGAAACCGCTTCTTCGCAAGGTAAAGCGGGTGATGTGGATGTACCCAATATCCTTGCATCTTACGATGCGTCCAAAGTTGTGTTTTTAAGCAAGCTTCCCAGCGTTCTCGCGACCTAGACAAGCTTGTACAGAGTCTCGGCTCGGGCAGTGCCCAAAGTCTCAATCGCTTTTTCACGCAACATCTGCATGCCTGCGATCCATCTGTCATGGTCCCGCGCCCGATTGACGGCATATCCTTGAACTGCCGGGTGTGACATGATCATGAATTGGTTCGCCTCAATTCCATGCGCAATCACCGCTGCGACATCATCTGCGGTCAACAGAGAAGCGCGGCTTTGGGCGTCCTCATCAGATAATCCCAAAAGCGGTGTCGCGACATATTGTGGGCAGACGACCGAGACGCCGACCCCATCTGCGCCATGACCAATTACGAGCGATTCCGCAAAGCTGACTGCAGCGTGTTTTGTCGCCGAATAGGCCGCATCACCAATTTGGTTCAGCAGCCCGGCCGCTGAAGCCACATTGACCAGATGACCAGATTTGCGTGCAATCATCTGCGGCAACAAAATGCGCGCGGCATAGACGTGCGCCATGACGTGCACCTGCCAATTTAGCATCCAAACATCATTTGATGCAGAGGCTGCGTGGCTTGGTTCACCCGCACCAATCCCTGCGTTAGAGACATAAATGTCAATCTCACCCTGCTTGACTGATGCCGTCTTTATCAGCGATTGGACTGCCGCCTCGTCACGCACATCACATTGGGCGGCGACGCCGCCAATCTCATCCGCGACAGCCTTTGCCCTGTCACCATCCAAATCTGAAACACAGACGCGCGCGCCCAATCGCGCCGCGTGACGGGCCAATGCCGCACCGATCCCGCTTCCGGCACCAGTTATCACAATTGACGCATCTGCAAATTTCATCTGCCAGTCCCTTACAATACAAACTGCGCAAGCGTTTCATCGTTGGTAATGTCCGTAAAGGTAAACCCGGACTCAATCAGTTGTTGCAGGAAAGGTTCAAAATTTTCAGGGCTGCGCGTTTCGATCCCAATCAGCACCGACCCAAAGTTGCGGGCGGATTTCTTGAGGTACTCGAAACGACAGATATCATCTTCCGGCCCCAGAATGTTCAAAAACTCTTTCAGCGCACCGGGCCGCTGCGGCATCCGCAAAATGAAATACTTCTTTATCCCGGAGTATCGTTGCGCCCGCTCCTTCACTTCTGGCAAGCGCTCAAAGTCAAAATTACCTCCAGAGGCGATGCAGACCACTGTTTTCCCTTTGATTTCTTCGGCAACCTCACCCAGCGCTTCAATTGACAACGCGCCTGCAGGTTCCAGCACAATCCCTTCCACGTTCAACATCTCGGCTATCGTCACACAAATGCGGTCTTCTGAAAGGTCGATCACATCCTCGGGGTTCACATCCTTCAGCCGTTCAAAATTGCGCGCGCCAATTTTTGCGACGGCCGCACCATCCACAAAACTGTTGATCGGGGACACATCAACTGGTGCACCGTTCGCCAATGCGCGGGCCAGACTGGGTGCGCCCGAAGGCTCTACAAAGGTATATTTGCACGATTCACCAAAATAACTCCGCACACCTGACGACAATCCGCCGCCACCAACTGGCAATATTATGTGGTCGGGGATGCGCCCAAGCTGCTCTTCAATTTCAACCGCGACAGACGCTTGACCTTCGATCACGTCATCATCGTCAAAGGGGGATAAAAAATAGGCCCCCTCATCGGCGCAGAATTTTTGGGCCGCTGCCAGCGTTTTGTCGAAGTAGTCTCCGACTAACCTGATTTCGATCTGTGTGCCGCCAAACGTCCGCGTCTTTTGCACTTTTTGTTGTGGAGTCGTGACGGGCATGAAAATAACTCCGCGCACACCAAAGTGGCTGCACATAAAGGCCACGCCTTGCGCATGGTTGCCTGCCGACGCGCACACAAATACGGACTTTTCGGGGATCACCTTGCGCATTGCGTTAAACGCACCGCGCAATTTGTAGGAACGCACAGGGCTTAGATCCTCGCGCTTCAGCCAAATTTCGGCACGAAATCGTTCCGACAAATGGTCATTGCGCATGAGGGGCGTTGTCGGAAAAACCATCCGCATCGCCTGGGTGCCTGCACGCGCCTTTTCTTGGAAATCTGTGGTCACATTTAACCCCTCAACCTGATATCTGTCGATAGGCCCGTGCGCCGCACAGGTCAACGCGCCGCTTCATTCTTGCCCGCCCTTGAAAAACCCGATACCCCGCGAGGCGAATTGCAAAGGAACCCGTCATGTCCGCACCTAAAAAAGTTGTCCTCGCCTATTCCGGTGGGCTTGATACCTCGATCATCCTGAAATGGCTGCAAAACGAATATGGCTGCGAGGTGGTGACTTTCACCGCTGATCTGGGTCAAGGCGAAGAGCTGGAGCCGGCCCGCAAGAAAGCCGAGATGATGGGTGCCTCTGAGATATACATCGAAGATGTCCGCGAAGAATTTGTGCGTGACTTTGTTTTCCCGATGTTCCGCGCGAATGCGGTCTACGAGGGGCTTTATCTGTTGGGGACCTCTATCGCGCGACCGCTGATTTCAAAACGTTTGGTTGAAATTGCCGCCGAGACGGGTGCGGATGCAGTTGCACATGGCGCGACAGGAAAGGGCAACGATCAGGTTCGGTTTGAACTGGCCGCCTATGCGCTTAATCCTGATATCAAGGTGATCGCACCCTGGCGCGAATGGGATTTGTCCAGCCGCACCAAGCTATTGGAATTTGCCGAAAAGAACCAAATTCCAGTTGCGAAAGACAAACGCGGCGAGGCACCGTTTAGTGTTGATGCAAACCTGCTGCACACGTCTTCCGAAGGCAAAGTGCTGGAAGACCCCGCCGTCGATGCGCCAGACTATGTGTATCAGCGCACGGTCAACCCTGAAGATGCGCCAGACACACCCGAATATGTTGAAGTCGGGTTTGAACGCGGCGATGCGGTTTCCATTGATGGTGAGGCGATGTCACCGGCCACGATCCTGACCAAACTCAATGAGCTTGGCGGCAAGCACGGATGTGGGCGCCTTGACCTTGTTGAGGGTCGCTTTGTCGGTATGAAATCACGCGGGATTTACGAAACGCCGGGTGGCACTTTGCTTCTTGAGGCGCATCGCGGCATCGAATCAATCACCCTCGACCGAGGTGCCATGCACCTCAAAGATCAGTTGATGCCGCAATATGCCGAGCTGATTTATAACGGCTTCTGGTTCAGCCCCGAACGCACTATGTTGCAAGCCGCGATTGACGCAAGTCAGACCCATGTCACGGGCACTGTGCGGCTAAAGCTTTACAAAGGCCATGTGCGCACAGTTGGCCGCTGGTCTGATCATTCATTGTATTCCGAAGCGCATGTGACTTTTGAAGATGATGCCGGTGCATACGACCAGAAAGACGCCCAAGGGTTCATTCAGCTCAACGCCCTGCGCCTGAAATTGCTTGCAGCCCGAGAAAAGCGGCTAAAGCGATAAAACAGAGACTAACAAGGCCCATTTAGCTTTCTTTCAGACAGCATCTGATAATACGGCAAAGCTCGCGCCAACACCGCTTCGCTTTGTGCGTCGACCTTCGGCAAAGGGCCCTCTGCTTGCGCGAATCCTGTACTGCGGTGCACCGCGCCATACCAGTGCGCGGCCCAGACACCGTCCTCTGGTCTGGGTCCCGCGGGCCAGCGCAACATTGCAGGATCAAAGGCCAGATCAATCGCACGACACAGTCCGCGTAACATCCCTTCGGGATCAGCCCGAATATCTGTGCTGTCGATGATCAAACCGCCAATTCGTTCATATAGTTCAGCTTGTTGGCGAAATCCAATGTCTTCAAGCGTCGGTGCCTCGCATTTGGCGGCATAGCTTGCGATGACGCGGGCCGGGTGTCGGATCAGATGTATGTTTACGCAATCCGCTGCCCATTCCATAGGAAACCCATCAAGCATGTGGTGCGGCATATGTTTCATGTAAAGGTGCGGTGACCCCGCTTTGGCGCAGGCCAGCGCCACCTTGTCCGGGTTAGTCTCGTGGTGCTTCAGGATGTCATCCCGCATCGGGTGATTGGCACCAGACCGTGCCAGATACGCTGCATAAAAAGGTTCATCCATCGCGGCGAAATCTGACCGCGCGCCAAAACTGTACATCATTGCGGTGCTCAGATTTCGAGGTCCAGACCACATTGCAATACGCATTTTCCGATGGCTTTCATTTGGGGTGTGAACGTCAATTCACAGTCTCAGGCGACGCTAGAAATGTTACGGCGTGCTGCCAAGCGGTAAATTGCTTTCACCACCTCGTGAATTGGCGCGTCGAGCAGTTGCTCTTAATGAACTATGGGTGCAGCGTCTCATAAAACAGGAGTTCGCTATGTCACATATGAACAATCTCAAGACTTTCGCTTTGGTCACGATGATCGCCATTGGCCTGTTTGCGCATTCAAAAACAGCGCATGCGGCTGGATCAGAGACGATTCTCGTTGCAGGTGGCTGTTTCTGGTGTGTCGAAGCAGATTTTGAATCCGTTAAGGGCGTCAAAGACGCGGTTTCAGGGTTCGCTGGTGGCAAAACGGCTAATCCAACCTACAAACAAGTCACGTCAGGTGGCACCGGCCATTATGAGGCGGTGCAAATCACATTTGATCCTGCAGTCGTCAGTCGCGATTCGATACTGGCCCTTTTCTTTCGCTCAATTGACCCAACGGATGCCGGTGGACAATTCTGTGATCGAGGTGCCAGCTATCGATCAGCTATTTTCCCAAACGGGCCTGATCAGAAAGCTGCGGCAGAACGGGCCAAAGCGGCTGCACAAGTGGATTTGGGGCAAACGGTGGTGACCCCGATTTTGGGCCCAGCCAAATTTTATCCCGCAGACGCCTACCATCAGAATTACTACAAAAGCAGTGAACGTCTTGCTGTCAGCAGTGTTGGCATAGGGGTTAAGAAATCTGTGGCCTACAAACGCTACCGCAACGGTTGTGGTCGCGACCAGCGGGTCAAACAACTTTGGGGTGCGGCGGCCCCGTTTACGCATTAACCAAAGTCATGATCCTGGATATCTTTGAGATCCGGGATAACATCCGCAGTGCCATGGCGCATGACCATGAGCGCCCCTGCTTTTGACGCGAGGTCTATTGCCGCGGCAATGTCCATGCCTCGGTCCAAACCCGCAGCCAAATAACCGGTGAACGTATCACCAGCACCCGTGGTATCGACTGGAACAACCTTGTAAGCGGCAAAGGATTCCGTGGTTTCATGCTTGTTAGAGACCCATTTGCACCCATCGCCGCCCAGTGTCACGACAATGTCCGAAATTGGTAAGTCCTCTAGGTCTTTGCCAGTCGCCTCTCGCAATTGGGCCGCCTCAACCTCATTCAACACCAACAAATCAACCTTATCCATGATCAATTGGGTCGCCTCAGCATCAAAGGGTGCAGCGGCATAGATCACCCGAAGGCCCAGTGTTTTTGCTGTTGCCGCCGCATAAGATTGCCCAAGCGTTTCATTTTGCATCAGCAATGTATCGCCTGGCGATGCCTCTGTCAGCGCGGCACCGATCATCTGGTTTGTCACGCCATGATTGGCCCCGGCAAACAACACGATATTATTTTCACCGGCCTGATCGACATTGATGTTTGCGTGCCCTGTCGCAATGTCGATGGATGATACATGCCGGGTGTCCACGCCATATTCCAGCAAGCGATCAACTGCCCAACTTCCATTTGGCCCAACCGCCCCGATATGTTCGACACGCGCCCCGGCCCGCGCAGCGGCAACAGACATGTTCGCGCCTTTGCCGCCCAACCCCTGATCAAATTGCAGCGCGGCGAGCGTTTCGCCCGCGGCAGGCAAATGCGGCAACAAATAGAAGTTATCCGTATTGATAGAGCCGAGATTCCAAATCATTCCCCAACCTTACAAGCCGCTAGAATTGCCATATTCAGAATGTCATTTGCCGTCGAGGTCGATGAACAGATTTGAATGGATTTATCCAGCCCTGTGAGGATCGGCCCAATCACTGTAGCGCCAGCCATTTCCTGCATCAATTTCACCGAGATACTTGCAGAATGCCTTGCCGGAACAACAAGAATATTTGCAGACCCTGTGAGGCGGGAAAACGGATAGTTCTTCTGCGATTCAGCGTTCAGCGCGACGTCGACTGTCATCTCACCTTCGTATTCGAAATCCACACCGCGCTGATCAAGGATCATGGGCGCTTTGTGCATTTTCTCAGCACGTTCTGATACCGGATATCCAAACGTTGAAAAGCTGACAAAAGCGACGCGTGGCTCAAGCCCGAGGTGTCGCGCAACACGCGCACCACTGACAGCGATATTGGCCAGATCATTTTCATCAGGCCATTCATGCACCAAAGTATCCGCGATAAAGACAATCCGTCCTTTGTGCAGCAATGCGGTGAAACCTGCGGCCCCGTGTTCAGGGTTTGCCTCAAACACATGGTTCAGCCGCTCAAGAATATGCGCTGATTTCCGCGTGGCACCCGTAACCAGACCATCACCATGGCCGTGTTCCAACATCAGGGCCCCAAAGACGTGGCGATCCCGCGCCGCGAGGCGGTGAATATCTTTGGCGTCAAAGCCACGCCGCTGCAAACGCCGGTAAAGATATTCCTTGTAGCTGTCCAAATGGTGCGAATTTGCAGCATTGACCACTTCAAGCTCGCGCACCGCATCCTCCATACCGCTTGCCAACAGCTTGGCCCTTACGTCTTCCTGCCGACCGACAACCAATGCCTTACCCAACCCGGACCGTTGATACAAAACAGCCGCCCGCAAGACACGTGGATCGTCGCCTTCGGCAAAAATCATCCGTGCTTGGTTGTTGCGCGCACGCGCGTTGATACCACGCAGGATATTGGCCGTGGGATCCATCCGCGATTTCAGACTTAACTCATAGGCGTCCATGTCAATAATCGGACGCCGTGCGGCACCGGTATCCATTCCCGCGCGCGCAACGGCGGGCGGGATGCGATGGATCAGCCGCGGATCAAACGGTGTGGGAATGATATAATCACGACCAAAGCTCAGTGTTTTGCCATACGCCAAAGCGACTTCATCTGGCACATCTTCCCGCGCAAGTTTGGCCAGCGCGTGGGCGCAGGCGATCTTCATTTCATCATTGATCGCACGGGCGTTGATGTCGAGCGCGCCGCGAAAAAGATAAGGAAAGCCCAAAACATTATTGACCTGATTAGGGTAATCACTGCGCCCGGTAGCAACAATCGCGTCCATCCGAACCGCGTGCGCTTCTTCTGGTGTAATCTCTGGATCGGGGTTCGCCATTGCAAAAATGACCGGGTTTTCCGCCATGCTGGCGACCATATCCTGTGTAACCGCGCCCTTGACGCTGACACCAAGAAACACATCTGCCCCATCCATCGCTTCTTCCAATGTCCGCAGGTCGGTCGTGGCGGCATGCGCCGATTTCCACTGATTCATGCCTTCGGTACGGCCTTGGTAAATGACGCCCTTGGTGTCACACATGATACAGTTGTCATGTCGTGCACCCATTGCCTTTAACAATTCTAGGCACGCGATCCCGGCCGCACCGGCACCGTTCAAGACAATGCGCACGTCTTCGATTTTCTTGCCGGAAATGTGCAATGCGTTCAAAAGTCCCGCCGCACAGATGACTGCCGTGCCGTGTTGGTCATCATGAAAGACCGGGATGTTCATTTCTTCCTTGAGGCGCTGTTCAATGATGAAACATTCCGGTGCCTTGATGTCTTCCAGGTTGATGCCGCCAAAGGTCGGCCCCATCAACTTGACCGCGTTGATGAACGCGTCCGTGTCTTCCGTGTCCAACTCAATATCGATTGAGTTCACATCCGCAAATCGTTTGAACAGAACCGCCTTGCCTTCCATCACCGGCTTGGATGCCAAGGCCCCAAGGTTGCCCAACCCAAGAACCGCCGTCCCATTAGAAATAACCGCAACAAGGTTGCCCTTGTTGGTGTAGTCGTAAGCCGTCTCCGGGTTTTCTGCGATCGCCTCGCAGGGCACAGCAACGCCGGGCGAGTATGCCAACGACAAATCCCGCTGGGTGGTCATGGGGACGGTTGCGGTAATCTCAAACTTGCCGGGCATGGGTTCCAAATGGAAAGCAAGCGCTTCGGCATCGGTAATACGGGTCTTGGACAAGGGTTTTGACTTTCTCTTTTTGATGACCTTAGCCATCTGCGCCCAGACCTACAATCACACAGCGGCTAGCGACAAAAACTTCATCAGGCGATGTAACGAACCCAACTATGGTTTCCCAGAAATGCAGCGTGGCGTTGTGGGAAATCCGCCTTGAGCTGCGCAAGCGCCCAACGGATGACTTGGGGTCGGTCACACCTGTTGGCGCACCAAACGATACGAACCAATGTCTGCCAACGTGAAGGGTCCGCCTTGAAAGCCCGGTCAAGCGCGATCAGTTCTGATTTTGGTTCATCCAGTTGCTTGTGGCAATCGGCTTGAAGCAAACATAACTTGGCATTGTCCCTGACCAGTTGGGGGTGTTGTTCCAGAAGCCTGACAGCGTGTTCACCAGCACCAACAGTCAAAACCCTGCGCCCGACTTCTTCCAGGCTCGCTGCAGTTTTCAATGTGGGATAATGCCCCAGAACAGTCACTACAAAGGCCATTACTTGTGCCGTGCCTGTTTCGGAAAGCATAACAGGCACAATGCCGTCTATTGAAAAACGAGGTTCTGAAAGAGGATTTGCGCCCTTGAAATCAGCAAAGAAACTGACGTACCGGCACTGTGCCGCATTCGCCAACGGCCAAAAGTCGGCCCATCGAAACTGCGCAGTCTGCAATGTTCCGATCTCAATCACAAAGGCATCCGGATTGGCAAACAGCATATTGGTAAATCCAGCGCCATGGTAGGAAACCATCATCTCGGCGTTCGCCATCAGCGCGACCTGCTCAAGTGGGGTCAGGCTTTCAAAAACAACATACTCAAAACCAAACAGCCTGAGGTGGTCATACAGCATATCCTCCCCTTCCATGTGCCGGGATCTGCTTTGCCGTGTATCCCGACCAACATAGAACCGACGGGGAAGATGGCCAAAATCATGACCTTCGATCGCCTGCAACGCCCGGGCACGCAGCGCCAACAATGCCGAACTCACTGAATTCATGGAAAGGACCGGCTGCAGCCTGATGTCTGTCAGCCCCACCTGATCTGCCAATCCGGCAGGCGCGTGCTTTTCAATACCAGCGACATCTTCCAAAGGCCGCATTGGATGTGAACCAACAAGATCGAAAGCTGAAAGCACTTTTTCATAGTCCTTCGGGGACCGTTCAAAGAAAACCCGGTCCTCGAATTCCGGAAAAAGCGCCACGACAAAAGCTTCGGCAAAGGGGCGTTGCTTGTCTTCCTGATTTGGAAAATGGAAATAGATGTTTCCCTGAAAGCCAAGCGTATCAAGCAACGTGAGTTGCGGTAGGGATTCGGTGATAAAATGATAATAGTTGAACGTATTTCGGCATTCGATGGCAAAGGCGATATCAGGCTCTAATAAGCCCGAATAGATTGGAATTTCACCGTCTTTGTTGTCACTCCGACACCCGGAAAAAAAGGCGTCGAGGCCCGCGTCCACGTCAGGATCGGATTCCTCATTTTCCCGCCGATACTGGTTTAGCAAACGTGTCCCGGATGCCCCGGTCAACAACAATCGGTCATGCGCCATGATGTAGGATTTTCGGAAACTTGCATGCTCCAGCACCACTGGAACAGCATTGTATTCAATCGCGCGGGAGAATGTTTTGTCACGCTTGGTGGCCGTGAGAAACACCGATATTTTTTGGTTGATCTCTTTAAAAGCGCTGGCAGCAAACCCTTCGATCACCGCCTTTGGCATCGAACGCCAAATGAATTCAGGCTCCAGCAACAACCGAAACCCGGGGTCACGCCATGGGTTCAGAAACAGGGCATCAGGCGGAGACCTAAGTTCAATTTTGTTGCGCACAGGGTCCAGCAGCTTTCATATGGACTGATCGTTGCCCAATTTTAACACGATCCTTGCACCCGTCTACCGAGAACCCGCTTCGCTGCCCCTTTCCCTAGGGGGCGTGGTTTTGTACAGACACATATGCAAGCGGGGGATGCACGTGGGCGACGACAAGATCACACCAATGATGGCGCAATATCTCGACCTGAAGGCCGGATATGACGACGCATTGCTGTTCTACCGCATGGGTGATTTTTACGAGATGTTCTTTGATGATGCTGTTGCCGCAGCAGAAGCATTGGATATCGCCTTGACCAAACGAGGCAGGCACAATGGCCAGGACATCCCGATGTGCGGCGTCCCGGTTCACGCAGCCGAAGGGTATTTGCTGACTTTGATCCGCAAAGGGTTTCGCGTGGCCGTCTGTGAACAGATGGAAAGCCCGGCAGAAGCCAAAAAGCGCGGCCATAAGTCAGTGGTCAATCGCGACGTCGTGCGGTTGGTGACGCCCGGCACATTAACAGAAGAATCGCTGTTAGAAGCGCGCCGCCACAACTATCTGGCCACCTTTGCCGAAGTGCGCGATGCCGCCGCCTTGGCTTGGGTTGATATTTCTACAGGTGCGTTTCACGTCATGCCGCTGACACCTTTGCGACTTGGTCCCGAGCTTGCGCGGCTGTCCCCGTCAGAGCTGGTTGTATCAGAGGCGAAAGAGGCTGATTTGCGGAATTTAGTCTCTGAATTCGGTATTGCGATGACCGCCCTTGCCCCATCTGCATTTGACAGCACCAGTGCCGAAAAACGCATCTGCGATCTGTTTGGAATCGCGGCGCTGGACGCCTTTGGCACCTTCACCCGGGCCGAAGTTTCAGCGATGGGTGCCTTAATTGAGTACCTTCAAATTACTCAAAAAGGCAAATTGCCCCTTCTGCGCCCTCCGCACAAAGAAAGCGAAGCGCGGACCGTGCAGATCGACGCGGCCACAAGGCGCAACCTCGAACTGACACACAGCCTCACTGGCGGGAGGGCGGGGTCGCTGCTTGCGATCATGGATCGTACCTGTACGGCTGCTGGTGCCCGCCTTCTTGAACGCAGGATTTCCAGCCCTTCACTCTTGTTAGAGACTATACTGGACCGTCTTGATGCTGTGACATTCTGTTTCACAGATGCCCGTGCGACACAGGATATTCGCACCATCCTGCGCGGTGTGCCCGATCTGGATCGGGCGTTGTCACGGCTGTCTCTTGATCGCGGCGGGCCGCGTGATCTTGCATCAATGCGCAACGGGTTGATCGAGGCCGTCAAATTGGCAACGCAGCTCAATAAGCAGAACCTTCCCACACTCATCAAAACTGCAGCGGCGGGTTTGGTCGGTCATGACGATCTGGTTAACGTGCTGGAAGACGCACTTGTTGCAGAGCCGCCCCTGCTCACCCGCGACGGCGGCTTCATCGCACCCGGTTATGAGGCGGAGCTGGATGAAGCCCGCAAACTGCGGGATGAGGGCCGCAGTGTTATCGCGCAAATGCAGCAGCAATTCGTCTCTGACACGGGCATCGCCTCACTTAAGATCAAGCACAACAACGTCCTTGGGTACTTTATTGAGACAACTGCCGTCCACGCGGAAAAGATGCTGTCGCCTCCCCTCTCCGAAACCTTCATCCACCGGCAAACCACCGCAAATCAGGTGCGTTTTACCACAGTGGCCCTGTCGGAGATGGAGACAAAGATCCTGAATGCGGGAAATCATGCGCTTGAAATTGAAAAGCGGCTCTATGAAGGGCTAAAAGCAGCAATATTGATGCGGGCGGCTGAAATTGGTGTGACGTCAACCGGGCTTGCCGAAATAGATTTGGCAGCTGCTTTAGCGGACCTTGCGCAGGCGGAAAACTGGGTACGTCCAAAGGTCGACAACAGCCGCGCATTTGCCATTCAGGGCGGCCGGCACCCGGTTGTTGAACGCGCCTTGGCACAACAATCGGGCGATCCCTTCATTGCCAACGACTGTGACCTCAGCGCTGATGCTGATGCCGCAAACGTCTGGTTGCTGACAGGGCCAAACATGGCGGGTAAATCAACATTTCTCAGACAGAATGCGCTGATCGCCCTCATGGCACAGATGGGCAGCTATGTTCCCGCGACCTCCGCCCACATCGGGTTGATCAGCCAGCTGTTCAGCCGGGTTGGTGCATCGGATGATTTGGCGCGTGGCCGTTCGACATTTATGGTCGAAATGGTAGAGACTGCTGCAATTTTGAACCAGGCAGATGATCGGGCTTTGGTCATTCTGGATGAAATCGGCCGCGGCACCGCTACATATGACGGCCTATCGATCGCATGGGCGACGCTGGAACATTTGCATGATGTGAACCGGGCTCGCGCACTCTTTGCAACACACTATCATGAAATGACCGCCTTATCAGGCAAGCTTGACGGCGTCGATAACGCCACAGTTGCGGTAAAGGAATGGGACGGCGAGGTGATCTTTCTTCACGAGGTCCGAAAGGGTGCCGCGGATAGATCATATGGCGTACAGGTCGCACAGCTTGCCGGGTTGCCCGAAGCGGTGATTGCCCGCGCCCGCGTGGTACTCGAGGCGCTCGAAAAAGGCGAGCGCGAGGGGGGTGCGAAACAAAAAACCCTTATCGATGACTTGCCCTTGTTCTCCGTCAACCCAACGCCTGCACCAAAGCCCAACAAGCCGTCTTTGGTCGAAGAACAGCTCAAAAATATTCTGCCCGACGAACTTACCCCGCGCGAAGCGTTGGACCTACTTTACAAATTGAAAGAGGCGGCCAGTTCCTGACCGCCTCTGGCTTGCCTTGTTCAGCAATTTTAGGAAGCAGGGTGTTCAGGCGCAGGAGCGCTTGCTGGTGTCGATGATACACCAACCTGTGCCGGGCGCAGCAGGCGGTCATGCAACATGAAACCTTCAGCCGCAATCTGAATGATGTCTCCTGCCCGTGTCCCCGGAACAGGCGCTTCGAACATTGCCTGATGGCTTTGGGGATCAAATCGGTCACCGACTTTTGGTTCGATCAGGTCGATTCCGTGTTTTTTGAATACGTTGAGCAATTCCCGCATGGTCAGCTCTACGCCCTCCAACAGCGGGCCGGAAACAGCGCGTTGATCTTCGGTCGCCACTTCAAGAGCACGCTTCATGTTGTCGTAGACAGGCAACATATCACGCGCCAGCTTTGAACCGCCATAATTCTCGGCCTCGCGCCGATCTTTTTCAGACCGCTTGCGCGCGTTCTCTGCATCCGCGAGCGCGCGCATGAAACGATCTTTCAGCTGATCACGCTCAGCCCGAAGCTGATCCATTTCTAACGCTTCATCATCAATCTCAGCCATTTCATCGGCGTATTCATCCGCCTCGGCCTCATCAATATCATCAAGAAATTCGTTCTCTTTCGGCTCTGCCATCTTCCACCTCTAACTCCGGTCAGAAATCAGTTTTCCGACCAGTTGCGCCGTGTAATTCACAATCGGCACGATACGTCCATAGTTTAGGCGTGTGGGGCCAATCACTCCGACGGCACCAATCACCTTCCGATCAGCGTTCATATAAGGGGAAACCACCAAAGAGGAACCCGAAAGTGAGAAAAGTTTGTTCTCTGAACCGATAAAAATGCGTACACCTTCACCGCCTTCGGTCAAATCAAGGAATTCTGCAATATCGCGCTTGCGTTCGAGGTCGTCAAAGAGGTTGCGAATCCGCGCCAGATCCTCCCCTTCGCCGTCTTCGCTCAACAGATTCGACCGACCCCGGACAATCAAACGCTCGGTCGCCTCGTCTTCGCCCTGCCATAACGCAAGACCGCTTTCGACCAGTTGCTGCGCCAAGACGTCTATCTCTTGACGTCTTTGTGCGATTTCATTGCCAATGGTCCGTTGCAGTTCGGTGATTGTTTTTCCCTCTACCAGCGCATTGAGAAAATTCGCCGCCTCTCTCATCGAGCTTGGTGTTTGTCCAGGCGGAGGTGTGAACAGACGGTTTTCAACATGACCGTCGGAGAATACCAGAACAACCAATGCACGTTCATAAGATAGTGACACAAATTCAATGTGCTTAATTGGCGCTTCATGTTTGGGCGTCAAGACAAGAGATGCACCGTGCGTAACGCCCGACAGCGCGGAACCGATCCGATCTAACACGCCCCCAACGTCAGTGGTATTGTTTCCCATTGTCGCGTCTATTTTTTCGCGGTCCGTTTCGGACGGATCACCGATTTCAATCATTCCATCGACAAACATCCGCAGGCCCATCTGTGTGGGAATACGGCCTGCGCTGACATGCGGCGAGCCGAGCAGACCCATATATTCAAGGTCCTGCATCACATTTCGGATCGTCGCAGCACTTACTTTTTCGCTGAAATCACGCGTCAGCGTGCGCGACCCCACAGGATCCCCGCTGGCCAGGTATCCTTCAACCACCCGGCGAAATACTTCGCGGGATCTGTCATTCATGTCGTTCAGCATATCTGTGGTCTCTGTCATGGCATCCTCTGTTTGTCCTACAATAAAGGTGCACAGCAACCAAACGTCAAACAGGGTTGCATCCCCACACATCTGAGCGGTATCTCGACACTAACATCAAAAAGGAAAGAATATGCGTCCATCTGGCCGGAAACTCGATGAAATGCGCGCTGTCAGTGTTGACGTGGGCTTTACCAAACATGCCGAAGGGTCGGCGTTGATCAAAGTGGGCGACACGCATGTTTTATGCACCGCCACAATTGAGGACCGCGTGCCGCCTTTCATCAAAGGATCAGGACTGGGATGGGTCACCGCTGAATACGGAATGTTGCCGCGCGCCACCAACACCCGCATGCGCCGCGAGGCGGCATCGGGCAAACAGGGCGGCCGGACGGTTGAGATTCAGCGTCTCATTGGCCGGTCCCTGCGCGCAGGTGTTGACCGGGTCGCATTGGGAGAACGTCAGATCACCGTCGATTGCGATGTGCTTCAAGCTGATGGCGGCACCCGTTGCGCGGCCATCACCGGCGGCTGGATCGCCCTGCGTCTGGCAGTGAACAAGCTGATGAAAGCCGGCGACGTGATCAGTGATCCGCTTGTTGATCCTGTCGCGGCCACAAGTTGCGGGATTTACGCAGGTCAGCCCGTGCTTGACCTGGACTATCCAGAAGACTCAGAGGCGGGCGTTGATGGCAACTTTATCATGACCGGCACCGGACAGCTCATCGAAGTGCAAATGAGTGCAGAGGGGTCTACCTATTCCCGCGGTCAGATGAACGAACTGATGGATTTGGCAGAAAAGGGTGTGGCGGAATTGGTGGCAATACAAAAGTCAGTCACATCATGACCCGCAAGTTCACCGACACCCGCATCTTGATTGCCACCCACAACGCCGGGAAGCTTGAAGAGATGGGCCAATTGTTTGCGCCATATGGCGTGAACGTGGTCGGTGCCGCTGAACTGAACTTGCCCGAACCAGAAGAAACCGAAAGCACATTTGTCGGCAACGCGCGCATCAAAGCGCATGCTGCGTCTCAGGCGACCGGCCTTCCCGCGCTTTCGGATGATTCCGGGATTGAAGTCGAGGCGCTGGACAATGCGCCCGGTGTTTATACCGCCGATTGGGCTGAAACACCCAACGGTCGTGATTTCATTGCGGCAATGACCAAAACGCACGAACTTCTTGAAAAGAAAAACGCGCCTCACCCGCGGCGTGCTCGTTTTTGCGCAACTCTTGTGTTGGCGTGGCCGGACGGACATGACGAAGTGTTCGAGGGCAAAGTGAACGGATCGCTGGTGTGGCCGATGCGTGGACGTCAGGGACATGGCTATGATCCAATGTTCCTGCCTAACGGGTACGGAGTTACCTTTGCCGAAATGGATGCAGATGCGAAAAATGCGATCAGCCACCGCGCCGATGCTTTCAGCAAACTGATTTCAGCCTGTTTTGACTGAGGATTGGCAGCATGGTGGGTTTGGCCTTTATATCCACTGGCCGTTTTGCGAGGCAAAATGCCCCTATTGCGACTTCAATTCGCATGTCAGTCGGCACATAGATCAACGGGCGTGGCGGGACGCCTACCTGACGGAGCTTACGCGCGCAGCCTCTGAGACATCTGGACGCGTGTTAAACGCTGTTTTTTTTGGAGGGGGCACACCCAGCTTGATGGACCCCGATGTCGTTGCTGACATCATAACACGCGTCAAACAATTGTGGCCAACCGCCAATGACCTTGAAATCACGCTCGAGGCGAACCCAAGTTCTGTCGAAGCAGGCCGCTTTGCAGCTTACCGGCAAGCTGGGATCAGCAGAGTTTCCATGGGCATTCAGGCACTGAACGATCCAGACTTGCGGCGTCTGGGTCGTATCCATACCGCAACTGAAGCGTTGACTGCCTTTAACGTCGCACGAAATGCTTTTGACAGGGTTAGTTTCGATCTGATTTACGGACGACAGGATCAAACACTGGCAGCATGGAAAAATGAGCTAAAAACGGCTCTAAACCTAGCGATTGATCATCTTTCGCTTTACCAGCTTACAATCGAAAGTGGCACGGCGTTTGGCGATCGGTATGCCTGCGGTAAGCTGCAAGGTTTGCCCGATGATGATTTGGGCGCAGATATGTATGAGCTGACCCAAGATCTGTGTGGCTCGATGGGAATGCCCGCCTATGAGGTATCAAACCATGCCCGTGACAGTGCACAATCCCGGCATAACCTGATCTACTGGCGGTATGGTGACTATGTCGGAATCGGCCCCGGCGCACACGGTCGCATCACGGTGGGCGGGAAAAAATTTGCGACAGTCTGTTATAGCAACCCCCAACGCTGGCTTGATGGCGTCGCTGAAAAATCGCCAGAGAAGCCGCGCGAGGTCCTTTCGAAGCGCGATCAGGCAAATGAATTTCTGCTGATGGGACTTCGCCTGAAAGAAGGCGTTAGTCTGCAACGGTACGAAAAGCTATTGGGCCAGGCATTGCCTGACAACAAGATCGCTCACCTTGAAGCCATTGGCATGATCACGTGTGCCAATGACAACATGTCTGTTACAAATCAAGGGCTTATGGTATTGAACGTCGTTCTTGAAGAACTTCTTGTCGATTAGCTGCCGCTTAATTTCCGACACAACTCGTCAAGGTCATCCAGCGACTTGTAGTGCACCGTCATCTGACCCGCCTCTTGGCCCGGTTTGTGCGCAAGCTCAACTTTCATCCCAAGACTCGCCGACAGATCCCCCTCAAGCGCCTTTGTATCTGCATCTTTTTCGGCCTTCGGTTTCGCAGAATCCTTGGAAAAGATGTTATCGCTGGTGCCAGCCTGTTCTTTCTTAACCAAAGCCTCAGCTGCACGCACGGACAAGCCGCCTTTTACAATCTGTTTTGCCAGCTTCACAGGGTCCTCGGCTGGCACCAGTGCGCGCGCATGCCCAGCACTCAGGTCGCCAGCGCGGAGCATTTCCAGAACGGGCTCAGGCAGGTTCAGTAATCGCAGCAGGTTTGCGATATGGCTGCGGCTCTTCCCCAACGCTTCCGCCATTTTCTCTTGGGTATGTCCAAATTTGTCCATGAGCTGCCGATAACCCGCAGCCTCTTCTACAGAGTTCAGATCAGCACGCTGGATGTTCTCAATAATGGCAACTTCCAGGACCTCGACATCAGTAAAGTTGCGCACGATGACAGGAAGCTCATGAAGTTGGGCGATCTGTGACGCGCGCCAACGGCGCTCACCAGCGACAATTTCAAAACTGCCGTCACTACGTTTACGGACGATCAAGGGCTGAATGACGCCCTTTTCCTTGATCGACGCAGCAAGGTCATCCAAATCACCTTGATCGAACCGTTTCCGTGGTTGCTCCGGATTAGGCGATATGCGTTCAATCGGGATATATTGTTCAGCAGCGACGGTCCCCCGGGCAACTGCCTCCTCCGTCTCTGAAACATCCGCCATCAACGCAGACAGCCCGCGCCCCAAGCCACGTTTACGATCAGATCTATCCGCCATGGTCATCGCCCTCAGTTTAATTGTTGTTGATCAGCTCTTTCGCGAGACTGCGATAGGCCCGCGCTCCTTTAGACTGACTATCGTAGTTTAAGACCGGCATTGCAAAGCTTGGTGCCTCACTCACCCTGACATTTCGCGGAATGACTGTTTTGTACACCAGATCACCCAGATTGCTCCGCGCATCCTGCTCCACCTGCTGAGAAAGGTTGTTGCGGCTGTCGTACATGGTCAGCACCACGCCTTCGATTCTCAGGTCCTTATTGCCTGCCTGTCGAACTTCCCGGATGGTCAGCATCAACTGCGAGAGACCTTCCAGTGCAAAAAATTCGCTTTGCAGCGGCACCAAAACGGAATGTGCCGCGATCATTGCATTGACCGTCAACAAGTTCAAAGACGGTGGACAGTCAATAAGGATGTAATCAAATTCAAACTCATCCATTTGCGTTTGGCGAAGTGCGTCATGCAATAAAAAGCTACGCTTTTCATTGGAAATAAGCTCCATATCAGCAGAGCTTAGATCTACGGTTGCAGGTACAATCAGCAGATCGGCGATCTCGGTCTCCTGAACAACCTCTTTCAGATCTATGTCTTCCAGCAACAGTTCATAGGTTGTGAACTCTCGATCCTCCAGGTCAATCCCCAGACCCGTGGAGGCGTTGCCCTGCGGGTCCAGATCAACAACAAGTACCCGTTTGGCGTTCTCAACCAAAGCAGCGGCAAGGTTTATGGTTGTAGTGGTTTTTCCTACGCCACCCTTTTGGTTTGCAACCGCGATAATTTTCGGGCCAACAGGCCGGGAGAGGTCAGACACGGGCAATTTCCTTGATCTTTAGAACGGCCGCCGAAGGGTTGGTTAAGCTCTTAATGGGTTCACATTCGTAAGACCACACGCCTTGTGCACCTTCATGTTCTTTCAGCCAATTTTCACCTTTTGGGAAAAGTGCTGCGCCGTCCGACTTCAGGTGCTTGTCAGCATACCCCAGAAGTGTGGTAAGGTCGGCCAGCGCACGGGCCGACAAGATATCAGCCTGTAAAGATGGAACATTTTCGATCCGATCTGAGATCACCGTCGCAGTCAACCCAAGCTCTCGAATGGCTGTACGTAAAAACACGCCCTTTCTCTTGTCACTTTCTATTAGTGTCAGATTGTGGCTATCGCCTTGTTCCGATGACAAAATCGAAATCACAATACCAGGAAACCCGCCTCCGCTGCCTATATCAACCCATAGCCCGGTTTTGGGGGCGATGGTAAAAAGCTGAACTGAATCAACAACATGCCGTTCCCATAGATATGGGACGCTCGGCTTTGACACCAGATTGATCTTTGGCGTCCACTTTTCGACTAATCTTGCGAAAGACTCGAGCTTTGCAAATGTTTCACGTGAAACATCCAGACCCCCTACTGTCGTCATCCCGCCTGCTTTCGTGCATCACGCCTAAGATGGGCAAGGATAAGAGTGAGCGCTGCCGGGGTAATGCCATCAATGCGTGCTGCCTGCGCAAGAGTCGCTGGCCGGGTTGCGGTGAGCTTCAGCTTTAATTCATTGGACAATCCCTCCATGCCCTTAAAATCAAAGCCCTTCGGTATCAAATGCGCCTCATCCTTGCGCAACCGGTCAATATCCTTTTGCTGGCGTTCAATATAATTCGAATACAGCGCATCCCGCTCAATTTGACGCCGTGTTTCGGTGTCGACCGACGCAAACGCCGCATCAAGCTCGATTAAGTTCTCAAAGGATACATCTGGAAAGGACAAAAGCTCAAACGCAGTCCGCCGGTTTCCATCTTTACTCAACTGAAAACCCGCCAACGCTGCTTCCTTGGGCGTAAAGGTCGAGGCTGTCAGCAAAGCTTTTGCTCTTACCAATCTCTCCAGCTTTTCTGAAAAGATTGATCGACGCTCGTCCGACGCACAACCAAGCTCTATCGCAACCGGCGTTAAACGCTGATCCGCATTGTCCGCCCGCAAGGACAACCGAAATTCGGCGCGGGACGTGAACATCCGATAGGGCTCCGTCACCCCGCGCGTGGTTAAATCGTCGATCATCACTCCGATATAGCTGTCCGAGCGACTGAATGTCACTTTATCTCGGCCAAGGGCTGCCGATCCGGCGTTCAGCCCTGCGACCAATCCCTGCGCTGCTGCTTCCTCATAGCCTGTTGTCCCGTTAATCTGCCCCGCCAGAAAGAGGTTCGGTACAGTTTTGACTGCCAGGATCGAGTCAAGCGCACGAGGATCAACGTAATCATATTCAATTGCATAACCCGGCTGAAGAATTTCGGCCTTCTCAAGCCCCTTGATTGACCGAACATACCGAATCTGAACATCTACAGGCAGCGACGTGGAAATGCCGTTGGGATAGATTGTATGATCGTCAGCGCCCTCAGGCTCCAGAAATATCTGGTGAGACGCTTTGTCGGCAAACCGAACCACCTTATCCTCTATTGACGGACAATATCTTGGTCCAATCCCATCAATGTGGCCCCCATACATCGCAGACAGGTGTAGACTTTCTTGTATGATTTCATGGGTATTCGTATTCGTATGAGTGATCCCGCACGAAATTTGACGTGCTGTGGTGCCTTTCGACAAGAAGGAAAACAAAACCGGTTCATCATCCCCTGGTTGGGTTTCCAGGATATCCCAGTCAATCGTTCGCCCATCAAGACGGGGTGGCGTGCCGGTCTTAAGGCGCCCCAGAGGCAGTTCAAAACTATCTATTCTTTCTGCAAGTTTGATCGATGCCTTATCACCAATACGTCCACCTGAATGCCGCTCATCTCCAATATGTATCACGCCGCGCAGAAATGTACCGGTCGTCAAAATCACTGAGTGTGCGCTGATTATCTCGCCATCGGCGAGCACGACGCCTTTGACGGCACTGCCATCCATGCAAAAATCCACAACTTCGGCTTCAAGAATTGACAGATCTTCCTGATCCACCATCTCTTGCAGCATCTCGCGTTGATAGATTTTCCGATCCGCTTGCGCACGTGGCCCTTGTACGGCTGGCCCTTTGCGTCGGTTTAGGAGCCGAAATTGAATCCCGGCCCTATCAGCAACCCGACCCATGACGCCGTCCATTGCATCAATTTCCCGAACCAAATGGCCCTTGCCCAAGCCACCAATCGCCGGGTTGCAGGACATAACGCCTATACCGTCGCGTGACATTGTGATCAGAGCGGTAGTCGCGCCAAGTCGCGCCGCCGCATGTGCCGCCTCACACCCAGCGTGCCCCCCGCCGATCACAACCACATCAAAATGTTTCACGTGAAACACTCCATCATTTGCCCAAACAGAAATTAGCGAAAATTTCGTCCAAAAGGTTTTCCACGTCAATTCGCCCAACCAAAGCCTCGAGCGCACGAATCGCTGAACGCAACTCTTCTGCTGCTATATCATATTGGTCAGGACCACGGTCCAGAACGTCAAAAACAGAATCCAAAAAAGTCGCAGCTTGTTCTAACGATTTCCGGTGCCGTAAATGCGTTGCCAAACCAACTGACGCTGCTCTTTGTGCCAACACTGACTGCACCTGGGCAATCAATTCAGGAATGCCAACACCTGTTTTGCCCGATATCCCGACAGTTGAGGCTGGCAACAAATCCACTTTCGGAGTGACAACAATATCTTCACCAGATGGCGAAATCATCAGTGAGTCCCCTGGTGCAGCCAAAAACACGCGCAAATCCGCGGTCTCTGCCCGCTCAATCGCCCTGCTAATTCCGATTGATTCAACATCATCATCACTGTCCCGCAAACCTGCGGTATCAAGCAGTGTGACAGGCAAACCGCCCAAATCCATGCGGACTTCGATGATATCCCGTGTTGTACCCGCTTTCTCCGATGTAATCGCCGCATCCCGGCCGGCCAGAGCATTCAGTAATGTGGATTTACCAGCATTCGGTGCACCCACAATGGCAACTTCGAAACCCGACCTGACACGCTCAGCAACCTTTGTCCCTTTGACTTCCTTCACGATCTGGGTGCGCACCCCGGACAAAAGCGATCTGACTTCAGGTGTGACATCAACTGGCACGTCTTCATCCGCAAAATCAATTGTCGCTTCAAGCAGCGCTGCAGCTCTGATGAGGTCACTGCGCCACGATTCAACGCGTTGGCCCAGGTGCCCCGACAGTACCCGAAAGGCCTGCTTGCGCTGCGCTTCAGTCTCGGCCTCGATCAGATCACCCAGACCTTCAATCTGGGCCAGATCCATCTTTTCGTTTTCAAGAGCGCGTCGGGTAAACTCCCCGGGCTCTGCCAGCCGGGAATTTGGGAATTGCCCCAGTACATTGAGCACGGCACGCACGACGGCAATGCTCCCATGAAGATGAAATTCTACGACATCTTCGCCGGTAAAACTGTTCGGTCCCGGAAAAAACAGAACAAGCGCCTGATCAATGACCTCGCCATCCAGATCTTTAAGATGGCGCAACCCAGCCAATCTCGCGTCCGGCACGGGACTACAGATCTGCGAAGCGATCTGCTGTGCATCAGGTCCCGAGAGACGCACGACGGAAACGCCTGCACGACCGGGTGCCGTCGCTTGGGCAAAAATCGTGTTCATTTATCATAACCTTTTGTTATTGTTAAATAACTCAGGTATTCATCGAGTCAAAGAAGTCTGAATTCGTCTTGGTTTGTTTCAGTTTACCAATCAGGAATTCGATCGCATCTGTTGTCCCCATCGGGTTCAAAATCCGACGCAGCACAAAGGTCTTTTGCAGATCAATCTTATCAACCAGCAATTCTTCTTTCCGTGTACCCGATTTCAGAATATCCATCGCCGGGAACACGCGTTTGTCCGCAATCTTGCGATCAAGCACAATTTCAGAGTTACCAGTCCCTTTGAATTCTTCAAAGATGACCTCATCCATCCGCGAACCTGTATCAATGAGCGCTGTTGCGATAATCGTCAGCGATCCACCTTCTTCGATGTTACGCGCAGCGCCAAAGAAACGTTTGGGGCGCTGCAGGGCATTCGCATCCACACCACCGGTCAGTACCTTGCCCGACGAGGGCACAACCGTGTTGAACGCACGACCCAGTCGGGTAATCGAATCCAGCAAGATCACCACATCACGCTTGTGTTCAACGAGACGTTTGGCCTTTTCAATTACCATTTCCGAGACTGCCACGTGACGGGTCGCGGGTTCATCAAAGGTCGACGATACAACTTCACCTTTCACAGAGCGTTGCATGTCGGTAACTTCCTCGGGCCGCTCGTCAATCAGCAGCACGATCAGATAGCACTCAGGGTGGTTCTTTTCGATAGAGTTGGCGATATTCTGCAAAAGTACCGTCTTACCTGTCCGTGGCGGTGCCACAATCAAACAGCGCTGGCCTTTACCAATTGGTGAGACCAAATCGATGATGCGCGCCGAACGGTCTTTGATGGTCGGATCATCCACCTCCATCGTCATCCGTTCATCTGGATAAAGTGGCGTCAGGTTCTCAAAGGCGACTTTGTGGCGTGCCTTCTCAGGATCCTCAAAATTGATCTTGGTGACCTCAGTCAGCGCAAAGTATCGCTCGGTATCGTCAGGCGCTTTGATCAGCCCCTCAATGGTATCCCCGGTGCGCAGCGAATGTTGCCGGATCATGTCGGGCGAAACATAGATGTCATCTGGACCCGGAAGATAATTCGCCTCCGGGGAGCGGAGGAAACCAAACCCATCCTGCAACACTTCCAAAACACCATCGCCAGAGATTTCCCAGCCTTCATCCGCGCGCTCGCGCAGAATCTGAAACATCATCTCGCCTTTACGCATCGTTGAGGCGTTTTCGATCTCAAGCTCTTCTGCCATCGCTAGCAGGTTCTTGGGAGTTTGTGCCTTAAGATCGGCAAGGTTCAGAGTGTCAGTTGTCATGGAATATCCTGTTCAGCTGCAGCATGAGTGAGCCGGCTGTTCATGTTTCGAAAATTACAGATGTGCGCCATCCCCGGACGGGGTGGTGGCGCAGATATAGGCAGACCCCGACCCCAAGTCAATCAAATCAGAATTTCACGACAACCGAGAAGACAATGATGATCATCAAAACGGTCGGAACTTCATTCATTATCCGGTAATGACGCCCCGTCAGGGTGTTTTCGCCGCGCCCAAATGATTTTACACGGATCACCAGCCAAGTGTGAAAAACCGTCATCCCAATCACACTTGCAGCTTTGGTCCAGGGCCATATCATCGACCAATCAACGATTCCCGGTGTAAATACCAGACAAAGACCAAAAACCCAGGTGGCGTGCATCGCCGGACGCATGATCACGTTAGAAAGCTTGAATTCCATCATTGCAAAAAGATCATGCGTTTCACCACTGAGGCCTGCCTTTTCGGTGTGATGAACCATGAGCCGGGGCAGATAAAACAACGCTGCCATCCAAGAGATCACTGAAACGATGTGCAGTGCTTTGACCCAAGGGTAAATGAGGGCAAGAATATCTGACATGTTTAACTCCGATCTCTGGCCCCTTCTTATAATAATAAAGAAGATAAGAAAGATGATGTTGTAAGTAGGGGCGCTGAAATCTGTGGATTATTGAGTTATCAGGGTACTTACCCACACGTGGATAAAAGGCCACAGATGAACATCGAAGTTAGATAATAGGTATTTGAAAACAAGTATTTAGACGATGCATGGCCACAAAAAACTGTGGATATCAGATAGGATAACCCAAAAAACCATCGATTCCTCCCGCAGCGCAAGTTTTCCTTATCCGCATCTGTAGGAATCGGTTGAGCGTCCCTGAAACTTTGCGATCCGCAGGTACTTGTATCATCGGACCCGATTATGCAGAACCAGTCCTTAAGTCGTCCTTAATGAGACACACAGGGTTATCCACATGGTTCAGCCTTTCATCCTTGCGTCAGGATCCGAAATCCGGGCAAAGCTGCTCCGGCAGGCTGGAGTTGATCACGTTGCTGAACGCCCCCGCGTTGACGAAGAGATGATCAAGCAGGCGATGTTGGCCGAGACGGCCACACCCCGTGATATCGCGGATGCATTGGCAGAGATAAAAGCGCGCAAAGTCAGCGATAAACATCCAGGTGCGTTGGTTCTGGGCTGCGATCAGGTTTTGGATCATCGGGGGACCCTGTTGTCCAAGCCGGTTGATCGGGATGATGCAGTACGGCAGCTCACCTCATTGCAGGGCGACCGTCACAGCCTGCTCTCAGCGGCGGTTATCTGCGAAGACGGTAAACCGATCTGGCGGCATGTCGGTCAGGTCCGGCTGCGGATGCGGCAGGTCAGCGACAATTATTTGTCCGACTACGTGACGCGAAATTGGGACAGCATTCGACACACGGTAGGGTGCTATAAACTGGAAGAAGAAGGTGTGCGGCTGTTCTCGAATATTGAAGGGGATTACTTTCACGTCTTGGGTATGCCACTTTTGGAACTGCTGAATTATCTTACCCTGCGCGGAGACCTTGCCACATGACATTGCCAAAAATTCCGCTGGCCGGCGTAATCGGCTCGCCAATTGCACATTCCAAATCTCCGCAACTCCATGGTCACTGGCTCAAAACCTATGGGATCGCAGGACATTACATCCCTATGGACGTGGCCAGCAGCAACTTGACCGACGTGATCCGCATGTTGCCAAAAATGGGGTTCGTCGGCGTGAATATAACGATCCCGCACAAGGAAGCGGTGTTGGCGATTGCTGACCTTGTGACCGATCGTGCAATCCTAATTGGTGCCGCCAATACGTTGATTTTCCGCAAAGACGGCAAAATCCACGCTGACAACACGGACGGCTATGGGTTTCTTGAAAACCTTAAAACCGGCGCGCCAGGATGGCAGCCCAAGGCCGGTCCCGCCGCCGTTTTGGGTGCAGGTGGTGCCGCGCGTGCGGTTATTGCATCCCTGCTTGACGCGGGCGTCCCGGAGATCTTCCTGTCAAACCGCACAAGAGTTCGCGCTGAACAGCTAAAGTCAGATTTCGGCAGCCGCGTTCGGGTGTCTGATTGGGTGCAGGCCGGCAATATGCTTGAACACGCGTCCCTAGTGGTGAACACAACCTCGCTGGGGATGTTGGGTAAGGGTGAAATGCGGGTGCCGCTTGACGGACTGAAGCCGGGGACGATTGTGACGGATTTGGTTTATACGCCTCTCAAGACCCGTTTTCTTGAAACCGCAGAACAAATGGGCTGCGTGACCGTTGATGGGCTTGGCATGTTACTTCATCAGGCGGTGCCGGGATTTGAACGCTGGTTTGGAACGCGGCCAGAGGTTGACCGCGCCACACGTGCGGCCGCGCTACGCTGATGTTTCTTTTGGGGCTCACCGGGTCAATAGGGATGGGCAAATCGACGACCGCGCAGATGTTCGCCGATGAAGGATGCGCGGTGTGGGATGCAGATGCGGCGGTGCACAGGCTCTATTCAAAAGGGGGCCCAGCGGTTGATCCGGTTGGTGCCCTTTTCCCGCAAGCGATCGTTGATGGGTGTGTTTCGCGTTCTGAACTGAAAAAGATCATTTCCGAAACACCAGAAGCACTGATTCAGATCGAGCAGATTGTGCATCCTTTGGTCGCAAAAGATCGTTCAGATTTCATCGAGGCGGCGAAAAATGATGTTGTTGTTCTCGACATGCCACTGCTGTTCGAAACCGGAGCAGAGGCTCAAATGGATGCAGTCGTATGTGTCACTGTTTCGGAGGAAATACAGCAAAACCGGGTGATGGAGCGAGGCACAATGACCGCTGAGCAATTTGAGGCGATCAAAGCGAAACAGATGCCAAACGCAGAAAAGTGCGCGCGCGCCGACTACGTAATCGAGACGGACACAATTGATCACGCCCGGCTTCAGGTGCAAGATGTGGTCGCAGATATCAGGGGAAAGCAACGCCATGCGTGAGATCGTTCTAGATACGGAAACCACCGGGTTTGACCCTGAATCCGGTGACCGGATCGTCGAAATCGGTGCGGTTGAGTTGATGGGTCATATGGCGACTGGCGAGACCTTTCATCAATACATCAACCCCGAACGCGCAATGCCGGATGAGGCATTTCAGGTCCATGGTCTTGGCGATGAATTCCTGCGTGACAAGCCCAAATTCGCCCAGATTGGGCAGGCGTTTCTCGACTTTATCGGAGAATCCAAGTTGATCATCCACAATGCTGCATTTGACATCAAATTTTTGAATGCGGAACTGAAATGGATGAACCTGCCACAAATCCCATGGGAACAGGCGATTGATACGCTTGCAATTGCGCGGAAAAGGTTTCCGGGCTCGCCAGCATCTTTGGACGCATTGTGCCGCCGATTTGGCATCGACAACACATCGCGGACTTTGCACGGCGCGCTTTTGGACAGCGAAATTCTGGCCGAAGTCTATCTGGAGCTGATCGGCGGGCGGCAACCAGATTTCGCACTATCCGCAAAACCAGAGCGTAAATCGGGTGATGCGAGTAGTGACTGGACTGCAGCCCCACGACCGACCCCACTGCCCTCGCGGCTGACCGAAAAAGAGGCCGCCGCCCACGCTGACTTCATCAGCAAACTGGGCGACGATGCGATGTGGCGTAGGGGTTAAGCGTCTGCTTTTGGCGGCGTTTCTGCCTGACGGCGGGCAATTTCGCCACGGTAAAGCGCAAGAAAATCAATGTTTTCAAGGTTAAGCGGCGGGAATCCACCATCACGTGTAACGTCGCTGACAACACGACGCAAGAATGGGAAAATCATCCGCGGACATTCGATCATGAGAAAGGGATGAATCTGCTCTTCGGGAACATTTTGAATGTCAAAGATGCCGACATAGTCAATTTCGAACAGGAAAAGCGTCGTGTCGCCGGTTTTGGATTTTGATGTGATATTCAGTTTGATGGCTGACTCGTATTGGTTATCAGCGGTGCGTTTCTTGGCGTCAAGATTGACCTGAACCTGGATGTCGGGCTGCACATCTGTGGGCGCGCCTTTTTGCGCCATGATGTTCTCAAAGGACATATCGCGAATGAATTGACCCAAGACACGCATTTGCGGCGCTTTTGGTTGTTCTGCTTCTGCCATGATTGGCTCCCTCAGCTTAAAATCAGATTTACGCGGCCTTATCAGGTTGCCCCGCCACCCTCAATGCTTTGTCCATCCAGACGGGCCCTTGGACTTGGCTTCTTCTTCTGAAATCTCGTGGTATTCCCCGTCAATCACATCACCTCTGGCAGATTGCCTTCTGGGACCTGTGCCGGGCGCATCAAAGCTTTGTATATTCACGCGAGACCGGATCGCATTGAACGCGGCTTGTCTGATCTGGGGTACAAGGAACGAAAATCCGACGGCATCCGTAAAGAAACCCGGTGTCAACAAAAGCGCACCAGCGAACAGGATCATTGCACCATGCACCAAAGGTTCAGTGGGATCACGCATATCAGAGAACGACGACCGCAGTTGCCCCAGCGCCATGGCACCCTGTGTCCGAACAAGCCAAGTCCCCAAAATCGCCGTGAGAACTACAATTCCCAAGGTCCATCCCAGCCCGATTGCACCACCGATTTGGATAAACAAAGTTATCTCAATCAGCGGAACAGCAATAAACGCGATCAATAGCCACATGGCTTTGGCTCCTTTTGGTGGGGTCAGAGTGGACTTGCCCCTATCAAGCACCTACATAAGACATCGACACGCATGTTTCCATGTTTTGCCCAAAAGAGGTTCCGATGAATTCACCTATGATACAGCTTCTGGTGTTGGCCGGTATTGCCGTATTCCTGATTTTGCGATTGAAAAATGTTCTCGGGACACGGGAAGGTTTTGAAAAACCTCCTGTGACCGATCAAAGTCCGTCACGGCGCACGGGACCGGCCCTTGAAGTGATCCAGGGTGGTCCGGATCTGGACATCACCGATCACGTTGCAGAAGACAGCGATGCGGGCAAAGCCTTGGCCGCAATGAAGCGCATTGAACCTTCATTCGGCGTGAGCGATTTTCTGTCTGGCGCCAAGGGTGCTTACGAGATGATTGTGATGGGATACGAACGTGGTGATCTGGCCGAAATTCAACCATTTCTCTCGGAAGACATCTACGAGAGCTTTGTTGACGGCGTTGCCGCCCGCGAGGATCAGGGCCTGACCATTGAAGCCAACTTTATCGGCGTACGAGAGACAACGCTGGTGAATGCCTCACTTGATCCTGATACCAAAGAGGCAGAAATGACCATTCGCTTTGGTGCCGAACTGACGTCAGCAGTGCGGGACAAAGGCGGAGATATAATCGAAGGCAGCTTAACAGAAATCAAACGTCAAAAAGATACATGGGTATTTGCCCGTATCATGGGCTCGGATGATCCAAATTGGTTGTTGGTTTCCACAGACGGGTAGGCCATGCGATTTGCGCATTGGCATGGATTGGGGCGGTCTTTATGACCAGCCCCGCCAGCGCTTCAGATGTGCGGTATCAGGTCTTGGAATTTGATCAGCTGGACGGGTGGGCACAGGATGATCATGCCCAGGCTCTAAAGGTTTTTCTGAACACCTGTCGCGATATGAAAGACCCCGACTGGCGCGCGCTGTGCAAGTTTGCCGAGGCTGATCCCGATCCGCGCCAGTTCTTTGAGCTGTTTTTTCGTCCTGTGCTGATTGATGATGGTAATGACGCAATGTTCACCGGGTATTTTGAACCCGAATTGGACGGTGATCTTTATCAATCCGCCCGGTTTCGATACCCGATTTATGCCATGCCACCTGAGGCCCTCAAGTCAAACCCGTGGTTCACCCGGCGTCAAATCCTTGGCACAGACATTATGAAGGGCCGCGGGCTTGAAATTGCCTGGGTCGACGACCCGGTTGAGCTTTTCTTTTTGCAAATTCAAGGGTCTGGCCGAGTGCGGCTTCCGAACGGACAGTTCCTTCGCGTTGGCTATCGTGGGGCCAACGGGCATCCATATCGATCTATCGGCGTCGAATTGGTCAGGCGAGGTGTCTATGATGCCCATCAGGTCAGCGCAGATGTGATCAAAAGCTGGGTGCGGCGCAATCCCGACGAGGGGCGGGAACTCTTGTTGCACAACCCGTCATATGTGTTTTTTCGTGAAGTCAGCAAAGTGCCCTCTGATGAGGGGCCTTTGGGTGCAATGAACCGATCGGTCACGGCGATGCGGACAATTGCGGTTGATCCAAGCTATGTGCAACTCGGTGCGCCCGTCTGGATCGAAAAGGAAGGCGAAAAACCTTTGCACCGTTTGATGATCGCCCAAGATACCGGGTCTGCGATCAAAGGTGCTCAACGCGCCGATGTATTTTTTGGGACAGGTGACAAGGCAGGCCGCGAGGCTGGCAGATTACGCGATCCGGGCCGCATGTTGGTATTGATGCCAATCCAGCGCGCATATGCGCTTTTGCCTGAAAGTGCGATATGAAGCGGGGCCGAATGCAGGGTAGATTAAACGAGGACGATCTGGAGCTATGGCGCAAAGTGACCGAGCGGACAGAGCGTTTGGACCTGAAGAAACTATTCACGCCCGAAATTGACGCCCCTGCCCCTGCGCTTACCACATTGCGCAAATCAAAACCTGTTGTGATGCGAAAGCCCGAGGGGAAACTGCGCCGCTTGCCGCACAATCTAGCACCATCGCTGCCAGATCAAATCAGCAGTGCGCCGGTTCAGATGGACCAAAAGGCATTTGGTAAACTCAAACGTGGCAAGCTCAAGCCGGAAGGGCGGATTGATCTGCACGGCATGACGCTGGATCACGCGCATCCAATACTCACCAAGTTTATCCTGTCTGCGCACGCCCGTGGTAAGCGGTTGGTGTTGGTGATCACCGGCAAGGGCAAGTTACGGGATGATGGCGGCCCCATTCCCGTTCGGCACGGCGTGCTGCGGCATCAAGTCCCACAATGGCTGGCGAAGCCGCCACTGTCATCGGCGGTATTGCAAATCACCCAAGCGCACGTAAGCCATGGCGGCGGCGGCGCCTATTATGTCTATCTCAGAAGACACCGCTAACGGCCCAGTGCTGGTCGATATTTGACGATGCCCCATGTTGCGAGGCCTGCGGCAAGGACGTAATAGACCGCAATCGGGATCATCTGTTCCGGGAATGTGATGCCCAGATCAATGAACGCCCCTGTGACGCCCGGCCCGATTGCGGATCCAAATACCATAAGCGCCGCTGCCACAGCCTTGATCGCACCGATATGCCTGGTCCCATAATATTCTGGCCAGAACGCCGATGCACCGGTCGATTGTATGCCCTGCCCTACACCAAATATCACCAACCCGACACCAGCCATGAACAGCGTATCGGCATAGGCCAACACCGCAAAGGACAGCGCAAAGGGTAACATCTGAAACGGGACAACCCGGCTGACCCCAAACCGGTCGATGGCCCACCCTGAGGTAAAGGTCGCGATCACTGCGGACAGGACATAGGTCGGCATAAGCGAAACATAGGCAACCAGCTCCCATCCCTTAACTTCGGTAAAGTGAACCTGTTGAAAAAACAGCGCCGTTCCCCATGCTGACGGACCAACAATCAGCGGTATCATCAACCAGAACAGACCTGATTTGAGGACCTCAGCCCGCGCCCAGTGTCGGCCATGCATGCCAGCAATCTGCGCCTCTTTCGCCATGGACTGGGGCGTGCGTTCCTGACGCAACAGCAGCATGAGCACCGGAATGGTAATCACCACAAGCACAGCCGCGATGACCCAAAGACTGCGCCAATGAAAAACAGCAAAGAGCGCCACAAAAATGATCGGGAGAAACGCCTGTCCAATGGCAAATCCCATCGACGAAATAGAAAGCGCCTTGCCGCGCGCCGCCTCGAACCAACGCACCATCGCCACCGCGCCAAGCTGTGACAACATCCCCTGCCCGGTAAAGCGCAGCGCAAAGATTACAAAGATCAGGCCAACCCAGTTTGGCACAGCTGCCATCGCAAGGCAGGCCATCGCAAGACCGATCATCACGCCAAATGCCAAGGCGCGTACCCTGAAATTGTCAGTCAATACTCCGGCCCAGATCATCACCACCGCAGACAGGGTTGTGCCAATGGTATAGATGCCGCCCCACTGCCCATCGCTTAGCCCGAACTCGCCCTTGATCTCACCCGCAAACAGCGAGATGAAATAGGTCTGCCCATAAGACGAGGTGAACGTCAGCAAAAAGCCGGCGAGCAGGAACAGCCAATTCAGTCTAAGGAAGCGGAGGTAACCCATACCCCCTGAATTTCAGGGACATGGCGAAATGAAAAGCCCTAAAGCACGTATCGGCTGAGGTCAGTCGATCTGGTCAGCGCGCCAAGGTTTGCTTCCACGAAATCTGCATTCACCTCGATCGCCTCGCCTGCCCGATCCGGCGCGGTAAAGGACAACTCCTCAAACACCCGCTCCATCACGGTATAAAGACGTCGTGCACCAATGTTTTCAATGGATTGATTGACGTCTGCCGCGATCTTGGCCAGCGCCGCGATACCATCCGATGTAAAGCTGACAGTGACCTCTTCGGTTCCCATTAAGGCTGTATATTGCAAGGTCAGCGCGTTGTCGGTTTCCGTCAGGATGCGCACGAAATCTTCTTCAGTCAACGCACGCAATTCAACGCGGATTGGCAAGCGGCCCTGAAGTTCCGGCAACAGGTCTGATGGTTTTGCAATATGGAACGCGCCGGACGCAATAAAGAGAACATGATCGGTTTTCACGGGGCCGTATTTGGTGCTGACGGTCGTGCCTTCGATCAGGGGCAGCAAATCGCGCTGTACCCCTTCGCGGCTGACATCACCACCGCGTGCATCCGACCGCGCACAAACCTTGTCAATCTCATCCAGAAACACGATGCCGTTCTGTTCAACCGCCTCAATCGCGGCGCGGTTCACGGATTCATCGTCCAACAGTTTGTCGGCCTCTTCCCCGATCAGGATGTCATAGCTGTCAGATACGGAAAGGCGTTTCCTTGTTGTACGGCCGCCCATCGCCTTGCCAAAAATATCACCGAGATTCAGCATGCCAGCACCGCCACCAGGCTGCCCCGGAATATCCATCATCTGAAACGGATTTGAGGTCTCGGCAATGTCTAGGTCGATCATCGTATTGTCCAGTTCACCCGCCCGGAGCTTTTTGCGAAACATCTCGCGGGTGCCGCCACGTGAATCAGTGCCTGCGATGGCATCAATCACCCGCTCTTCAGCGGCACCTTCCGCCTTGGCTTTGACGTCTTCGCGCATGTGTTCGCGCACCATGATGATGGCCCCGTCCACGAGATCGCGAATGATCTGTTCCACATCGCGCCCGACATAGCCAACTTCGGTAAATTTGGTCGCCTCAACCTTGAGGAATGGCGCGCGCGCAAGTTTTGCCAAACGGCGGCTGATCTCTGTTTTACCGACGCCTGTCGGCCCAATCATCAGAATATTCTTCGGATAGACTTCGTCACGCAGATCATCGGCCAGTTGTTTGCGCCGCCAGCGATTGCGCAGCGCTACAGCTACGGCGCGTTTTGCATCGTTTTGACCAATGATAAACCGGTCCAGTTCTGAAACGATTTCGCGCGGAGTTAAGTCAGTCATTTGCCAATCTTTTCTACAGTCAGGTTGCCATTGGTATAGACGCAGATATCCGCTGCAATCGCCATCGCGGCGCGGGCGATGCTTTCAGCGTCTTTATCCATGTCCATCATGCCGCGCGCGGCAGCCAGTGCATAATTTCCGCCTGAACCAATTGCTGCGACATTGTGTTCTGGCTCCAGCACATCACCGGCACCCGTAATCACCAGCAATTCGGTGCCATCGGTTACAATCAACATCGCCTCAAGCTTTTGCAGATATTTGTCCGTCCGCCAGTCCTTTGCCAATTCAACGCTTGCGCGCGCCAATTGACCGGGCATTGCCTCAAGCTTGGTTTCCAGTCTTTCCAGCAAGGTGAAAGCATCAGCCGTAGATCCGGCAAAGCCAGCAACCACGTCGAATCCGCCGGGGGAAAGCCGGCGCACCTTTCGGGCGGTTCCCTTGATCACGGTTTGGCCAAGGCTGACCTGACCGTCACCGGCGATGACAACTTCGTCGCCTTTTTTAACGCCAATGATCGTTGTCCCATGCCAGCCGGGAAAATCCTGTTTTGCCACCTGCGACCTCCTTTTGTCTGAGGTCTATATGGCCCCCACATCTCTTCGGCACAAGGGCGGTACCCCTTGTGAGCCTATTGGCCCGGCGATAGCGTTGTGCCATGAATGATGAACAGGCCGTGTGTATCTATCTTGAGGAACCTCTGCTTAAAAGTGCGGAGGCCGGAGAGCACAATTTCATCAATTTGGTCGTTGATGTCTTAAAAAACGCCCGGTTTAGGGTCGATTTATGCGATATCAAAAGAATGGGCACACGAGCCGGGAGATATTCTCTGTCCCATATGGTCGAACCGCCAGATGTGCATGGCCTCGTCTTTCGCAGAGTATATCATTATCCGTTCTGGCAGATCGAGCAGACAAATGAGCGTTGGCATTGGGATGTCGCCAAGGCCCCGTTTGATCCCAACTTCACGGCCCCTGATGCGGCGCGGTTTTATCGGTTCTGGCAAAAAAGATTGTTCGCAAATGCTCCGGATCAAACCCGAAGGGACGGGTACATTTACGTCCCGCTGCAAGGTCGACTGAACCAACACCGCAGTTTTCAGTCGTGTTCTCCGATTGAGATGATTGAGGCCTGCCTGGACCATAATCCTCAGCGAGACGTCATCGCAACATTGCACCCCAAAGAGCACTATTCAGCTGGCGAACTTGCTAAATTAGACGCGCTACAAAGCAAACACGCGCGGATGTCCATTCACACCGGCGATATGGTTCGTCATCTGCAGCATTGCGATTATGTGGTGACCCAAAATTCAAGCGCTGCATTTTCAGGGTATTTTTTTGGCAAACCTGCACTGCTGTTTGCCAAGGTTGATTTTCACCATATCGCGGAATCCGCGGATATGGGCAATTTGGCCCAAAGTTTTGAAGATACAGCGCAATTACGCCCGGCTTATGACACTTTCATTTGGTGGTTCTGGCAACAACAATCCATCAACGCAGGCCGCGACGACGCCCGCGACAAGATATCAGCCCGCCTTAAACGGTTTGGGTGGCCCATAAACTAAGGGCGCCCAAATTGGACGCCCCTTACTATTCCAATGCCGTCAATTCTCAGACTGACTCTTCGATCCAGCTTTGCAAAGCTGCCTTTGGACGGGCCCCCGCCATGTTTGATACAACTTCCCCATTTTTGAAGATGAAAAGCGCCGGAATTCCGCGCACGCCCATTTGCGCGGGGGAATTTGGGTTCTCATCCACGTTCACTTTGACGATTTTTACCTTGCCGTCCATTTCCTTGGACAATTCTTCCAAAGCGGGCCCAATTTGCTTGCACGGGCCGCACCATTCGGCCCAGAAATCCACCACTACGGGGATATCGGAATTTTTGACTTCGGCGTCGAATGTATCGTCGGTGACTGCGACGGTGGCCATGATGTTCTCCTGACAGGATGAAGTGCGTTGAGAAATGAACCTAAGAACCCACGCCCGTGTCGTCAAGATATGGCGAACGTTCAAGCGCTGATGTCACAATATTGTGGGGCAATACCATCAGCTCCTGACGAGCGGTCCACAGAATAGCGGTTCGGATTTCGTGATTTGGATAGATTTGTGCTAGGACATGTGCATAGGCCCCCATCTGCCGGAGCAGCCCTTCGGGGCATGCTTCAGGACTTTGGGGGACAACACGATTGGTTTTGAAATCGACGGCAAGGATAGTGTTTTCTGAAACAAGCAGGCGGTCAATTGTGCCGTGAACACGACGGGCACCGATAGTCCCTGTGACGGCGACTTCGGCCAGAGTGCCAGGGCCAAATATATGTGAAAGATCGGGTGCATTTAACACAGTGCTGGCCTCACGTTGGGCATTTGCCAAAACGCCCGGGTCAATCCCAGCGCCAAGCTCTGCCCGGCTATGTGCATGTTCCAGCAGCAGATGCACCAAGGATCCGTAAGACTTTGCCGTTTCCTGATCTGCGCCATCCTCCCCCGGTAGCGCCTTAGCGCCCCCTAACTCAGAGGGCGATAATGTCTTTGGAATTTCGACGATCATCAAGGCTGGCTGCAGGAAAACAGGCTCTAACACAGGTTGTTCTGCGGTATTCTGCGGCACTCCACCCATTGGCAATCCGTCCCAATCGCCTTCTTCAAACCTGACAGCGCCCTTTGTTCCTACGGGCACGCCATTCACGTGACCCATTGCCGCCTGCGTGATTTGATACCAGGAACTGCTGTCTTTCGACAGGTCGCCCGCCGCCGCAACAATCAGCCATTTTTCGGCGCGGGTCATCGCGACATAGAGCAGCCGCAGCCGTTCCTCAAATTGTGAGAATTTCATGCCTTCGACGCTGTTCCTCATGGCGCTGGGCATCTCGTCGATGCTGACTTTCCAGACCGGTACGCCTTCCATCTTGATGATCTCATCTTTGATCGTGATATCCCTTCGGCCTGTATCCGGCAGGATTACAATCGGCGCTTCAAGCCCTTTTGCGCCATGAACTGTCATCACCCTGATCTGGTTAGATGACGCGTCGATCTGGCGCTTGATCTCAAGATCATCGGTCTGCATCCATTCCAGAAATCCGGTCAGGCTCGGAACATTATTGCGTTCATAGGTCAACGCCTGCGTCAGCAATGCGTTTATGCCATCCTCCGCCTCTGGCCCCAACCGCGCCAGCAGCTTGGCACGCCCACGATGTCGGGTGAGAATCCGCTCGATCAAGTCGTAGGGCCGCAGAAAATCGACCTGCGCACGCAAGTCGCGCAGCACGGCAATCGTCTCAGGGAACTCCTCGGTTCGCTTTCGCAAAGATTGCCAAACACGATCCTCGGTTCTGCGGTGTGTGAGGTCAAAAAGGCTCTGCTCGTCCCATCCGAACAGGGGTGATTTGAGCGCGGTCGCCAAGGCTAGATCGTCGTCCGGCGTGGTCAGAAACGACAACAAGGCGGCCAGATCTTTGACAGCCAGTTCCGCACCCACCTTGAGCCGGTCTGCGCCTGCAATCGGCAGATCGGCTGCCTTACACGCCCGGATAATTTCCGAAAACAAAGGCGAGCGGCGCTGCACCAATATCAGAAAATCGCCAGGCTGGATTCGACGCTTGTAAAGGGCCCCATTGCCCTTCCTGTCATCGGGAATGAAATGTTCCCCTTGGGTCAACTTCTTGATATGTGCCGCGATCTGTTCAGCCAGAATGACCGTGTGATGCTGTGTGCTGCGTCGATCAACGGGATCCGTCCAAACATGGTCATCGTCAGCCGCGGATCTTTCGACCAAAGGCCATAGATCAACGCGCCCCGGCAAATCAGATTTGAAGGGTTTGTGCAGGGTCTCTTTATCAAATCCCGGCTGAACCCGAGAATCCAGTGCGGTATCCACCATCCGTAAGATCGCGCTGGAAGATCGAAAGGAATAATCAAGACTGCGGTGCTGAAACATCTGCCCGGCATCTGTGATTGTGCGTTCAAATATGGTGCTCTTGCGGTCAAATTCACGCGGATCGGCACCTTGGAAGGAATAGATGGATTGCTTTTTGTCCCCCACGACAAACAGTGTCCGCTTAACACCTTCGCGTGCGCTGGCCCCGCGGTAAAATTCATCTGTTAGCTTTTCGACAACATCCCATTGGCGTGGAGACGTATCCTGAGCCTCATCGACAAGAATGTGATCAATGCCACCGTCGATGCGGTAAAGAACCCACGCTGCAACGGCCTTGTCAGTCAAGAGCGCACGGGTCTTGAGGATCAAATCATCAAAATCCAACCACCCGCGCAGTTGTTTTTGCGCCTCGTAATGTATCAGAAACGCATGGGCGAACCGATGCAGAACGGCAGATTTTTCGGCTGCTAATAGCGCAAGTCTTGCGTCGCGGGCGTCTTCGACGCGCTGCATAAGCGCGTCAAGATCGGCCATCAGATGCGCAATGACGCCCTGTGTCGGTTTGGTCGGAAAGCTGCCGATTTTCGCAGTAAAGGGCGCGTTTGCACTGCCACCGGTTAAGAAAACCTTCTCTAATGTTGGCAATGCAGACATATCGAACTGCGACACTGTGCCAAGTGTTTCCCCGTCCCTAAGGTCATTGCCGCCTTTCGCATGCAAATGCGGGATCATCTGAGTGATCAGATCGTGTTCATTTCCGTCAAAGACCGCCGCTTCGATCTTTTCCCAAGTCAGGTCCTGTGGCTGATCGAATAGCACCAGAATATCGGGTGTAGTGAGTGGTTCGAGAAAAGCATCCCTTTGGTTCACGATGCTCCGGGTCAGCTTGGAAAAATCCTCACCAGTGTAGTGCCGTGCGACATCAGCGATCAGCTGCGACTGACTGCCCTCGGCCATACTATCCACGATCTCGGCGCGCAGCAGGTCGGCGGCACGATCCTCAATCTCGGAAAACTGCGGATTAACCCCGGCTTCAAGTGGAAAGCGGCGCAGGAGAGATGCACAAAAAGAGTGGATTGTCTGAATTTTCAACCCGCCCGGTGTCTCGATTGCGCGCGCAAAAAGGGTGCGCGCATCGCGAAGCCTGTCTGGCGCAAGAACGTCAGTGATACCAAGGTCGGCCAACGATATGCGCAGCGCGTCGTCTTCCAGCATCGCCCATTCGCCCAACCGCTTGAACAGCCGGTTTTGCATCTCCGACGCGGCGGCCTTGGTATAGGTCAGGCACAAGATTTGCTGCGGCTCGACCTTGTCCAGCAACAGCCGTGCAACCCGATCAGTCAGAACCCGCGTTTTGCCCGACCCTGCATTTGCTGTCAGCCAGGTTGACGCATCAGGACGGGCGGCATCAATCTGTGCGCGGGTGGCATCATCAAAACGCGCGGTCATTTCAAATCCTCGGGCGTCGGCTTTGTCGTGCCATCCCATTCGCCAAAGCGTGCAAGCTGGTCATAATCGCCTGCAGCCTCTTCTATTTTCACAATCCGTCGCGCCGTAAAGCCTTGGGTTTCATCAAGGTATTTTGATATCAATTCGTGTAACCCGCGCAGCACTTCAACGGGTGGTTCTTCGTCCAGCGGCGCAGCAATTTCGACGGGTTTTGCACCCAACCCGATGAACGCAGCATGGGCCACCGAAACGGTGCCGACCTCTTTGAACCCGCCTTCTTCGACCATCGCCGCCTCGATCAGCAATTGCTTATCAAAAACCCGCTGTTCTTTTTTAGACGGGGGCGTGCCGGTCTTGTAGTCATAGATCAAAGCATCGCCATCATTGGTTACATCAATCCTGTCGGCATATCCGGTCAACGTGAACCCCAGATCAGCAAACACATGCGTCCCACGCGCGCCTTTCTCAAACGCAACGGGGCTGGAATAGCTTTGTCGCCGCTTTTCATTTTCAATGAACCAATCCGCAAAGCGTTCGATCCGCGCCATCCACATAAGCCGCGCGGCGGGCCAGGGTGCCTCAACCGCCAGCACCTCGGCAGCAATTTCCAAGAGGCGCTCTTTGGTCAAGCGGGCAGGGTCCGCAGAAATTGATTTCACAAACCGTTCCATCACCTCGTGCAGGACGATGCCGCGCACAGGCGCGTCGGGCGATTGCACCAAGGGATTGACCGTCCGCAATCGCAAAGTGTGTTTCGCATAGATCGCATAGGGGTCGCGGATCAGGCGTTTGATTTCAGTCACCGAAAGCCCATGCGGGCGCGCAGATCGCGGTGGTCGCGGTGACGGTCGAATAGCGGCGGGTGTCCTTTGGATCGCTTCGAGGGCGCGCACTTGGTCCAGCCATTTTGCACCGCGGGCCTGCATCGCCTCCCACGCGTCGGGGCCGCCGTTTTTCGGCAGTCCATTCAATAGGTTGCCCAACCGGTTCAGCCATCTGGACGGCACTGTTTCCGCTTCATCCGACCTGATGGCGCGGGTCAACCACACCTCTGGCGCGGCGATAGCCTGTTGGTAATCATGCGCAGAAAGGCCAATGCGCCTTTCAGGTAAAAGCAGCCCCACCTTGAGCCGCATCTGTCGATTAAGCCACGGGTCTGGGGGCGGTGCTTCAGGCCAGGTGCCATCATTCAAACCACCCATAATCACCAAATCAGCACCTTGAACGCGCGCCTCCAATGTACCCCAGATCATGATGTCGGGATGCGGTGCATCGCGGTCGCGCACTTCACCTGTCGCAAGCAATGCCCCGACAAGGTCAGCATAATCAGATGCGGTCATTTCCCCGCCATACTCGGCCTGCGCTGCGAGGTCCGCCATGACGTCTTGTGCTTTTTGCCCGGCCTTGCGATTCCACAATTCGTTGTCGACCGTTTTTGATCGACCTGCTGCAACCGCATTGGCAAGCTTCAAATGATCAGCAACCCATTCTGTCAGCGTTTTGTCACCCTTGCCATCATGGGCGGTAAAGGTTGCCGCGACCCAATCCGCCCAGGCAAGAAAATCAGCAGGGCCTGATTGTTTGTCTGCCGCTTTCGCAGCGATCCGTGACAAGCCGTCGGCGTCAACATAAGGCAACCCATCCCGCCTGATCTGCATATCAAGCCGTTGCGTATTGAGTTGATGTTCATTGCGGTCGGCATCGCTGTGGGTCAGCGGATGTTTCAGAAGCGTCAACAGCGCCTCGGCATCCAGCCGCCTGACAAACAGCGCCGCAACATGGCGCAAGAAACGGCCCGGCGGAGAAAGCTGAAGCGGTGTGCCTGCGCTGTCGTCAGGCAGGATATCCCACCGATCCAAGGCCGAGGTCACTTGCCGCGTCAGCATCCGATCCGGCGTGATAAGGGCAGCGGTCTTGCCCTCCTCAACCGCCTTGCGCAAGCGCAGGGCAATGGCGAGCGCCTCAATGCGCGGTGTCGGTGCCTCAACCAAGGTTAGATTGGCGGTTGCTGTCTCCAGCCCCTTCAGCTTTGGACCCTCGGTCAGCCATGCGTGTGTCACCGGAGCAGGGCGTAATGACAGGGAAATCAGCGCGTTACGGTCAGGTGATGGTGGCTTTGTCGGTGTCCATTCCTCAATCCCAGCACGGGGCAGATCAAGGGCCCGCATGATATGTCCAAAGCGATATTGGGGGTGGTCCTCGGATAACAATTCCTGATCCAGCGCCGCCCAGACCTTAGTGGGCAGGTCAAAATCAAAACCCGGCAGAATGATCGCCCCTTGCGGAAGCTTTGCCACCGCCTGCATCAACATCGACGTCGTTCCCCGCGATCCGGTAGAACCTGCCAGGATCACCGGGTTGGCTGGTGGTTTCACCTCCCAATGCGCAATGATGCGTTTGACCAGTTGCCTTTGCCGCGCTTCTTTATCTGGCTGGCCTTGTGTTTGATTGAGATAGTTTTGCGCAATGGTGAGAAATCGTTGCGCCCGTTCCCAATGACCCGACTGATCGCTGACATCCAATTCAGCGACAGCGGATGCGGCAACCCCTTCACCCTGCATTTCGTCGATTAGGTTCGCCAGACTATCAGACAATGCATAAAGCGACGATCGCGGCGCAAGCGTGGGGTCCGCGGTGATCAATTTCGACACCAGTTGGACCAGCTCCAACCGCCGGCGAAGCGATGATGTCGCAGGTGGCAATGTGATCCCCGGCACCAGCGTATCAAGATCCGTCACCAGCCGAACGCGCGGCAGGAATCCGGGCGCTCCGTTATCAAAGATATCGCGCAGCCGCCGCGCCATTCGATTGGTGTTCACAATCAAATCAACACGGGCCATCGCATCGGGTGGAGACCCTTCAAGGCGTGCCTGCAGCCCCTGAACCAAAGCCGCTGGAAAATCGACGCCCGGTGCCAAACCAAAGACGCGCGGTCTGTCACTTTGGTTAAACATCGGCATCTGCCAGCAACGATTCAGCAAGCGTTATCCCTGCTGGATGACCAACGTCGCACCACCTCCCCGGATAGCGCAGGCCATACAACCGCTCGTTTTTCAGCATGTCATCCCAAAGCAGGTTCAGCGAAAACGCACCCTCTTTCATCTGGTCAAGGCGGTCAGTCTTTATGATCTGGACCCCGACATAAATCACATCCGGCCCCCGTTTCAGTTTGCCGTTTTCCGCCATTGAGAAATCACCTTTGCCTTCATACCCAACGGCATGGGTCGGTGGGACACACATCAATAGTGCGTCCATCTCATCCGGTTTCCAGGCGGCCGCCAGTTCCAACAAGGGATTTGGCCCGGCCCAGATCGCATCGGTGTTTATGGTATAGACCGGACCACCGCCGAGCTTGGGCAGCGCATTACGCAGCCCGCCCCCCGTTTCGAGGATATCTGGCTGTTCCAGAACCGTGACAACACCTTTGCTCTGCAAATGTTGGTCCAACAGGTCAGGCTTGTAATGAAGGTTTGCCACAATAGGATCGCAGTTGGCCGCACGAGCCAATGCCAATGCATGGTCAATCAGCGGCTTTCCGGCCACATGGATCATCGGTTTTGGCTGGTCTTTTGTCAGGTGCTTCATCCGCGTGCCAAAGCCCGCAGCAAACATCATGATGGCGTTGGGATGGTCGCGCATTGGCTTTTCAGATGCTCCAGATGATCTTGGGTTGGATAGGGCAGGGCGGATTCAATAAATGCGGCCAATGGCGCAAGTTCAGGATGTGTCAGGTTGCGCACAATGTAACCCCAGACCCGCGGGATCAGATCGACATAATGCGGCTTGCCGTCGCGCAGGCAAAGCCGCGAAAATATGCCCATGATGCGCAGATTGCGCTGCACCCCAAGCAACGCATAGGCCGCTCGAAACTCAGCTTCATCTGCACCTGTATTATTCAGATAATGTCCAATCATTTCAGCCTCAATCTCCGGCGCTACATCCCGCCGTGCGTCTTGCAGGATAGACACCACATCGTATGCGGGATGGCCAAGTAATGCATCCTGAAAGTCCAGTAATCCGACTTTCGCCGTACCCCCACGTTCAGGCAGCCACAGCAGGTTTTCTGCATGGTAATCGCGAAGAATGACAACCTTTTGCGCCACGTCCAACCGGGCGGCCAGTGGATGAAACACATCTCGAAAGTGCTGCATGATTTGATCGGTTGATCCGCCTGAATACCATTCAAATGCAGGTTCGGTCATGTCGGTCAGCCAGCCAGCATCGCATATTGGCAGGCTCAGGGGCTCGGCAGTGTGCAAATCAATCAAGACATCCGTTGCCGCACGATAAAGCATACTTTCCTGTTTCGGATCTGCGGCCATCATGCGCGCAAAAAGGGCGTCGCCCAAATCTTCGATCAACAGAAACCCCGCGTCAGGGTCCTTGTTCAATATGTTTGGTGCGCTCAGGCCGATTGCCAAAAGATATTCCGCGATGCGCACGAATGGGCGCACGTCCTCGCCCCGGTTCGGGGGGGCATCCATGAATATCACAGTTGCGCCCGTGGGTGAGGTAAGGCGATCATAGCGGCGGTTAGAAGCATCGCCGGCCAACAAAGTGCTGCGGCTCTGGCCCCAGCCAGAGCGTGCGATGAATTCGTTGGCTTGGGTCGCACGTGACCTCATGATTTCCAACCGGACAGCTTGGCAGGCCACTTTTCATCGTGCCAATGCGCCGTCAATGCCCGCGCGTTTTCGTCAGATCCGGCGACCAGTTCAATGGTCAGCGCGGAGGCAGGTATCAAAGAACCCAATCTGTCTGGCCATTCAATCAGACAGATCGCACTGTCAAAGGCATCGACCACCCCCAACTCTTCCACTTCATTGGCTGACGTGATGCGATACAGATCAGCATGCCAAACCTCGCCCCTGATGGTGTCATAGGTTTGCACCAGCGTAAAAGTCGGTGATGGGATGTCCTGAGGTTCTTTGAGCAATGATTGAATCAATGATCGCGCGAAATGAGTTTTTCCTGCTCCGACGTCGCCGCTTAGCAAGACAACGTCCCCTGCAACCAAAGAGCGCCCCAATTCTGCGGCCCGTTGGGATGTGTCATCAGGATCGGAAAGGGTTAACGTACATTTGGGCATGGCATATGCTTAGCGGCGCTGGCACCCTTCGCAAGGCGAAACAGGCAAAAAGTGGCGTCAGTCCGCAGAATTCGCAGCCAGATCAAGGGCGTGTTTCTGCATCTTTGACTGTACCCGGAATCGCAATAATGTCGCCCCAGACGAAATCGGAGCAAGCTGGCAGGTCACAAGCCCACCGTCGTTAAGGATGACCGGCATATTCCATTCTTCTCGCTCACCAAACGCACCAATATAGTCTTCGACCTTGTGCCAAAGCGGGTTTTTCTCTGATCCGGCTTGCCAAACGGATATGCAGTCAAGGATCGTAACATCAGCAAAAGCAACGTCAGGCTTTTGTTGCCACAACGTATTGTATGCGGCGTTGCTGAAGGTAAGTATCCCACTTGCCGAAAACACAACCAAACCATCGTCAAGCGTGTCTAGCAAAGATTGGCCCAACTCAAGCTCAGCGCGAAAATTGCGTGTCAGGGTCACTTCGGCGCTGATGTCTTCGATCAAAAAAGCGGTCGCCCCATCGGGGTGGGGGCGCCCTTTGACGCTATAGGTCTGGCCGGTTTCCAGGGACCATGTTTCTTGATACCTGCCATCGGATGCTGCGGCGATGACATCAGCTATCTCTTGCCGCCAGTTTAGATAATTCTTGGGTTCCGGCATCCGGCGATTTTCGCGCAACCGGTCAAAGAACGACAGCATTGTTGGGCGTGCGCTTAGAAAATGCGCGGGCAATCCGGTGAGATCAACAAGGGCCGGATTAAAGAGCGCCAGTTGGCCGTTGCGGTCAAAGATGGCCAGCCCGATAGAAAGATGGGCGAATGTTTTGGCGAGCGTTTGCACAAAGTTTCGCTGCGCATTCTCTGCTGAAACCACGGCATTGATGCAGGTTGCATGAAAAACAGTCACGTCGTCCACACAGATCACGGACAGCTCGTACCAGTCAGGTTGTTTCGTAGATTCGGTGCGCAACGAAACGCGTTTGGGCGCATCCTGATCACCCTCCGAGAACAGTCGTATATCAGGGTCAACCGGCCCTCCATGCGCCAGTTGGAAAAGAGCGGCATAGGCGGGGTTGCACCAAAAGACCTTCCCAGACGGGTCTTCTTGCCAGACGGGATTTGGCAGGGATGCGCTGGCGCGGCGCAGATTGATCAACTCTTGCGTGTCTGATTTATTGTTGGCGCTGGCATTTCGCGGTTTTCCCTGCGCAAGCGTGACCCAGCAAAATGCCCCCCGCCACGAAACCTCCAGACGATCGGGCCTGCGGTTATCAGATGCGTGTATCGTCACATTGCCATGCGTCCCAGTACCCGGAAGATCGGAGAACCCCGGAAACCGAGGGACAAGGGTATCGCGCAGATCGTTCCACCCATGGGTCCCCGGTTGCAGAGCGAGCGCAGTCAGCGCGGCATTTGTTCCGTGATGTAAAACCCCGCCATCAAAAAGAAGCGACATTGGCTCATCCGGTTCTGCAAACTGCCGCTTTTGGGACGCCTTGGGGCGCTGTAGAAACCAAACGGCGCAGGCGGCTGACAGCACAGATACGCTCAGCACCACGATCACATCTGACAGTTCAAGCACAGTTGCTTCCTTCACATGGTTAGAAGTGACCAAGTGTTAACTTTTGAGGTTAACAGGTCATTAATGAAGGAGAACGAGTGACCTTTCGGTGCGAAACGTCAGTGCGGCATGATAGATGCAGACTCAGACTGGGATGTGCCGATTTTGACCCAACGGAACCGGGTCATCGCCGTCACGGGCATCTATTGAGTTATGTGGCCAGCTGACTTCGACCACGGCACCTGTTGCTTTTCCCTTGTGCCGTTCGTCAAATCCATTGGCAAACCTCAATGTTGCACCAGACCGTTCAAGCAATGTCTTTGCGATGAAAAGACCCAAGCCCATCCCTTCGTATTCGGGGCGTTCGCCCTTTGCCCGCAAAGCGGAGCCGCGTCGCATAAAAGGATCCCCGATACGGCCAAGTATATGCGCCGGATAACCGCGACCATCATCCATGATCCGCACGGATACGTCCTTGTCGGTCCAATCCGTTTCAATCCAGACATTGTGATCGGCAAAATCAACCCCGTTCTGGATCAGGTTGCGCAACCCGTGGATGATTTCTGGTTTGCGCAATATTGTTGGTGGATTTGGACGGGCCTCATCATCTGAATGGTGGTTAAAATGGACTTGCTTGTCGCGGTAAAGATGGGGTTCTGCCGCCTCAAAAACAACAGCTTCCAGAGGGGCGTGTCGCAAGTGGAGGTCGTCTTTGCCACTGCGGCCCATATCGCGCAGGATGTCACGGCACCTGTCGGCTTGATCGCGAATAAGGGCCGCGTCTTCTGCGAGTTCGGGCAAATCGGCAAGGTCGCTGAGCAATTCAGTGCTGGTCAGTTTGATGGTGGCCAGCGGCGTGCCCAATTCATGTGCGGCGGCTGCGACAACCCCTCCTAAATCGGTCAACTTTTGCTCTCGCGCCAGCGCCATCTGGGTGGCGGCCAACGCGTCGCCCATCGAATGAATTTCGGATGTAACGCGACGGGAATAAGCGCTGGTAAACACAATCGCAATCAGCAGCGCGATCCAATGGCCAAATACAAAAAGCTGCGGTATCCGCAAGACCTCGCCTGTTTCGGTGGTCAAAGGCAAATGTGAGACGGCCAGGAACGACACCGCAACAATGGCAATTGCACACATCACCAAGGTGGAGCGCAAACTGAGCGCGGTTGCCGAAATCGTGACCGGGCCAAGCATCAAAAGCGCAAAGGGGTTGTGCAGCCCCCCGGTAAGAAAAAGCAGAAAGGCGAGCTGCAGAAGGTCAAACAGGACCATTGCAAGGTTCTCTTGCTCGGTCAGTCGTTTGTTTTCAGGAAACACAAAGGTCGCGACCAGATTGCCGATAACGGACACGCCAATTGCCAAATAGCAAAGTCCAAGCTCCAGTTGCAGCCCGTACACAAGCGGGGCAATGGTAACGGCGATGAATTGGCCAGTGATTGCCACCCAGCGCAGCAGGATCATGGTGCGAAGCCTGATCCAATTGGCCCGCGTGCGCGCGCCGAGGGGTCGGATATGTCCCTGCGTCATGAACGCACCTTTGCTCTGTTCGCTATTGCATCAAACGAACTGTAGCGTAGGTCTGCACAGACCCCTAATCAAGAGCGCCATTGGGCACAGGAGGATATGATGAAACGCATGGTCGCTATTTCCGCTGTTGCAGTCACAGCCCTATTTTTGGCCAGCATGGTCTGGTTTTCGCAACGCCAAAGTGGCGATCAATTTGCGCCGTGTCGTTCGTCGGCGGTTGCGGGCGGTGACCTTGGCGGCCCGTTTGAATTGCTTGACAGCAATGGCCAGACAGTCACTGACAAGGATGTGATTACAGAACCTGCGCTTATCTATTTTGGCTACACCTATTGCCCGGATGTTTGCCCGTTGGATGTTGACCGCAATGCCAGCGCTGTCGATATTTTACAGGAACGCGGGCAAAGCGTGACGCCGGTGTTCATTTCAATTGACCCTGCGCGTGACACGCCCGAGGTGGTGGGTGATTTTGCCTCCAACATGCACCCAAAAATGATCGGTCTGACCGGATCGTCAGAACAGATAAAGGCCGCAAGCAACGCTTATCGGACCTATTACAAGTCTCACGAGGCTGAGGATGACGAATACCTCGTTGATCATTCAACATTCAGCTATCTTGTCCTGCCGGAGGTTGGCTTTGTCGAATATTTCCGCCGCGAGGTGACTCCGGAAGAAATGGCCGACAAGATCGGTTGTTTCATCAATAACATGTGAAAATTTGACCTGCGCTGGGGCGCGCCCCATATTGACAAGCAAATGATGAGCATGAGGGAATTCGAGGTGAAACAAGACAGCCGAAATTTGGGGCCAGACAAAACTCTTTTGCTTGTTGATGACGATGAACCGTTTTTGCGCCGGTTGGCCAAAGCCATGGAAAAGCGTGGTTTTGAAGTCGAAACAGCGGGTTCCGTTGCTGCCGGACGTGCCATAGCAACGGCGCGCCCACCCGCCTATGCCGTTGTTGATCTGCGCCTTGAGGACGGCAACGGGCTGGACGTGGTTGAGGTGTTGCGGGACAAGCGCGAAGATGCCCGCGTTGTTGTTTTGACGGGATATGGTGCAATTGCCACGGCTGTGGCGGCGGTTAAGATCGGTGCGACAGATTACCTGTCAAAACCGGCTGACGCCAATGACATTACCAATGCATTGCTGGCACCCGAAGGTGATATGCCCCCGCCCCCCGAAAACCCAATGAGCGCGGATCGTGTCCGATGGGAACATATTCAACGGGTCTATGAATTGTGCGACAGGAACGTCTCGGAAACCGCGCGGCGACTGAACATGCACCGGCGGACGCTTCAGCGGATATTGGCTAAGCGGTCCCCTCAGTAACGTGTCTGTACTACGTCGGTATCACGTCGGTGCGCGCGCCGATCACAAATCGAAACGCTTCAACCGTTTGTCGACGATCTGACCATCGGCCATTTTGTGGCCTTCGATCACCCGATAATCCTGAAACCCGCGGCTTTGATAATAGATCAGACCACCCTCGTTATCGGCACGGATGTTGGCGTTTATCCAGACATAGCCAAGCGCCTTGGCCGCCTTGCACGTCGCGTTAAAAAGCGCGGATCCGATTCCAAGGCCGGTTTGCCCAATTTGAACAAAGGTGGCAATTTCGGCAGCTTCGGGCGGTAAATATTCGGCCGGTTCAATCCACTGGAAACCCACAATGTGTTCAGTGCCATCAACGGCAACATGCCAGGCGCTGTGGTCTGGATCATGCGCGATCCATTCGGCAAGGTCCTGTCCAGTGACGGGCCGGGCCATCGCGGTGGTACCGCCGGCACTGATAATTTCGTTCAACAGACGCGCCATATCCGCCGTGTCGAGGGTAATTGGGTGCCGTACCGTGATCATGAAATCTGGCTTAGAAGCTCGGCATGCCGCGCAGTAAATGCAGTGCGGGTTGCCACGGGCGCGCGCAGCACGATGTCCAACCCCTGCATCAGCGCGAGGTCAGGTTTGCCAAAAAACTTGCTCGATTCAGTTTCGGAAAACCCAGCAATCTGGGTCGCCTCCATCCATGCGCTGATCTTGTCGGCTTTCTTGATCTGCTTTTTGACTGCAGCAGGTATCGCAGCAGGCAGACCAAACCGGATGTGAATAGCCGCTGAAAGCCGGTCATCCAGCGCGCCGTACCCCGGTCCAACGGCGGCTTTGACGGGCGAAATCATATCGCCAATCACATATTCCGGTGCGTCATGCAAAAGCGCAGCCAGCCGCCATTTGGCTGGGGCGCGTGGGTCAATTCGGGAAAATATCGTTTCAACCAATAGCGAATGTTCAGCGACCGAATACGCAAAATCACCATGTGTTTGGCCGTTCCAGCGCGCGACAAAGGCCAATCCATGCGCAATATCATCAATTTCGATATCAACAGGTGTCGGATCAAGCAGATCCAGCCTGCGACCCGATAACATGCGTTGCCATGCGCGGGGTTGTTGCGCCATGTCGCGAACTCCAAATATGACGGTGTTGAACCGCGTTGTTCTTCCCATGAAGTTGGCGATCATGGAACCCACATTTCGACTGAACTTGAACCTGCAAACGGAAAACGAACAGACGTTGAGAACTTAGGCCAAAGATGATACGCGGCGCTCAAAGCTTGTGAATGAGGTGCCAGATGGCCAACGACTATATTGTAAAAGACATCAATCTTGCTGGGTATGGCCGCAAGGAACTGGACATTGCCGAAACGGAAATGCCCGGTTTGATGGCGCTGCGCGAAGAATACGGTGAGAAAAAGCCGCTTAAAGGTGCGCGCATTGCCGGCTCTTTGCACATGACGATTCAAACCGCCGTTTTGATTGAAACGCTGGTGGCGCTGGGCGCTGAAGTGCGCTGGGCCTCGTGCAATATTTTCTCGACGCAAGATCACGCGGCGGCGGCAATCGCGGCCAGCGGCGTGCCTGTGTTTGCGATCAAAGGCCAGTCTTTGGTCGACCATTGGGATTATCAGGACCGCACGTTCTTTTTCAAAGAAGGCGGCGCGAACATGATCCTGGACGACGGCGGGGATGCGACGCTTTATGTCTTGCTGGGCGCACGTGTCGAAGCAGGCGAAGACGCGCTGATCGCTATTCCAAAATCGGAAGAAGAAGAAGCAATTTTTGCACAGATCAAGAAACGCATGGCGGCAAGCCCCGGCTGGTTCACCAAGCAGCGCGAGATGATCCAGGGTGTGTCCGAAGAAACGACAACGGGCGTGCATCGTCTTTATGAGCTGTTCAAGCAGAACCAACTGCCATTCCCGGCAATCAACGTGAACGATTCTGTGACCAAGTCCAAGTTCGACAACAAATACGGCTGTAAGGAATCGCTGGTTGACGGCATCCGCCGCGCCACGGACACCATGATGGCGGGCAAAGTTGCGGTCGTGATGGGATATGGCGACGTAGGCAAAGGGTCAGCGGCGTCACTCAAAGGTGCCGGCGCACGGGTGAAAGTGACGGAAGTTGACCCGATCTGTGCCCTGCAGGCCGCGATGGACGGTTTTGAAGTGGTATTGCTGGAAGACGCAGTGGCCACCGCCGACATTTTTATCACCACCACCGGCAACAAGGACGTGATCCGCATCGAGCATATGCGCGAGATGAAGGACATGGCGATTGTCGGCAACATCGGCCACTTCGACAACGAAATTCAAGTTGCGGCGCTGAAGAACCACAAGTGGACCAACATCAAGGAACAGGTGGACATGATCGAAATGCCAAATGGCAATCGGTTAATCCTGTTGTCCGAGGGACGTTTGCTGAACCTTGGTAACGCCACGGGACATCCGTCATTTGTGATGTCCGCATCCTTTACCAATCAAGTATTGGCGCAGATTGAACTATGGACCAAGGGTGACGAATATAAACCCGGCGTTTACATCCTGCCCAAGCATCTGGATGAAAAGGTTGCGCGTTTGCACCTTGATCGCATTGGCGTGAAATTGAGCAAACTGGACCCTGAGCAGGCGGCCTATATCGGCGTGTCGCCAGATGGCCCGTTCAAGCCAGAGCATTATCGCTACTAGATCTCTCCAAACATGAGTCCGCTCCATGCATTGACAGCCACCCGATCAATTCGGGTGGCTTGCGGGGTTCAGCGGCCATAAAATCGCATCTCAGCATGATGAGAAAGCGGCCTGGCCTTTCCGCCGACGGGCGCGCCGTGCCACGAAGATGACACCTCAATAACATTGATGGCCGAAGTGGTTAAGTTGATCATGCCAACTGGCACGTCCTTGGTTTAGACAACCAATACGACGCCTAGCGCACCGGATATGACAAGACCCAAACTAAGCAAAAGCAACTTGAATGACCGTGGTATCTCGGCCTTGGGCAGAGTTGGTTGCATTGATGGGGTCATTGGTGTGGCACCACTGTGGACCAATTGCGCGCCAGCGCCTTTGCTTTGAATGCGTTTCAGACGCTCTTCAAATCCATGTTTGTTTCCGGTCATCGTCGCCTCTAAGTGGTTCGTTGGTTGACTGTACTACTATCAGAGGAAACAGGCAGAAGTTGGCCGGATTGTGACAACAAGAAGGATTTCTCGAAGTTGTTGTCAAATACTGCATTCACAGGGTGGAGAAATCGAGGAATTTTCCCTTTGTGCCAGTGAAAAGAGCCGTTAGTGTCCCATGGAGCGCCGGAGGGGGGCTTTTTTATTTAATGGGCGGCAACGCCAGACAGGTGGAGGATTTCATATGGGCAAACGAGATGAGTGGATCGCAAAATACGCGGACGATCTGAAAAACAAATGTGGCATGACGCCGGACATGGATTTGCTGACGAAGGTGACAATCGGTTGTGGCCCGTCAATTTATAACGCAGACGCGCAAACTGTTGCCGCAGGTCAGGCAAGCGAGCTTGAACTGGTCAAGAACAACTTCCTCATTAAGAAATTGGGAATGGCCGATGGTCCGAACCTGATGGAAGGCATCCATAAGGCTGTCGAGACATATGGCCAGTCAGAGCGCAACAAATACCGCGCGGTGATCTATTACATGCTGACCAAGCATTTTGGAAAAGAATCTGTTTACGGATAATCTAGCCTTAGTTACCAAGATCTTGGCGCCCGCTTGGTTAAGCGGGCGTTTCGTTTTTAGAGCGGTTTTGAAGTACAGTTTTGTTGCGAGACGCCGCCACATTTGGTATCAAAAGACAACAGGCCAGTACGGCCAGAACAGATTTCAGATACGTGTGTGGTGGTCTTGGGAGCACACGGGGTGAGAAAGGGTTCTGGCGGGGTGCCAGAACCCTTTTTTCGTACCTTTGGCCTGCTCAAAAGAATGTCAGAACCAGTCCGATAATGGCGCACCCGAAAGTCGCATAGCCACCATCAATCAACGTCAGCTTGAATGGGCGACCGCCATATCCATTATTGATCATGATCCACGGGCTGATAAAGAAAAGGCCGATACCGAGGCCAGACACCAATCCTTTGCCCAAAGTATCAATGCCTGACAGAGCGAAAGAGTGCCGCATCATCCCGGCGACAAGCAACATGGCAAGTGCGGCCATGATATAGGGCGCGGGCGAATCCCCCATCGGTTTACCATCTGGCCCTGCGGTGATGCCTGCGGCCTCCATCCATGGATTTGCCAGTGCCATGTACCAGACGGCCCCAAACCCAAAACCTGCGGCCGCCGCAATGATGACTGCTAAAAATCCCATTTTTCTCTCCTGTTTTCAGCAACTGAAAGGAGTATGAGCCGAAAAATCAGTTTCGCCTACGGTTTCGTATCGCCCATCGCGCAAATGATCTGCCATTCAGCAGGGCTAACCGGCTGGACCGACAGGCGTGAATTTCTGACCAGGATCATTTCAGCCAGGCGTTCATCTGCCTTGATCCGATCAAGCTTCACAGGTTTCTCAAAGCCGCGCACCGCCTTGATATCCACACATTCCCAACGTGCATCATCGGTCGTGCTATCCGGATGGGCGGTCGCAATCACTTCGACAATGCCCACGACAGCCTTTTCCGTCTGGGAATGATAAAAAAACCCCCGATCACCAACCGCCATGTCGCGCATGAAATTGCGTGCCTGATAGTTGCGGACCCCATCCCATTCCTCGCCGGCGTCACCTTTGGCGACCTGGTCATCCCAGCCCCAGGTGCTGGGTTCTGACTTGAACAACCAATAAGCCATCAGCCGATAACCCGGTTCCAATGGATCAGATCAACTGATCCAAACAAACCAGCTTTTGCATAAGGGTCATTGTCAGCCCAGCCTTGTGCTGCGGCCATGTCAATGACATCAAGAATGATCAGGGATCCGACCATGCCGCCTTCCGCATCCAGCAGCGGTCCCGCCTGAGCAACCAGATCAGTCGATTTCAGGTAATCCAGATGTGCCGGTCGGTTTTCGGCGCGGATCACCTGTGCGCCGGGTTTGTCTTTTGCGATTATGGCAACAAGCATATCATTCTTCCTTAAGGGGGCGGGTCAGCAGTGATTTCATGGCTTCTTGTACATTTAGCCTGTTGTCCAGCAATCCTGCAACTGCGGCTGTGATCGGCATGTCCAACCCTGATTTCTCGGCCAAAGCATGAACGGCGTGCGCGGTGGCGGCCCCTTCGACGGTGGTGGTCGGATCAAAAGGTATATTTTTGCCCAATGACAGACCCAGCCGATAGTTGCGTGACTGTTTAGAGGTGCATGTCAACGTCAGATCCCCAAATCCCGATAGGCCGGATAGGGTGGCTGGATCCGCTTTGAGATGGGCTGCGAGCCTCTGCATCTCGGCAAAACCCCGGGTCATCAAAGCGGCGCGTGCGCTTTCGCCAAGACCCGCACCAATTGCCGCACCACAGGCAATTGCAATCACGTTCTTTAACGCGCCACCAAGTTCGGCACCGATTGTATCTGTTGTGCGGTAAATGCGGACATTTGCCGTTGTTAGAGACTGTTGCATCTCTGCGCCGGCGGCATCGTCCGCGCATGCAAGCGTCAGGGCGGTGGGCAGTCCTCGCGCAATATCAGCCGCGAAGCTTGGGCCAGTCAAAATCGCGGCGGTGGCCGACGGAATGGTATCCTCAACAACATTCACTGGCCCGACACCGGTCGACAGTTCGATCCCCTTACAACAGGCGACGAGGCGCTTGGCAGCCATTCTGACGCTATTGTCGCTGAGAAATCCGCGCAGTTTCTGCATTGGCACAGCAATCAGCAAAATCTCGGCCAGACAAGCGTCATCAATGTCGTCGGTGACCCGCAGCGCATCGGGAAACCCGCATCCCTTCAGACGCAGGGTGTTTTCGCGATCACTGGCCATGGTGCCCAAATCCCGCGCCCATAGCGTAACAGGGCCCTTGCGTGCCAATGAAATGGCAAGCGCAGTGCCAAAAGCGCCGGCACCCAACACTGAGACCGTCATGCCTTCGCTCCCTTCTTGCCGCTGCCCAGCATCGCAGGCTGCGACGTATCCAATGGCCATCGTGGACGGGCAGACAGGGTCAGATCATCTGCGTCATCCGTGCCGCGCTGTTCGGCAGCAGCATAGGCGATCATCGCAGCGTTGTCGGTGCACAATGACAAAGGGGGCGCAACGAATGATGCGTTTTGTTCTGCCGCAACAGTCTCTAACCCTGAACGAATTGCATGATTTGCCGCGACACCGCCCGCTAAGCAGAGGGTGCGGCTGGCATCAGGCGGATAGGATTGAAAGGCACGGCGCGCCTTCTCGACAAAGACGTCAACGACAGCGGCCTGAAATCCGTCAGCCAGATCTGCCTGGTCTTGCCCGGTCAATCCGCCACGTTCAGCGATAATGGCATCGCGGGTCCGTAGAACGGCGGTTTTCAGACCGGAAAACGACATATCACACCCGTCGCGATCCAAAAGCGGTCGGGGAAATTTGAACCGCTTTGGGTCGCCTTGTTTGGCGGCATGTTCAATCGCGGGCCCGCCGGGTTGCGACAATCCAATCAGGCGCGCGATCTTGTCAAACGCTTCGCCCGGAGCGTCGTCAATAGTACCGCCCAGACGTTCAAATTTAAGCGGCCCGTGCACGATGAGAAACTGACAGTGACCGCCAGATACCAAGAGCATCAAATAGGGGTACGGCACGTTATCGGTAAGTCGCGGTGTCAAAGCGTGTCCGGCCAGATGGTTCACACCATAAAGCGGTTTCCCGGTGGCGAGTGACAGGCCTTTGGCACACATGACGCCAGAAATAACGCCACCAATAAGGCCGGGCCCCGCCGTGACAGCGATTGCATCAATGTCAGAAAGCTGCATCTTTCCCTTTATTAGAGCCTGTTCAATGCACAAATCGAGCTTTTCTGCGTGCGCGCGCGCGGCGATTTCAGGAACCACGCCCCCAAATGCTGCATGCAGGTCTGTCTGATCCGCAACAACCGATGACAATACGGATGCATGGCCGTTTGCCCCCACCCGGACCAACGCGGCGGCAGTGTCATCGCAACTGCTTTCTATTCCCAATATGGTCACTGCCTGAGGCATCTGTGTTCTCCGATTTGCCATTCGGAGGTAACACTGCAACCCATGGCAAACAATGCCAACGCAGGATATGACGGTGAAGCCATGACCCGACCTTCGCTTTTGATCACCCGACCCCTTGCCAGTGCGACCCGATTTGTGGGGCGTTTGGCTGAGGACATCCAGCAAAGTGTCACAATCGTCGTATCACCGCTGCTTGAGATTGTCCCGACTGGCGCTCAGGTTGACCTATCGCCCTATGCCGGGGTCGTCTTTACGTCGTCCAATGCGGTTGCTTTGGCCCCGAACGGAAACCAACGGCCTGCCTATTGCGTCGGTCACATGACAGCAGAGCGTGCAAGGGCAGCCGGATGGACGGTTGCGGCAACAGAACAAAACGCGGAAAACCTGATCGCAGAGCTTGCCAGAACACTGCCTGTCGGGCCGTTGCTGCATTTGGCGGGACGGCATCGGCGGGGTGATATTGCGGCGCGGTTGACCGGGCTGGGTGTAAAGACAGATGTTCAAACTCTTTATGACCAAAATCCTGTTGATCTTTCTGCACAGGCACTTGCGTTGTTTGAGGGGGAAGGGCGCATTGTGGTTCCCCTTTTTTCACCACGTTCGGCGGCGCATTTCATTGAGAGAGCACCGAAGTTTCACAATGTCAGCGTTGTGGCCATCAGTGATACAGTAGCGGATTGCTGTCAGATGGCGGGTATCGAAAGTGTCATGGTGGTGGCAGAGCCGACGGGTAAAGAAATGCTTTGCGCTGTTGAAAAGATACTGCAGGGCACCAGCTTAGCTTGAGGGGGGCAGGGATGCCGGGTAAGGTTGTAAGGTCAAGCTGATCTTGATGGTCAGAATCGGAAGGGTGACAGAGTGGCTAAAGCGAAAAAACCAGCGTCGACAGCTGCTGCAGCAGCGGCCAAAACCGACGATGAGGCGACCAAAAACACTGGTTCAGTGCCAAAGACAGCCAGATCAAAACCTTCTACCAGCTCCACAGCTTCGACAGCGGCAACGAAGCAGCCTTTATCTGAAAAAACGGCGACTCAGACCGTTTCAAAGGCGTTCCCGGAACCTGCAAAAACAACGGCACCTGAGCCGAAAGTGTCACCGGCAGCCGGTTTGGAAAAGGCTGTAAACAAGCCTGCGGACTCTAAGCCAAATGATAAATCTGCACCCGAAGGCAGCAAATCACCACCGCCAGCGAGGGCAGAGATGAAACCGGACCCGGTCGTGACCACCAAGCCGGACGCAGAAAAATCTGGCAGCGTCTTTTGGCCTCTGTTGATTGGTAGTGGGTTGGCCGCCGCCCTTGGGTTTCTTGCCTCAGAGATGAACATGCTCGGCACACGTGGGGACACAAGTGATTTGCGCGCCTTGTTGAGCGAACAACAAACGCAGATTGCTGAGCTTAGGAGTGCTGAGCCAAGGGTTCCGGAAATCGAATTTCCAGAATTGGATGGGCTGACATCCGAAGTTGCATCTTTTTCAGAGGCGCTGGGTGCATTGGATGCCCGCCTGACAGAAGTTGAAAAACGCCCCATGACGGGCGGATCATCGGAGGCCGCAGTGGCAGCCTATGAACGCGAACTGGCTGCGCTGCAGGCGTCGGTCGAAGAGCAGCGTTCAGAGATTGAAGGGTTGCTCGATAATGCGCTGAGTGTGGAAGAAGCGACAGCCGAGGCGGCGCGCAGCGCAACGCTGCAGGCGGCACTGACACGGATCACGGCCGCGATAAATGGCGGTAAACCTTACGCATCTGCGCTCGCCGATCTGCAGGCGAACGGTCTGGCTGATGTCCCGGCTGCCCTTGCAGATAATGCCGATAATGGAGTGGTTACCTTAATCAATTTGCAAACGCGGTTTCCTGACGCGGCGCGTTCAGCACTTTCAACGGCGCGCGCAAGTGGCAACGATGAAGACACCGGCGGTGTAGGCAGCTTTTTGCGGCGCCATTTGGGTGCACGTTCCGTGGCCCCGCGTGAAGGCACCGATCCGGATGCCGTTTTGTCACGTGCCGAGGCCGCCGTGCGTGATGGCCGGTTGATCGACGCTTTGGCGGAACTTGATACGCTGCCCGAGAATTCAAAAAGCGCGATGGACGCTTGGCTGGCTGACGCACGCGCCAGACAAGCGGCTGAATCTGCCGCCGAAGACCTGTCACAACGCCTGACGGCGAACTAAGGAACCTGAATTTATGCTGTGGTCATTGATCAAGATCGTTCTGTTTGTCGCTGTTGTTGCGCTGTTGGCCTGGGGTGCAGGGTTCCTGCTGGAAAGCCAGGGCGGCATTCAAGTTACCGTTATGGGTACGGAATATAGCTTTGGCCCACTGCAATCCGTCATCGCCGTGATCCTGTTGATGATAGGCGTTTGGCTGCTTCTCAAAATATTTTCGCTCTTGGTGGCAACATGGAAATTCCTGAACGGTGATGAAACCGCATTGTCGCGTTATTTTGACCGGAACCGTGAAAAGAAGGGGTTTGAGGCGCTTTCAGAGGGCCTTATGGCGTTGGCCAGCGGTGAAGGACGGGTTGCGATGTCAAAGGCGGCGAAGGCTGACAAATATCTCAACAAGCCCGCACTGACCAATCTGTTGACAGCACAGGCAGCAGAACTGGCCGGTGATAGCCGTAAAGCCGAAGAAACCTATCGCAAGCTGGTTGAAGACGAATCCACCCGGTTCGTAGGCGTGCGCGGAATCATGAAACAGAAACTGGCGGCTGGGGATACGGAAACGGCGCTCAAGCTGGCCGAACGGGCATTTGCGCTCAAGCCGAAGCACGCGGAAACCGGTGATATTTTGTTGCAGCTTCAGGCGGCAAAGGAAGACTGGAGCGGTGCGCGGCAGACCCTGAGTGCGAAATTGAAAAACGGCCAATTGCCACGGGACGTGCATAAACGACGTGATGCAGTGCTGGCGCTTTCAGAGGCCAAAGATGTGATTGCCGATGGCAACAGCATCGAATCCCGCGAAGCAGCGATCGAGGCCAACAGGCTGTCGCCTGATCTGATCCCGGCCGCGGTCATGGCCGCTCATAGCTATATTAAGCAGTCGAAACCAAAATACGCCGCTCGCCTGCTGCAAAAGGCCTGGAGCGTGCACCCGCATCCGGATCTCGCCGCAGCCTATGCCGCGATTGCGCCGGACGAAACGCCACCGGATCGAATCAAGCGGTTCAAAGCGTTGATCAAATCACAGTCGGACCACCCAGAAACACGCATGTTGTTATCTGAACTGCACATCGCAAATGAAGATTTCCCGGAAGCGCGGCGCGCATTGGGAGACCTTATTGAAACCGATCCGACAGCACGTTCTGTCACCTTGATGGCGGCGATTGAGCGGGGCGAGGGCGCATCAGATACGGTTGTTAAGGGCTGGTTGGCACGGGCATTGACGGTGTCGCGTGGTCCACAGTGGATTTGTGACAACTGTCAGCACATCCATGCGGAGTGGAAACCGATCTGTGAGAACTGTAAGAGTTTTGACACATTGGCGTGGAAATCGCCGCCAATGTCAGAAGTTGCAATGCCGGGTGGCGTGCAAATGCTGCCGCTGATCGTTGGTGCGATTGAGGATAATTCAGGTGCAGATGGCGCTGCCAAAGTCGCAACGCGAAGCGACATCGAAGATGTCGAATTGATCACTGATCCCCCCGAGGAAGACCCGAAAAACGCCGAGAAGTAGGGCACCCTAATTCGTCTCTAACGCAGGTATTTATGGGCCGCATTGATGCTGAGTTTTTCCAGCGCGCGGCTTAGCTGCGCCGCCTCGTCAGGGGACATGTCAGCAAACAACCGTGCGCGAGCCTGATGAACATCCGGGTTGGTCAGTTTCAGGACATCGCGACCTTTGGCGGTCAACGAAACCTGAGCGAACCGCCGATCCGTTTTGAGCGCCACCTTTTCAACCAGCGCCCGATCCGCGAGCCTGTCGACCAAACGGCTTGCAACCGTGCGGTCCACAACGGCGCGTTCTGCCAGATCAAAAATGGTGAGGTTTTCCTGCGCAGCAAGGCAATCCAATATCCGCCATTCCACCAGCTTAAGCCCATGCCCGCGCAACACTGAATTCATCATTTCCTGAATGTGCCGACCCGCTAAGGCGATAAGGAACTCGGGCGGGTCCATATCGTCGAGCCAATGCTCAGTTGGATGTTCATGGATATCTGAGGCGGCGGGCATTTGGCGGTCCTTCGGCAATGGGATTTCCCTACACTACGGCTTCTTAGCACAAAAAGCTACTCAGATGCTTAATATGTGCTATAACACATATTAAGCATCTCAGCGCGTAAATCTGGAGTTCACGGCATGAAAATCACGACAATTGGCGGCGGCCCCGGCGGCCTCTATTCGGCATTGCTGACCAAAAAGGCGAAGCCCGATTGGCATATTGAAGTATTTGAACAGAATCAGGCGGATGATACCTTTGGGTTTGGTGTGGTGTTCTCGGATGAAACGCTGGACGAATTTCTAAGCCGGGACAAACGCCTGTTCGAACTGATGCGTAATGAATTTGCGCATTGGGATGATGTTGCGGTGCATTTCAAGGGTGAGGAAATGCGTGCTGGTGGAAACGGTTTTTGCGGGCTGTCGCGGCATACTCTGTTGCGGCTTCTGCAGCAAAGGTGCCGCGAAGAAGGCATCGAAATGCATTTTAGCGCGGGCGTTGATGCGTCACAGATCAAGAAGCGTTTTGCAGATAGCGACGTGATTATCGCCTGCGATGGCGTGAATTCTGCGGTTCGGAATGAATATGCCGATGCCTTTCAGCCTTCAACAACACTGCGCAAGAACCGTTTTTGCTGGATGGGGTCAACGCGGCCGATGGGGGAGTTCAACTATTTCTTCCGCGAGACCGAACATGGCCCAATGGTCGCTCATTGCTATCAATACGTACCCGGTCATTCGACATGGGTGTTTGAGATGGATGATGACACCTGGCACGCGCATGGATTCAAAGAAACAGACGAAGAGGACAGCAAGGCAAAGCTCGCCGAGATTTTTGCAGAGGAATTAGAGGGTCACCCCCTGCTGCTGAATCGGTCGCATTGGCGGCAATTCCCACGGGTGTTTTGTGAAAACTGGTACACAGACAACATCGTCATTCTGGGCGACGCCAAGGCAAGTGCGCATTTTTCAATCGGGTCGGGGACCAAGCTTGCGATGGAATGTGCGATCGCGTTGTCCGACGCATTGGTCGCCCACGCCGAAGACGATGTGCAAAAGGCATTCCAGGTTTATGACGACGTCCGCCGCACACCTTGCCAGATCACACAACACAACGCCGATGTGTCGCTGTCGTGGTTCGAACATATGTCGCGTTCATGGGATATGGACCCCTATCAATTCGCGATGGTCGTGATGTGCCGGGCCAAGTCGATCACCTATGACAACCTGATCGTGCGCGACCCCGAATTTGTCCGAAAAGTGGATGACGAATGGTACGCGCGTCACCTGCGCGATACCGGTGAGGATTTGCGCCAGACCCGTCCGACGCCCATGTTTGCCAAATTCAAGCTGCGCGACATGGAAGTGGACAACCGCGTGGTCATGTCCCCGATGGCGCAATATTCTGCCGATACAGACGGCAATCCAACAGACTGGCACAAGATACATTATGCCAGCCACGCAATGGGTGGCATGGGTCTGATCTTTGTTGAAATGACCTGCCCCTCTGCCGATGCGCGGATCACCGAAGGGTGCCCGGGCATGTGGACCGACCAGCATGAGGCAGGATGGAAAGAAATAGTTGATCTTGTCCACGCCAACACCGGGGCTAAGATCGCGATGCAGCTGGGCCATGCTGGGCGTAAGGGATCAACGCAACTGGGGTGGGAGAAGATGGACCATCCTATCGCGGACAAATCGCGGAACTGGCCTTTGGTTTCGGCGTCAGCCTTGCCATGGTTTGCGGGTGAAAGCAGTACGCCAAAGCCGTTGGACCGTGCAGACATGGATGCGGTCAAAGCTGATTTTGTGCAAGCGACAGAACGTGTGGCGCGGGCCGGATTTGACATGCTCGAACTGCACTGCGCGCATGGATATCTGCTTGCGTCCTTCCTGTCGCCCCTGACCAACACCCGCAAGGATGAATATGGCGGTTCGATCGAAAACCGTCTGCGCTATCCGCTGGAAGTGTTCGAGGCGATGCGCGCGGTTTGGCCCAAAGAGCGGCCCATGTCCGTGCGGGTTTCCGGCACAGATTGGAAAGACGGAGGTCTAAGCGAAGAGGACCTTATCGCCATCGCAAACGCGTTTGAGGCGGCGGGTTGTGACCTTATTGATGTGTCAGCGGGCCAGACTGTTCCCGATCAGGAACCGACATATGGCCGCATGTTTCAGGCCCATCTGGCTGAGGCCGTGCGCAATCTGACTGGCATGGCGACGATGGCGGTCGGTGCGATAACCGAAGCGGCACAGGTCAACACGATTTTGCATACCCGCCGGGCCGATCTTGTGGCGCTGGGGCGGACGCATATGGCAAACCCCTATTTTACCCATCAGGCTGCCGCCTGGTACGGGGCGCGTAACGAGGCGATGTGGCCCAAACAATATATCAGCGGCGCGGCGCAGGCGTTTCGCGAGGCTGAAAAAAGCCGCGAAAAGATGCTGGAGCTGCAACGCAAGGCGGCACCGGGGCGTCATTCAAAAATGGGATAGGGGTGTTGCCCCTATTTCCCCTTCCACACCGGATCTCGTTTTTCAACAAAGGAGCGCGCGCCTTCCATCTGATCTTCTGAGGCATAAAGCACATCCACCGACGGCAGTTGCCGCCGCGTGATCCGGTTCATGCTATCCTGAAATTTGCTCGCTTCAGCATCGCGCACGATCTCTTTGATTGCCGCATAAACCAGCGGTGGACCAGCGGCGAGCAGGCGGGCAAGTTCCCACGCGCGGTCCATCAGTTGATCTGCGGGCAGAATTTCATTGATCAGGCCCCAGCCCTTAGCCTCGTTCACGTCAAACCAACGGCCTGTCAGCAGTAGTTCCATCGCGATGTGATAGGGGATGCGTTTAGGCAGTTTGACCGACGCCGCATCGGCCACCGTGCCTGACCGGATTTCAGGCAATGCAAAAGTGGCGTGTTCAGCCGCAAGGATCAAGTCGGCGCTCAACGCCAGTTCCAATCCACCCCCGCAGGCGATCCCGTTGACAGCGGCGATCACAGGCTTGTTCAGGCCACGCAGTTCTTGCAGACCACCAAAGCCGCCAACACCATAATCGCCATCCACCGCATCACCATCAGCAGCTGCCTTGAGATCCCAGCCGGGGCAGAAAAACTTGGTACCGCCCCCGGTAATGATCGCCACCCGTAGGTCAGGATCGTCACGAAAGCTGGCAAAGACCTCTCCCATTTTCCGGGATGTCAGCAAGTCGATGGCGTTCGCCTTTGGTCTGTCCAAAGTGACTTCCAATACGGCACCGTCGCGGCGGGTTTTGATGGGGCTGTCAGACATCTTTTGTCCTTTCATTTCGTGCAGCGCAGCAGCGCGTCAGCGGCAATTGCGTCGTTTGGCGTACAGATCAACGGATTGACCTCAATCTCAAGCACTTCATCTGCATTGGCCAGGGTATAGTCCTGGACTGCCTGAATGGCACGTAGGATCGCGTCTATTTTGGCTGGCTGCGCGCCGCGATATCCTCTGAGGACAGGGGCGATCCTGAGGTCAGCCAACGCGCGTTCAACCGACGCGGCTGATGCGGGAACCAACAAAGAGACCGAGTCTTTCATAATCTCGGTCAGCGTGCCGCCCGCCGCAATGGTCAACACGAACCCATGCGCGGGATCACGAACAACACCAACAAGCAGCTCTGCCACTGCGCCCATGATCATCTCTTCGACCAAAAAGCCGGGGGCAGCCATGCCTTGAGCCGCATCTTGGGCCAGTTGCGCTGAAGTGATATTCAAACGTACCGCGCCGGCCTCAGTCTTATGCGCAATGCCTTCGCCCTTGAGGGCAATTGGAAAACCCATGCGTTCGGCGGCCTGTGCAACATCAGCGGCTGACGCGCATCGCGTGGCACGCGGAATGCGCAAGCCGTGTGCCGCAAGTCGCGTTTTTGCACTGGCCTCAGGGATGAGGACGGCTGTGGCATCCGGGCGGGGTAACAAAATTGGGTCGGTGTCAGGGGGTGCCTGTATCGCCGCCGCGGCACAGGCGGTCAGGGCCTCGGTCAGACCACAAAAGGGCACGATACCGGCCGCGATCAGCGTCTCGGCGACCGGTTCAGGCATCAGTTCAGGCAAAGTAGCTGCCACGCCGTAGTGCGCGCCGGTTTGTCGGGCGGCCCCAATGGCGGCATCAATCACACTGTCCCAATCCTCGGGCGAACATCTGTCTGGCCGTGGGAAATCCGCAATCAGGATCGTGATTGCAATCGCGCGGTCCGCCATGGCGGCAAAGGCACGCGTCATCGCGGGCACATCGCGCCAAATATAGGTGTGATAATCAAGAGGATTTGCAAGCGCGACGCGCGGCCCAAGAGCGGCGCGCAGGTCAAGTTCTTGCCGACTATTGAGCGGTGGAAACGTAACGCCAAGGGCATCTCCGGTATCTGCGGCAAGGCTCGCCTCGCCCCCCGAACAACTAATTGTCGCGACGGTACTCTGCGTAAGGGGCCCAGTGATGTGCAGCAGCTTGAGCGTTTCGATAAATGAGGGAAGGTCAGCGAGGCGGGCGATGCCAAGACGCGCCAGCAGGGCATCCGCGCCTGCGTCATCACCAGCAAGGGAGGCGGTATGTGACACGGTCGCGGCGCGTGCCTGGGCAGATCGTCCCACTTTGATCGCCACAATCGGTTTGCCCAAAGCGCGCGCATGGGTTGCCAACCCTTCGAAGGCGCGCAGATCACCAATGCCTTCGATATGCAGGCCGAGCGCTGTTACGCGTGGATCGTCCAGCAACGCGCGGCTGATCTGAGATATGCCCGTTTGCGCCTGATTGCCTGCGGTGACGATATAGGCCAGTGGCAATCCACGTTGCTGCATCGTCAGGTTTATCGCGATGTTTGAGCTTTGCGTCACCAGTGCGACACCGCTTTGCACGCGTTGTCCGCCATGTTGGTCGGGCCAGAGCAACGCACCATCAAGGTAATTGATGAAGCCATAGCAGTTGGGTCCAAGGATGGGCATGTCGCCCGCCGCACAAAGCAGTTGTGCCTGAAGGTCTGCGCCTGTGCTGTCTTCGGCCACGGCCTCCAGAAAACCGGAGGCAAAACACACAGCACCCCCTGCGTTCATTGCGGACAGACTGCGTACGATGTCGATCGTTGCATCACGGTTTACGCCGACAAAGCTGGCATCAGGAGCACCGGGCAGGTCTCCAACGCTGGGAAAAGTGCGGACGCCCGAGATTTCCTGCGCAGAAGGATGCACGGGCCAAACCTGACCGTCAAAGCCCATCTTTTGGCATTGTTCGATAACCTGCCGACACCATGCGCCACCCCCAATCACGGTAATGGTCCGGGGCCGCAGAAGACGGTCCAGATTGCGTGTCATGCGCCAAGCGGGCGCAACAGATCGCGCGAAATGATGTGGCGCTGAATTTCAGATGTGCCGTCCCAGATACGTTCAACACGGGCATCTCGCCAGAACCGTTCTATCGGGAAATCATCCATCAGGCCCATTCCGCCATAAATCTGCAGTGTCGCGTCCGTGACCCGCGCCAGCATTTCGGATGCATAAAGCTTGGCAGAGGCAATTTCACGGTTTGCTGGCAGCCCCTGATCCAAACGCCATGCGGCCGAAAGCGTGAGCCAGTCGGCGGCGTCAATTTCGGTGATCATATCGGCAATCTGAAAACTAACGCCCTGAAACTTGCCAATGGGCTGGCCGAACTGCTGTCGTTCAGCGGCGTAGCCAAGCGCCATATCAAAGCACCGACGCGCACGTCCGACCGACATGGTAGCGACTGTGATGCGGGTCGCGTAAAGCCATTCGTTCATCACCGCAAAGCCACCATCAACATCACCCAGCACTTGTGCGTCTGGCAGGCGGCAATCATCAAAATCGAGGATCATATTTTTGTAACCACGGTGGCTGACCGATTTATAGCCGTCGCGAATGGTGAAACCCGGCGTTCCGCGATCCACAAGAAAAGTGGTGATGCGCTTTTTGGGACCATGCGGCGTGTCGTCTTCGCCGGTTGCCACGAAAACGATCAGGAAATCGGCGTGATCGGCACCGGAGATGAAGTGTTTCGTCCCGTTCAGGACCCAATCACCCCCATCGCGCCGAGCCGTGCATTTCATGCCTCGCACATCCGACCCGGCAACCGGTTCGGTCATCGCCAGCGCATCCATGCGTTCACCCCGAACAGCGGGCAACAGATAGCGTTCGCGTTGCTCGTCATTGCAGGCCATCAAGATGTTTTGCGGACGTCCAAAGAAGTGGTTCAGCGCCATCGAACCGCGTCCCAGCTCGCGTTCGACCAGCGCGAATTCAAGATGGTTAAGGCCCGCGCCGCCAACTTCTTCTGGAAAGTTGCAGGCATAGAAGCCCAAATCAATGGTCTTTTGCTTGATCGCTTCGGCCACAGCCTGCGGTACCTGACCTGTGCGCTCAACTTCCGCTTCGTGTGGATAGATCTCTTTTTCAACAAAGCTGCGAACGGTCGAAACGATCATCTCTTGTTCGTCGGTCAATCCAAAATGCACGGGCAATCCCCCCTTGTGGCCTAAGCCGCAGCATTATTCGGCTTGTGAGAAACCTCTGTGCAGAGTTAGATAATAACATGCCAAATTGGAAAAAATCATCTGATAAACCGCTGCGGGTCGGCGTGCTGCTGTTCGATGGTTTCTCGAACCACTGCGTCGCCAATGCGATTGAACCGCTCAGGGCGGCCAATATGCTGGGACATAAACAGCATTACGAATGGCAGTACCTGACAATGAATGGTGACATCGCAGAAAGCTCAAGTGGGCTGAAAATTGTCCCACATGGACGTTTGGAGGATGCAAAAGGTGATCTTTTGATGATCACGCCGTCGTATGGCTATAAGGGCTTTGGCGGCCCGGGTGTCCAGCGCGGTCTGCGAGCCGCAGCGCGTCGGTTTTCGGATATGGCGGGGTTGGATACGGGCAGCTGGCTTATGGCCAAAGCCGGGCTGCTGGCGGAGCGCAGGGCCACGATCCATTGGGAGGTTCTGACCGCATTTTCGGAGGCATTTCCCGATGTGAATGTAGTGCGCGAAAGGTTTGTCGTCGACGGGAACCGGATCACCTGTTCCGGTGCAATGGCTGCTTTTGATCTTATCCTGCATCTGATTACGCAAAATCACGGCAATGCGTTGGCTTTGGACGTTGAGCAGTTGTTCATGGCCCGCGAACCCCAAACCCAACATCCGACGAGCGCTGTCAGAGGGCGGTTGGCCAAAGGGGCAGTGACCCATATGCAGGCCCATCTGGAAAAGCCGCTGACCGTTGGTCAGATTGCGGTGCTATGCGGATGCAGCCAGAAAAGGCTGCAGCAGGTGATGCAGCGCGATCTTGGCGCAACGCCCCAGCAGGTTTACCTGCGGCTTCGGCTTAATCTGGTGCGCAGGCTGGCGGAAGAGACAAATTTGCAGTTGTCGGAGGTGGCGCTGCGTGCCGGGTATCGTAACCCAAGCGCAATGACGCGGGCGTTCAAGGCGGAATTTGGCGTGACCCCCAGTGGTGCCCGCCATCGTGCGACATGAACGCTTCGATTTTCCAACAGCCCCAAACGATATTGGATATACAGGTCACACAAGTCATCAGCGGTAAGGCAAATCAATGACGCAAAAGAACATTCTTTTCATCATGTTCGACCAATTACGTCATGATTACCTAAGCTGCGCTGGGCACCCGCATTTGAAAACGCCTCATCTGGACAAGCTTGCTGCCAAAGGTGTCAGGTTTTCAAAATGCTATGTCCAGTCCCCCATCTGTGGCCCGTCAAGGATGAGTTTTTATACCGGTCGGTATGTGCATTCTCATGGTGCGTCTTGGAATAACTTTCCGTTGAAGGTGGGCGAGATGACGTTGGGGGATCATCTGCGTGAACGCGGTATGGATTGCTGGCTGATCGGCAAGACCCATATGAAGGCTGATGATCCCGGTATGGAGCGTCTGGGTATTACGCATGACAGCATCATTGGGGCACGGGTCAGCGAATGTGGATTTGACATATTTGAACGGGACGATGGCCTGTGGGGCGAAGGGCCAGCGGGATTTTATGACAAGAGACGTTCGCCTTATAATGCCTATCTGAAATCCAAAGGCTATGATGCTGAAAACCCCTGGCTGCACAATGCGAACGCCGGACTTGATGAAAAGGGTGACATCGCCTCTGGCTGGTTCTTGCGACACTCGGACAAAGCGGCCAACATTGATGAGCGCGATAGCGAAACACCGTGGTTAACGGGCCGTGCGATGGATTTCATCGCTAAGAAAGCTTCCGAAAATGCGCGCCCGTGGTTGTGTCATCTGTCCTATATCAAACCCCATTGGCCCTACATCGTGCCGGCACCGTATCACACGATGTACGGCAAAGATGATCTGATAAAGGTCGTGCGCAACCCAAGCGAAAAAGACGATCCGCATCCTGTCTATGCGGCGTTCATGGATACTGAAGTGAGTCGCAACTTTAGCCGCGATGAGGTGCGTGAAACGGTCTTGCCTGCTTATATGGGTCTGATCAAACAAGCCGATGACCAGATGGGGCGCCTGTTTGATTGGCTTGAGGCCGAGGGCCAGATGGACAACACGGTCATTGTCGTCACCTCGGATCATGGTGATTACATGGGCGATCATTGGCTTGGTGAAAAAGACCTGTTTCATGACCCTTCAGTGCGTGTTCCGCTGATCATCTATGATCCGTCACCCGAGGCCGATGGGACGCGCGGCACCGTCTGTGATGCATTGGTAGAAAGCATCGATCTGGCGGCGACTTTTGTCGATATGGTGGGTGACGTTCCCGAACATATCCTTGAGGGGCGATCGCTTTGGCCATTTTTGCAGGGGAAAAAGCCCGAAAGCTGGCGGGAATTTGCGGTCAGCGAATATGACTATTCCGCAACCCCGCAGGCGAAAGTATTGGACGTTGATCCCAGACTTGCGCGGTTGTTTATGCTGGTCGATGAGCGTTGGAAATGCATCTTTGCCGATGGTGGTTTTCGGCCCATGCTGTTTGATCTGTTGAACGATCCAAATGAACTGAACGATCTTGGTGGCAGCGGCGATCACGGTGACATCATTGATATGTTCCAAGCGCGGTTCTCGGCTTGGGCGCGCCGTCCGTCACAGCGGACCACGGTTGGTCATGATGCCTTGATCAAGTCTCGTGACGGCACATCGGAACCAGTTGGCATATTCATTGGTATCTGGCAGGAAGACGATAAGCCGGCAGAGATGAGCGCAAAGGCACGCGGCAAAGATGCGCGGTCAGAGTAGCGGCAAGGTGTTTGTGTCGTATGGCTTTGGTGGACCAATCTCTGCCTCGGCATGACCATCACATTGCGAAAGGGTAACTAGGTAATGACATCCGGTTTCAGGCGGCCAATGGTGGCTTCCATATGACTGATGGCCTGCGCCGCATCACGCACTTTGCGCAATGCATCTTGGCTATCCATTTCCAGATCGCCCCCGATCCCGGAGTATTGTTCGAGGTAGAGCCGCAAAGTGGCACCTTGGGTGCCGGTGCCGGACAAACGGAAAACGGCGCGCCCGCCACCGGCAAACCCGATCCGCAGCCCTTGGTTTTTGCTGACCGATCCGTCAACCGGATCGAGATAAGAAAATTCATCTGCCGACGTCACGGTCAAACCGCCGATATTCTTGCCCGTCAATTGAGGCAATTGCGCGCGCAGATCATCCATAAGCGCGTTGGCCTGTTCAATCGCAACGTTCTCGTAATCGTAGCGTGAATAATAATCGCGTCCGAAGGTTTCCCAGTGATCCATCACGATCTCGGCGACCGATTGTTTGCGCACTGCCAGAATATTGAGCCACAACAGCACAGCCCAAAGCCCGTCCTTTTCCCGCACATGATCTGATCCGGTACCGGCACTTTCTTCGCCACAAATCGTCACCTTGCCCGCATCCAGAAGGTTACCAAAGAACTTCCAACCCGTAGGCGTTTCATAGGCCACAATGCCCAGTTTTTGCGCCACACGGTCGCTTGCGGCACTGGTCGGCATTGACCGGGCGATTCCGGCAAGGCCCTTTTCATAAGCGGGGGCCAGATGGGCATTTGCGGCCAGAATAGCCAGGCTGTCAGACGGCGTCACATAGATGCCTCGCCCGACAATCATATTGCGGTCGCCATCCCCATCCGACGCAGCCCCAAGGTCTGGCGCGTCATCTGACATCATCAGGTCCATCAAAGGTTTCGCCCAGATTGGGTTGGGGTCTGGGTGACCTTTGCCAAAATCCTCAAGCGGCATGCCGTTCACCACCGTTCCGGGTGCCGCCCCAAGCGTCCCTTCAAGGATCGCTTTGGCATAGGGCCCGGTCACGGCGTGCATGGCATCAAATTGCATGGTGAACCCGGCAGAAAACAGATCCCGCATTGCGTCAAAGTCGAAAAGCGTTTCCATCAGCGCCTGATAACTTTCAACCGGGTCGATCACGTGAATTTGCATCTGCCCCTGCTGGATCTTGCCGATGGTCCCAAGATCCACATCGTCAGTCACCGCGATCTTGTATGCGCTGATTGAAGTGGTCGCCGCAAAGATCTTGGCGGTCAGTTTCTCCGGCGCGGGCCCCCCATTTTCGGCGTTGAATTTGACTCCGAAATCCTCATCTATCCCGCCCGGATTGTGGCTGGCTGACAGGATAAAGCTGCCATCCGCACCATTGAGCCGGATCAAATGAGATGCGGCAGGTGTCGACAGAATGCCATCTTGTCCGACGATCACCGTCGCCGCCCCATTCGCCGCCGCCATTTTCAGAATTGTCTGAATGGCCTGTTTGTTGAAGTAGCGCCCGTCACCGCCGACAACGAACGTCTTGCCCGCACCACCGCCGATGGCGTCAAAGGTGGCCTGAATGAAATTTTCAAGGAACCGCGGCTCCATAAAGACGCGTGTTTTCTTGCGCAGACCGGATGTGCCGGGCATCTGCCCCTCGATCGGTGTGGTGCTGACAGTTTCAATCTTCATCTGGCACTCCTTTCAGAGAATTATGTCTTGCTGCGTCGCGCATGATTGACGCGGTGGCGGTCAATCGGTCGTCATGGGCCAATCCTTCAAGCGACGTGGCGTATTTTCGCCGCCAGTTTGGGTGCTCGTCAATTGTGCCGGGCAGGTTTTGCGCTTCAACTGAACCAAGCACATCATCAAGCTGAACGGCAACCAGCGCTGCATTCGATCGCGCGAGCAGGGTGTGAACATGGTTTCGGAAATCACCGTCATGTGCGATGGTAGCTATCTCATCGTGCCTCCGCGCATGCGCGTGTTTGGCTTCGGGGGCATCAATCCATCCAAGCTTGGCCCACCAATCAATATCGCGTCCAGTGGCGAAACCATCCACTGTTGGTGTATCATGAGTGGCAAAACACGACAGCACCTGTTTGGCACCTGAATGGGGGTCACGGAACCCACCGTGATCATCGCGTTCATATTGCAGGACGGAATATCCGTAAAACCCATGCCCGCGCATCGTATCGCGAAAGCCATCGGGCACCAGCCCGAGGTCTTCGCCGATCACCAGACAATTGTGCCGCTCCGCTTCGATCTTGATGACCGCCAAAAGCGCCTCAAACGGTTGACGAATATACGCGCCGGGGCTGCCGTCATCAGGCAGCCAGAAACTCCGGTTGAGGCCGAGTACGTGATCGATCCGAATAACCCCGGCATGGTGCATTGTCTGCGATAGGATCCGGCGCAGCGGCGCGTATCGTTGTGCCTGAAGCTTGCGTGGTGCAAAGGCGGCCAAATCCCAGTTTTGCCCTTCTGGACTAAGATGATCAGGGGGCGCGCCGACCGACACGCCTTGTGCAATTGTGTCCCTCTCGCACCAGCTTTCTGCGCCATCGCGGCGTGGCCCAACCGCCAGATCCAGGTACAGGCCAAGGGGCATTCCTGCCGCAATCGCTCGGGTTTGGGCGTGGCCCAGCTGTGTGTCCGCGACCCATTGCAACCACATGTGAAATTCAAGCTGTTCTATTGGCGGCGCTGCTGGATCATTTAGCCAGTCCCGCCAGTCTGTCCCGAATTTCTTACTCAGGACTTCGAACCGCGCGAAGGTCTGTAGTTCTGAACCGCCATTCGCCACAAAATGCGCAAATGCGTTTTGCGCATTGGTGTCGGCCTCTGCTTGAAATCTGCCAAACAGCGTTTCCAGAGCAGCGTTATGAATGTGTTTATGATCATGGTATTGCACCGTCTCAGCACGCCGCAACACATCGAAAGCCGACGTTTCTGCAACGCCGTCCAACCCCGGAATTCGATCGGTGGCGATGTATGACGTGTTCAGAAAGCCGCGATGTGACGGTGAATAGGGACTGATGGCTGTTTTGTCGAAATAGCCCATATTGTGGATCGGATTGATGCCGACAAAGGCGGCCCCCTGCGTGCCCGCGATCTCTGACATATTGGCGAGGTCTTCAAAGTCGCCCAAACCGGTGTTGCGATCAGATCGGATCCCGTAAAGCGCAAAATTGAGACCCCATAGGCGATCCGCCTGGGCCAAAGCCTGCACCTGAGGCAGACGCTTCGGCGCGGCGAAAACAGTGACGGTTTCGACCCGTCCGGAAACAGAAGCGGTTAAAACATAAACGCCGGATTTCAGTGTAGGTAGGGTGATGTGATCGGCGGGCGGCCCTTCGGCGACAATAGTATCCTGGCCATCCAGATGAATTTCCCATGACGCGCCAAGGCCAAAATCAAGCGGTGTGGTTTTGTTGCTTTCGATAATGATCTCTTGGGGGAACCATCGATCTTCGATCTCGTGGCGCAGAGCAGAGAGCGCCTCATGGATCGTCGCGCCGCTGGTCGTATCAAACCCGTTTGCCCGCAAAAGCGCCTTTTGCGTTTCCGGTGATGTGATCCGTTCCTGCCCTTGCAGATCGTGGTAGCGCGGCAGAATTCCGCACAGATCGCAGAGCGCGTCGAGGTCGCGATCGCCGTTCATTCCGTGCCCTTTGGCATATCCAGGACAAAGGCCACAACGGACTGTGGGGCGATGTCGACCTTGTCTGCCATGCATTTTGGGGATGTGGTGATTTCAGGTTGGTTGGTGTCAATTGCGCGAAACCAGGCACGTCCGTTTGATGCCTTCGGCAGCTGAACGCTTGAGTGTTCTTCGCTTCGGTTGAAGACGACAAAGACCACATCATCATTCCGATCATGTGCTGGTGCCTCGCCCGAACATCTTAGCGTGAGGCACAGGTTCGCAAGACGTGGATCACGCCAATGCAACGGCTGCCCGTTGAAATCTGTCCAGTGAACGTCCGGCTGCCCGTCGGATGCGCTTACTGCACCGTGCAGGAACCGGGTTTGCCGCACGGCGGGATGCAGCTGACGAAACGCCGACAGGTGGCTGACAAACTGCTGCAAATCACTGTCTGCCTGATCCCAGTTCAGCCAACCTGTCGCGTTGTCCTGACAATAGGCGTTGTTGTTGCCCTGTTGCGAATTGGCAAATTCATCACCCCCAAGCAGCATGGGTGTGCCTTGGGACAGAAACAAGGTGGCCAACATATTGCGCTGCCGCTGTGCGCGCAGTGCGCCTATTTGTGGATCGTCTGTATCGCCCTCAACACCACAATTGTCACTGAAGTTCGAGTGATGTCCGTCACGGTTGTTTTCGGTATTGGCCTCATTGTGTCGTCTGGAATATCGAGTGATATCGGCCAAAGTGAATCCGTCGTGAGAGGCCAGAAAGTTGATGGATGTCCAGCTACGCCGCCCAGAGTGGTCAAATTTGTCGGCAGACCCTAAAAGCCGTGCTGCAATTTCCTGGGCGCTGTGCGCGTCGCCCCGCCAATAGCGGCGCACGGTGTCGCGGTAACTGTCGTTCCATTCGGAAAATTCAGGTGGAAATTCACCAAGCCGGTATCCGCCCGGCCCGATATCCCATGGCTCGGCAATCATGCGTACCTGCGACAAAACCGGATCTTGCCGCAGCGCATCAAAAAAACCGCCACTTGCGTCGAACCCATGGGCTTCGCGACCCATTGTGGTGGCCAGATCAAACCGGAACCCGTCAACGCCCATGGATTCAACCCAGAAACGCAAGCTGTCCATCACCATGCGCAGCACATAAGGGTGCGCGATGTTCATCGTATTCCCGCACCCGGTATCATTCACGTAATAGCGCGGCTGATTGGCGTTCAAACGGTAATAGGATGCGTTATCCAGGCCGCGGTAACACAGAGTTGGGCCACGATGATCGCCCTCGGCAGTATGGTTATAAACGACATCAAGAATGACTTCGATCCCGGTGGCGTGCATCCGGTCGACCATTTGGCGGAACCCCTGAATGCCGTTTGGCCCAAAATATCGCGGCTCGGCTGCGAAAAACCCGATCGAGTTGTAACCCCAGTAATTTCGCATCCCGCGTTCGACCAAGAATTTGTCGTCAACAAAGCTGTGGACAGGCAAAAGCTCAACCGACTGCACGCCAAGATTATTGAAGTGCGCCAGCATCGGGTCTGACGCCAACCCTTCATAGGTACCGCGCACTGCCTCGGGTACATCTATGTTCAACTGTGTCGCACCTTTGGCATGAGCTTCATAAATCAGATCGCGATCTGTGCGGGTATGCTGGCCTTGCTGGCTCCTGACGAAAAGTGCGGGATCAGATACGACTGATTTGGGAACGAATGGTGCGGAATCGCGTGTGTCAAATGACGTGTCTTCGGCAGAGGACGTGATGTCATAGCCAAGTTGCGCGGGGTCGCTTCCCCACTCTCCACTAAGCTCACGGGTGTAAGGATCAATCAACAATTTGTTGGGGTTGAACCGATGCCCGCGTTCCGGGGCGTAATTGCCATGCGCGCGGTATCCATAAAGCGTGCCAATCGGTAGATCGGGCATATAACCATGCCAAACCGGACCTGTGCGTTCGGGCAGCGCAATGCGCGCTTTCTCGGAAACTCCATCAGGTGAAAACAGGCATAACTCGATCTTGGTGGCGTTCTCTGAGAACACGGCAAAGTTGACACCGCTGCCATCGTGATGCGCACCAAGTTTACGGTCAGTGCCGCCCCGTATCTGTTGGAACGTCATGAGGTGCGACTGTCCCGGGCCGCGCGGTAAACATCCAGATAGGCCGCTGCGGAAAGGTCCCATCCGACCGGATGGCGCATCGCACGGCGCATCATGGCAGCCCAGGCTTTCTGATTGGCAAAAAGCGTGCAGGCCCGAGAAATGGCATTGCCGAGCATGGTTGCGTTGATCGGTGCAAATTGAATGCCTGTGGCACAATCGGCAAGCATCGCGGCCTCGTTCGCGTCTATTACAGTATCGGCCAGACCGCCGGTCCGCGCGACAACAGGCAGCGTGCCATACCGCAGCCCATAAAGCTGGGTCAGCCCGCATGGTTCGAACCGCGACGGTATCACGATTGCATCACTGCCAGCCTGAATAAGATGCGACAAAGCCTCGTCATACCCAATTTTTGTACCCACTGAGCCTGCGTAGCGGTTGGACGCGTCGATGAAGGCACGCTCCAACGCGGGTTCACCCGACCCAAGAACCGCAAGCCTGCCACCCAGGCTTACGAGGTGCGGCAAGCGATCCAGGAGCATATCCAGACCTTTCTGAAAGGTCAGGCGACTGATCACGCAAAACAAGGGTCCGTCGCCTGCGGTCAGACCAAAGCGTGCCTCAACCTCCGCCCGGTTTTTGGCTTTGCCCTTGATGCTGCGGGCGGAATAGTTTGCAACAAGATTGGCATCCGTTTCCGGGGACCAGATATCCAGATCAATGCCATTGAGTATGCCAGAAAGATCGGCTTGACGATTGCGCAAAAGGCCATCCAGCCCCATGCCAAAGTCTGGTGTCAGCAGTTCTGCGGCATAGGTCGGGCTGACTGTCGTGATCTTTTCAGACAGGGCCAACCCAGCCTTGAGAAAACCGATTTTGCCAAAGTATTCGACACCTTCTGACGTAAATAGCTCTGCCTGTAGCCCCAATGCGGCCAGACGGGTGGACTCAAACAATCCTTGAAACGCGATGTTGTGGATGGTCATCACGACAGGCGGTTTTGGTCCCTCGGACAGCTGCAGATATGCTGGGACAAGCCCCGCTTGCCAATCATGGGCGTTGATCACATCTGGCACCCAGTCTTCAATGCCGCGTGTTCCGATCCGCGCCCCGGCGTAGGACAGCGCACCAAAGCGCAGGTCATTGTCTGGCCAATCCTGACCATTGGGTCCCAGATAGATGTTGCCGGGTCTGTCAAATAGATGCCCCGCTTCAAGCAGCAGCATGTCCAGCCCTTCAGCCTGTACCGCGACAATGCGCGCAGGACCGCCAAAGAGATCAACGAACGACATGACGCTTTTGCCCTTCGCCACCAATCCCGCCAACGCCGGATAAGCCGGGATCAGCACTTTGATGCTGACACCCTGTTCCGCCAGCGCTTTGGGCACGGCACCAATCACGTCGGCCAATCCGCCCGTCTTGATAAACGGCGCACATTCAGAGGCGACAAAAAGCAGCTTCATGTTATTTTTCCAATGCGTCGATCATGGGCTGAGTGATCAGGCAAACGCCATTCTGGCTGCGCCGAAACCTTTTCGCGTCTAGCTTGGCATCTTCGCCAACAACCAGGCCTTCGGGTATTGTCACACCCCGATCAATGACAACATTTTTCAAACGCGCATTGCGGTTTATTTCGGCATAGGGCATCGCGACAACGCCTTCGAGTTGCGAAAACGAATGGGTTCTGACGCCCGTAAACAAGAAGCACCGCTCAAGCGACGACCCGGAAATAATGCAGCCCCCCGATACCATGGAAGACACGGCATGGCCGCGCCGCCCTTCTTCGTTATGGATGAATTTTGCTGGCGCAGTCAGCTCCGAATAAGTCCAGATCGGCCAGGAGTTGTCATAAAGATCAAGCTCAGGTTTGAAGTCGGTCAAATCAACATTTGCCTGCCAGAACGCATCGACAGTCCCTACATCCCGCCAATATGGTTTTTCCTCCAGCCCGGTCCGAACACACGAGCGGCTGAAGGGATGTGCGATGGCTTTGCCGTTCTTGACAATGTCAGGAATAATATCACCGCCAAAATCGTGCTTGGATGCAGGATTGGCCGCGTCTTTTTCCAACAATTCGAACAGATAGTCCGTTTTGAACACGTAAATTCCCATGCTTGCCAATGCCATGTCGGGATGGCCAGGCATGGCGGGCGGGTCTGCGGGTTTCTCGACGAAATCAAGGATGCGATCCGTGTCATCCACTTTCATCACGCCAAAGCCCGTGGCTTCCATCCGGGGGACTTCGATACAGCCCACAGTGACGTCCGCACCGCTTTCGACATGATGTTTGACCATCAGGGAATAGTCTTGTTTGTAGATGTGGTCGCCAGCCAGAATGATAATGTATTTCGGGCCATAACCGCGAATGATTTCGATATTCTGGGTCACCGCGTCGGCGGTTCCTTTGTACCAGTTTTCATTGTTCAGCTGTTGTGATGCAGGCAGAATATCAAGCGACTCGTTGCGTTCAGCGCGGAAAAAGCTCCATCCCCGCTGCAAATGCCTGATCAGGGAATGTGCCTTGTACTGCGTCGCGACACCGATACGGCGGATGCCGGAATTCACAGCGTTGGACAGGGCGAAATCAATAATCCGGCTCTTGCCACCAAAATACATTGCTGGCTTGGCTCTTTTGTCGGTCAGTTCAAATAACCTGCTGCCGCGGCCCCCCGCCAGTACGAACGCCATCGTTTGCTGGGCCAGTCGTTGTGGTTCTGTATCCATTTGTCGTCCTCCCTAAATGCCGTCGGTCATGGGGCTAGTCACCCTCTTTTAATTCAAAGAATAGAGTTGTCAGTGGTGGAATGGTCAGCGAAATCGAATGGGGCCGACCAGAGGCGGCAATCTGTTCACTGTCTGCGAAACCCATATTCCCGCGATCACCGCCGCCATAGATGCTGGCGTCCGTATTGAGCTTTTCAACCCAGCGCCCTGCACGTGGTACACCGATGCGCCGCGCGCTGCGTTCAACGGGGGTAAAATTGCTGACCACCAATACAGGTGCCGTGTCATCAGAGCCTTTGCGCAACCATGCAAAAAGAGATTCTTCTGCCGCACCTTCCTCGATCCATTCAAACCCTTCTGGCTTACAATCAAGCTGGTGCAGGGCGGCCATATCACGCAACAGCGTGTTCAGGTCCCGCACAAGGTTTTGCATGCCCGCATGCAGCGGATGATCCAGCAGATGCCAATCAAGGCTGCTGTCGTGGTTCCATTCGACGCCTTGCGCAAACTCACAGCCCATGAACAAAAGCTTTTTGCCCGGATGGCCCCACATAAACCCGTAATAGGCACGCAGGTTGGCGAATTTGTCATCGCCTTGCCCCGGCATTTTTTCGATCATCGACCCTTTGCCATGCACCACTTCGTCATGGCTGATCGGCAGCACAAAGTTTTCTGAAAAGGCATAGTGCAGACCAAAGGTCATCTTGTGGTGGTGGTATTTCCGGTGAATCGGATCCTCGGCCATGTAGGACAGAGTGTCATTCATCCACCCCATATTCCATTTGAACCCAAAGCCCAGGCCACCATGATCGACGGGCGCACTGACCCCCGGAAATGCCGTTGATTCTTCGGCGACGGTTACAATGCCGGGCACGTCGCCATAAGCGACGGTATTGGTGCGCTGCAGGAACGATATCGCCTCAAGATTTTCGCGTCCGCCGTCCTTGTTCGGTACCCATTCGCCCTCTTTGCGCGAATAATCACGATAAAGCATCGAAGCCACGGCATCGACCCTCAGACCATCAACGTGGTGCTCGCGCAGCCAATACAAGGCATTGGCCACAAGATAGTTTGACACTTCACGGCGACCGTAGTTATAGACCAGCGTGTTCCAGTCTGGATGAAATCCCTCTTTGCGGTCGGCATGTTCATAAAGCGGTGTGCCGTCAAACAGGCCCAGCCCATGCTGATCTTCGGGGAAATGCCCCGGAACCCAGTCAAGGATAAGTCCGATATCGGCGTGGTGGCATGCCTCAACAAAAGCGCGGAATTCCTGCAATGTGCCGTGCCGAATTGTCGGCGCATAAAGCCCGACAGGCTGATACCCCCAAGAGCCGTCGAAAGGGAATTCAGAGATGGGCATCAGTTCAATATGGGTAAAGCCCATATCCTTGGCGTATCGCACCAATTGTTGCGCATGTTCATGGTATGACAACGGACGATTGCCGTCCTCCGGGACACGCCGCCAGGACCCAAGATGAACCTCGTAAATTGAAATTGGCTTGTCGATGCGGTGCAGGGTCTCACGTTTGCGCATCCACGTTGCATCGGTCCAATTGTGACCTTCCAGCCTGCGAATGACAGAGGCGGTTTTGGGGGGGTGTTCGGCACCAAATCCAAAAGGATCTGCCTTTTGCGGTAACAATTTGCCCTGCCCATCAAGCAGTTCGTATTTATAGGCTTCGCCTTCGGTCAGGCCGGGCATGAACACTTCCCAGACACCTGTCTGACCGCGCCGCCGCATTGGATTTCGCCGACCATCCCAGCGGTTAAAGTCTCCGATCACCGAAACACGCGAGGCATTTGGTGCCCAGACCGCAAAATGTGTGCCGTCTGTGCCTTCATGAACCATGACATGCGCCCCAAGCACCTTCCAAAGGTCAAGATGTGCGCCCTCAGCGATCAGGTGTTCGTCCAATTCACCCAATACCGGACCGAATCGATAGGGATCATCCATTTCCCAGACGTGATCGCCTTTGGTTATCCGCAAACGGTACCCAAACGGCTTTTTGCGGCGCGACGCCAGACCGGTATAGACGGCAGGCGCATCAGGCGAGGGGATCAGCGACAAGGCTTTGCGGCCTGATTTGCTGTCGAGTACATCAACTGCATCGGCATCAGGATGAAAAACCCGTATTGTCACCTTGCCGTCGATAATGTGCATGCCAAGCACGGAAAACGGGTCAGAATGGGTACCATTCACGATTTTTTGCATATCGTTTGAATTGATCACGTCATGCATCCCTTATGCTTTTCCACGCCATCAGCGGACCGAGGTTACACCCCAGATGTCATGTGCGTATCCTCGAATGGTTCGGTCGGAAGAAAACCACCCCATCCCGGCGGTGTTCGCAGCGGCCATCCGCGTCCAGCGTGTAACATCCTGATATACTGCATCAACTTCACGTTGCTTTGCAAAGTAATCGTCAAAATCACAGCTCACGAGGAAATAGTCGTGTTCCCAAAGGTTGGTCAGAATGTTTGAATACCGCGATCGGTCACCGCCCGAAAATACGCCATCTGCAATCTGTCCGAGAACACGGCGAAGACGTGGACTGTTATCAATGGCGCGCCGGGCATAGCCATGATGTGTACGTGCCTCTTGTGCCTGTGCGGCGGTGAGCCCGAAAAGAAAGAAATTTTCGGCCCCTACATGATCCCGAATTTCAACGTTGGCCCCGTCCAGCGTCCCGATTGTGGGACTGCCGTTCAGGGAAAGCTTCATGTTGCCCGTGCCAGACGCCTCTTTGCCCGCAGTCGAGATTTGCTCTGACAAATCAGAGGCCGGGATCAAAATCTCTGCCATCGAAACATTGTAGTTCTCAGGATAGACCACCTGTAGCAGATCACGTGTCACAGGATCATTATTGATGGTCGCCGCAACGTCATTGATCAGGCGAATGATTGATTTGGCCAGCGCATAACCCGGTGCAGCCTTGCCGCCAAAAATTTTGACCCGTGGTGTCCAATTGCCCGTCGGATTGTCGCGGATTTCATTCCAAAGCGCGATCGTTTCAAGAATGTTCATATGCTGGCGCTTGTATTCGTGAATGCGCTTGATCTGGATATCGAACATTGCATCGGTGTTCAGCGTAACGTTGTCGCGATCCTTCAGCCATCTGGCCAGATGGTACTTGTTTTCGGTCTTGGCATCGCGAAACGCCTGTTGAAATGCGGCGTCGTCCAGATGTGCATTCAGATCTTGCAGCATTTGCAGATCCTCCTGCCAATCGGTGCCGATGGTGTCGTTGATCAGGCCGCGCAGTGCCGGATTGCATGAATAAAGCCAACGGCGGGGCGTGATCCCGTTTGTCTGGTTGAGGATGCGATCTGGATAGGCTTTGTGCAGATCGGCGAACACGGTTTCCTTGACCAGTTCAGAGTGCAGCGCCGACACACCGTTCACCCTATGCGCCATGATAAAGGCCAGTTCGCCCATTTTGACGTTGCCGTGCTCAATGATCCGAATATCAGACCCTGTTGCGGCCAAATGGCGTTCCTGGATCATTTCAATGATCCGATGATGGCGCGGCAATATCCGTGCAAACAGGCCTTCTGGCCAGCTTTCCAATGCCTCAGGAAGCAACGTATGATTTGTGTAACCCAGACATTTGCGCGCCATGTCGATGGCCTGATCTAGACCGAAATCATGCTTGTCGATCAACAGACGCACCAATTCGGGCCCGGCGATTGCGGGGTGCGTGTCGTTAAGCTGAATCGCGACCATCTTGTGCAGGTCTGCGATCTTGTGACCTTCGGACAAAAAGCGCCGCAACAGGTCTTTGATTGATGCGGAGGTAAAGAAATATTCCTGCTTCAGCCGCAGTTCCTTGCCGTCTTCGGTGGTGTCGTCAGGGTACAAAACACGAGAGATGGTTCTGGCCAACCGCTCGGGTGCGTTCGCACCGACATAATCGCCCCGGTTAAAGCTTTCGAGGTCGAAAAGCTTGATTGGCTTGGCGGCCCAAAGGCGCAGGGTATTGGCCCATTTGCCCTTCCAACCCACCGTTGGGGTGTCATAGGCCATTGCCAGGACCGTTTCCGCAGGGTTCCAGTTTGCCTTGCCATCCGTTTCGCTGACATACCCGCCAAAGTGAATATTATAGGCGACTTCCGGGCGTTCGAATTCCCACGCGTGACGTTGCGCAAGCCAGCCTTCTGCCGTTTCGATCTGTTGACCGTCCTGAAAATGCTGCTCGAACAGGCCGTGTTCATAGCGAATGCCATAGCCATAGGCGGGGATTGACAACGTTGACAGACTGTCCATGAAACAGGCCGCCAAACGACCCAGCCCACCATTGCCAAGTGCCGCGTCAGGTTCATCTGCAACAACGGTTTCATAGTCCTGACCCAGCGCCGCCATGGCGTCACGTGCAATACCTTCTACGTCCAGATTGATTGTGACGTCTTCGATCAACCGACCAATCAGAAATTCCATCGACAGGTAATAGATCCGCTTGTACTTGCCCTCATAGGTTTTGCGGGTGGACGCGAACCATGGCTCAACAACCCGATCACGCAGTGCAAGAGACAACGACATCCGCCAGTCATAGAGGCTTGCATGCTCAGCGTCTTTGCCCAGCGATAGCTTTAGATGTCGCAAGATATCGTCGCGCAGGACATCTGCAGTTGCGATAGGTTGGGTGTACTCAGGCATAGCGCTCTCTTCGGATAAAAAGTCAGTCACGCGCTGTTCATTCACCCAGAATGCCCCGTTCGCAACCAGTTACAGGGGCCTTACATGATTTTTTCGGAGAATGTTAGCGCTAAACCATCAATAAATAGGGGTGTTCCGTAATCGTTACGGTCATGGATTTATGTTCGCAATAAGGTTTTCACCGGGTTATTTTCTGCACGCAACCGCCTGCTCCTTGGCAAAGCTGGTCTGGAGGGGCAATTGACCGCTATGGTTCTGTTACTTAGCCCAAAAAGGAAAAATGCCACGTGTTCACCCGCTATGCCATCTTTTACACGTTGCCACCGTGCCCGCTTGCTGAGTTTGGCGCGGCATGGCTGGGGTGGGATATTGCGCTGGCAAAACGCGTGGGACATCCTGACATGGATGGTCTCGACATCTCGTCAATAACTCAAGCGCCGAGGAAGTATGGGCTGCACGGGACGATCAAACCTCCTTTTCAACTGGCTGAAGGCACCAGCGAGCAGGAGTTGAAGAATGCTTTGGCACTGCTGTTTCAGGACTTGCAGCCTGTGATGCTCGACAGATTAAAGCTGACCACGCTCGGACGGTTTCTGGCGTTAGTTCCTTTGGGTGATGTGGTAGAGCTGAATAATCTTGCCGCCAAGGTCGTCAAAACGCTGGACGGTTTTCGCGCGCCTCTTACTGAGAGTGAATATGCCCGTCGCTGCGGTGCCAATTTGTCGCCTGCCCAGAAAGAAAACCTGCGGAATTGGGGGTACCCTCACGTTATGGATGCATTCAAGTTCCACATCACTCTGACTGGCAAACTTGATAAAGTGACACTGTCAAAGGTGATCTTGGCGCTCGATCCAGTGATCACACCTATGATCCCACAGCCTTTTGTGATCAACAGCTTGACCCTTGTCGCTGAGCGGACGGACGGAATGTTTATCGCTCTCGACCGCTATCCTCTTGGGGTATCCGAACCCAAAGCCAACGCTTAACGAAATAACAGACCCTAAAAGGGCAATTATCCCTTTGCGCCCTGCCCACGGGCATAGACATCTTCATAGCGCACAATGTCGTCCTCGCCCAAGTAACTGCCAGTCTGCACTTCGATCAATTCCATCGGTAATTTACCGGGGTTTTCCATGCGGTGTACGGCCCCGACCGGAATGTAGACACTTTCATTTTCACTGACCAATTGGACTGTCTCGTTGATCGTGACTTTGGCGGTGCCGGCAACGACGATCCAGTGTTCGGATCTATGCACATGGCTTTGCAAGCTGAGCGCGGCACCGGGCGTCACCACGATACGCTTTACCTGAAAACGACCTGCCAGGATCAATGTCTCAAAGAAGCCCCAGGGCCGGTGATCCTTGGGAAAGGTATCCGCCTGTGGGATCGCGGATTTGCGCATTTCCTTGACCACATCACCCAGATCCGCAACCCGGTCACGATGCGCGACCAGAACCGCATCGGGCATGGCCACTGCGACGATGTTCTCAAGCCCGAGCCCAACCAATTGCAACGCCTCATTATCAGAACGCAGCAATGTATCCTTGCAGTCGATGGCATAGGACGCGCCTTGTGTTGCGACGCCGTCTGTATCTATTTCGGCGTGCTGATGCACCGCGTTCCAGCCCCCCAAATCAGACCAATCGCCCTTGTGTTGGATCACCGAAAGATTGCTCACCTTTTCCATGATCGCAAAATCCACGGAAATATCCGCACATTTTGCCCATGCGTCGGGATCAAGACGGAGGAAACCCAGATCGGTCTGTGCTGCTTCCACCGCAGCGCGCACGTGCGTAAGCGTATCAGGCGCGTGTTCAGCAAAGGCATCAATCAACGTCTGTGCCGTGTACATGAAAATACCTGCATTCCACAGGTAGTCACCAGCAGCCAGCATCCGCTCCGCCTCGGCCAAATGCGGTTTCTCGACAAAGCGTTTCAGGGGGACAACCCCGTCGACCTCGCCGCTGCCCAGTTCGAGATAGCCATATCCGGTTTCAGGACGGTCCGGCGTGATACCAAAGGTCACGATTTGCCCCGCCTTTGCGGCCGCGATCCCGCGCAGTACGCTGTCTCGGAATACATCGGCTTGGGTGATGTAATGGTCTGACGGGGCCGCCAGCATCAAACCATCAGGATCTGTCTGCGCGAGAACCAGTGCCGCCGCCAACAGCGCAGGTGCTGTATTACGCGCCTGCGGTTCAATCAGAACGGCACCGGGATCAATGTTCATCTCGGACAATTGTTGGGTCGCGATAAATCTGAAATCAGAATTGGTGACAATCAGCGGTGCCGCAAACCCAGCGCCAGACAGGCGCTCGCTGGATTGCTGAAACAGGCTTCCTTTGCCAACAAGTGCAATGAACTGCTTGGGAAAACTTTTGCGGGACACTGGCCAAAGACGTGTGCCCGAACCGCCGCACAAAATAACCGGGGTGATATTCTTTGACGTCATCTATGCTTCCTCTGTCGCTTGGGCGAACGTAACCAAAAAAGTGCACGGCGCGCCCAAGCACCAATCCACCAGACCATTAACCTCAATACTCAGCTTGCTTTATGGCTGAGTATTTGTCGCGATCGGCTGTTGACTTAGAAGCCAGAAGCCATGCGCAATACAGCTAAGCATAAGTCATTGAGGAAATACAAGATATGGCAAAAATTAAGAACGACGGTGTAACGTTGGAGGCCATGACAACCCGCGCTGCTTTGCTGAGTGATGCAGTGTTCCGCACGCCTGTTGTACCGCTTACAACGCCCCTCATCGGTGATCTTATGGGGTGTGGCGCGGTATTTCTAAAGCTTGAGTGCTTTCAGCATACGGGAACGTTCAAGGCGCGAGGTGCGCTGTCTGTTGCGCGGCAGATACCTGAGGATCGGCGTGGTGCGGGGATCACGGCGGCAAGTGCCGGAAACCACGCCATCGCAGCGGCTTGGGCAGCACGGCAATGTGGCATGTCAGCCAAAGTTGTGATGCAAAACACTGCGAACCCCTTTCGGATTGCCCGTGCAAAGGCTCAACAGGCCGAAGTGATTTTGCGCGATCCCGGTCCAGACACCTTTGCCGAAGCCGAGCGCCTGTCGCTTGAAGAGGGCCGGACCTTCATTCACCCGTTTGAGGGGGTCGACACCACGCTTGGCGCATCGGGTGTCGGGTTGGAGTTGATCCAGGATGTGCCGAACCTTGATGCCGTCATCGTATCGGTTGGCGGTGGCGGGCTGATCAGCGGTGTCGCAGCCGCGATCAAGGCTGTGAACCCAAAGTGCAAGGTTTTCGGTGTGGAGCCAACCGGCGCGGACAGCATGTCACGTAGCCTTGCAGCAGGTCGGCCAATTACACTGGACAAGGTTACAAGTATCGCTGACAGCCTCGCGCCGCCGATGGCCCTACCGTTCGGCTACGCGCTCTGCGCGGCCTATGTCGATGAAATTGTGACTGTAACGGATGACCAGATCTGCGCAGGGATGGTCGTCTTGCAACAAGAGGCCAAGCTGGCTGTTGAGCCTGCGGCAGGGGCGGCAATAGCAGGGATGATCGGGCCATTGCGTGCGCGATTGCTTGGTAAAAGGATCGGTGTCGTCATTTGTGGGGCAAACATAGACGCCGCATCTTATGAGGTCCTGTTGGCGCGGGGTCGCGACCATTTGGAGGTGTTGATCGCGCCGTGATCAGTCACCGCGGGTCAGCTCTGCAATCTTGAGGCGTTGGATTTTTCCGGATGGTCCTTTTGGCAAGTCATCAAGAATATGCACGACATCGGGTGCCTTGAAGGCACCAATCTTTTTGCTGCAAAGCTCAATCAAATCCAGATTGGTCAGAGTTGACCCTGCCTTGATCTTGACGGCTGCCTCGACCCGCTCCCCATAGCTTGTGCAGGGCCGCGCAAACGCTGCCGCCTCAATCACATCCGAATGCGAATAAAGTGCCTCGTCAATCTCGCGCGGGGCAATGTTTTCGCCGCCTTTGATGATCAGTTCTTTCAAACGCCCAGTGACAAAGAGATAGCCATCCGCATCCTTGCATCCCAGATCACCGGTGCGCAGCCATCCGTCAGGCGTGAACGACCGGGCGGTGGCGTCAGGATTTTTGAGGTATTCGAGCATGACATTTGGGCCGCGCACACAAATCTCGCCTTCCTGATCGACAGGCATGGGCCTGAGGTCTTTGGATAGGATGCAAACCTCATTGCCAAAGGCCAATCCCGGCGAGCCAATTTTGCGAACACCGGGGGGCAAAGGGTTGGACAAAATTTGTGCTGCAGTTTCGGTCAGACCCATTGTCTCGACAATCGCGACGCCAAATCGTGTTTCAAACGCGGTCTGCACGTCTGGCGACAACGCGGAGGATGCCGAGCGTCCAAATCGCAATGCCGCCCGGGTCTTTGGATCTGGGTTGGCCTCTGCGTGCAACAGATACGAGATGATCGTTGGCACAACCGAAAACCACGTTGCATTGGCAGATCTGGCATGGTCCCAGAATTGGCTTGCCGAAAATCTGGGGCACATCGCGACGGTCCCACCCGACACAAGCGCCCCCATGACGGTCACGCACAACCCATTGATGTGATAGATCGGCAGCACACAAAGACCGCAATCCGAAGGCGTCAAGCCATGTGCGATCGCCGTTGTCCAGCCCCCGGCGAGCAGACTGGAATGGGTGTGAACCACGCCTTTGGGCTGACCGGTTGTACCGGAAGTATACATCAGCAACGCCTGATCGGTCGGGGCAAGATCAACCAAAGGCGCGGTATCAGAGCCGTAGATATCGACTTGGCTGATCTGTCCGGGTCTGGTCGCCTGATCAAAGATCTCCTGCGCATCTTGATGCACGAAGGCATATCGTGCCTCGCTGTGGTCCAGCGCGTACCCTATCGCGCTGGTGCCGGCGACAAGGTTGATCATTGTCGCGCGAAAGCCGCCGTAAAGAACACCATAAAGCGCCAACACACCGTCGCGGCAATTGGGCTGCATCAACGCAACACTTTCGCCCTTTTTGATGCCCTGTGCCGTGAGGTGCGCGGCAATCCGGGCTGCGTGATCCCGCAGATCGGCCCAACTCAAAGCATCATCATCACCGGCCGGAAAAACAAATGCCGGACCATCGGTTTCAGCCCGTGCATTCAGCCAATTCCGAACGGTGCCCTGTGGCGGCGTTTCAGCAGACAGGATCATGCGCCGACGTCAGCCCAATAGCCTGCGAAAATATCCTCGACCGAAGGTTCTCGTGCCGGGATTTCGCGAATGATTTTGGTGGTCTGCATGAAATGTTTCCAATGCAGATTATCATCTATCGAATTGCCGCCCCAAGACCCGCAGCCCATGGAAAGGGAAAATGGCATCCCGTTGTTAAAGGCACCACCTGTGGCAAAACAATGTGCCTGATTGACGATCACCCGGCAGGTTGGCAACGCGCGGCCCAGTGCAAGTGCGCGTCCGTCGTCGGTTGAATGCAGGCCCACTGAATGACCGGCACCCTGATGCGCAAGGATTTTGGCGGTGAGAGACATTGCATCCTCAAAATCTGCAGCATGGTAAAGCGCCGCGACACGCGACAATTTTTCGCCCGACAAAGGGTATTCTGGCCCGATCCCTGTTGTCTCAACTGCCAGAAACCTGGTGTCCGATGGCACCTCATTGGTCATACCGAGCGCGGCCAGCATCTTGTCCGCATCCTGTCCGATGACAGATCGGTTCAGATGGCCATCTGGCCAAAGTTTTGAAACTATCTGAGCTTCATCTTTCGCCAGTGCGCCGCCAGCTTTCGCAAGCGCGGCAACAAACACGTCGTAGACGTCATCCACAACGACAATCGCATTTTCAGACGAGCAGGAGGTTGCATTGTCAAAAGTCTTGGAGGCAGTGATTTTTTCCGCGGCAGCATCCAGATCAGCGGTTTCATCGATGATCACGGTGACGTTGCCTGCCCCTACGGCCAAGGCCGGAGTGCCGCTGGTATAGGCGCGCCTGACGTTGTTTTGGCTGCCGGTCACGACAATCATATCGCTGATCTCAAGCAATCTCTGGGTTTTCTCTTTCGATCCTTTGCCGGGGATCATCTGAACCAGCGTTTTGTCTTCGCCAATCTTGTCAAATTCTGCGTGGATATACGCAAGCAATGCCACGCAGGCTGGAACGCCTTTCGGCGAGGGCGACAGTACAATGGCGTTGCCGCATTTCAGCGCATTGATGATGTTATTGGCAGGCGTTGCCGCCGGGTTTGTTGAGGGCACCACCGCGCCGATCACCCCGATGGGGCGGGCGATTTCGGTGATGCCGGTTTTGGCGTTGTTGGATATGACGCCAAAGGTCTTAACATCTGCGATGTCGCGCATCAGACCCAGTGTCTTGCGATGATTCTTGGTGATCTTGTCAGGGACATTGCCCAAGCCGGTGGTTGTCACTGAAAGCTCAGCCAACTCGCGGTTCCGCGCAGGTTCCATGATGGCCCAGGCTGCAGCCTGTGAAGCACGGTCATAGCGTTGCTGCGATCCGCCTGCCTCGTATGCCTGTTGGGCAACACGGGCGTTGGCGACAACGGCATCGACGTCGGCAAGGTCATCATGGGCATTCATTGGGCGTGTCCTTGTTCGGGGATAGTGGGCCACCATCACCCCGCCAGCGCGGGGTGATGTTCTGGATTTGTCAAAGACCTGAGAGCAGTTCCTTGAGGCTTTCTTCACGTGCGTCCCACATCGCCTTGACCTCATCACGGTTCATGATGTGCATGGGCGATCCGCCTGATTTCATCTTGCCAGTCACCCTGCTGTTTTCAAACATCAACGGCACTGTCGCGGCCAGTTTCTCGATGATCGCTTCGGGCGTCCCTTTGGGCACCATGATGCCACGAAAGTTAACCGATGCGTTATCAACATCCAGCCCGGCCTCTTTCATTGTCGGTACATCTGGCAGAAATTCGTTGCGCTCCAGATCAGCCACCGCGAGAATTCTGACATTCCCTGCTTCTGCGGCACGGAACGCATCAGACAGATTGTTGATGCCTGCCATAACCTCTCCGGCAATCACTGCTTTCATGGCTGCGGCACCGCCGCCTTTGGTCGGGATAAAGGCAATTTTCATGTCGCCCGCTTTTTCCATTTGAAGGGCCGCGATGTGGTGGCCGACAAAAAGACCGGCACCAGAGGTTGTCAGTTTACCCGGATTGGCTTTGGCAAAATCAACCACATCTTGCAGTGTGTTGAACGCGCTGTCGGCACCGACAATCAGAACCGCTGGGTCCGCACCCCAGTTGGCAATCGGTTCAAAGCTGTCTGCGGAATATTCAACGCCGCCTTTGATCGACTGGGCGATAAAATGCGGAATGTTATAGGCGGCAAGGGTGTAGCCATCGGCGTCAGCCTGTGTCGCGAACCAGTTCCATCCGACACGCCCACCCGCACCGGGTTTATTCAGGATGGCGATGGGCATGCCCAGCGCGTCCTCGTTCCCGGCGGTCATTGTCACGATGCGCGCCTGAAAATCCGTTGCACCACCAGCGCCATAGCTCACCATCATCATGATGGGGCGGTCTGGAAAGCTGCCATGCCCATCTGCGTATGCCGCCCCGGTCAGGCCCAAAATGGCCATTGCGGCCCTGGCTAGTAACTTCTTCATCGTTTTTTCCTCCCTAAATGTGTGATCTGCCGCCCTTGCGGTTCAGAAGAATATCTCTCGCGGTGTGTACACTTTGAGAAGTGTTGCGAAGAGAAGGTACATAACGACCATAAAGCAGGCCGTGATGATGACGCGTTTGACCCATGATCTGACTTCAGAATGTGAATTCGGGTCATACAAACTTAGCAGAATGAAAAAGGCGATTGCGGTCGCAGTATAAAAACCCAATCCCTTGGCCGCCCAGAAAATATAGACAAGGGCGATGATCAAGCCCGGCAGCAGGTTTGTGAATTGCCGCAGGGTGATGCCAGCGCCAACCTTTGTCCATCCAAGGCATGCTTTGACAAAGGTCCAGATGGCGAGCACGACAAAGATGGTTGCGATCAGCCGCGGAAATAGAAAAGCCTCGGATGGTTGCTGGGTATAGCTGATGTAGGTGACCCACACACCAACCGCCGCCACAAAGCCAGAGGCCAGAATATGTTGAATGCGGGGCAGGGAAAGATCTTTCATGCCATGATCTCCTCTTTTGAGGTGTAGCGGCGATTGCGCAGTTCCATATAGGCGGAATACAGGATTGATGCGATCACCACTGCAATCAGAAACATATTCAGTGGACCACCAAAGAAATAGGGCGTCATGCCATCCGTTGCGTGGGCGATCATTGAACCTTGGATAAAGTTCGCTTCAGCAATTGGACCGAGGATCAGACCCAACACCAGGGGAGCTGCTGAAAACCCAAAGCGTTCGAGAAAATACATCATCACACCAAGTGACGCCATGACATAGACATCCCCCATCGAGCTTTGCACAGAATAGCTGCCAAAAACGGCAAGACCCAGCACCACAGCCGCCATGATAGATTGCGGGACCCGCGCCACCTTGGCCGCAAATCCAGCGATATAGAGGCCAAAAACGCACATCAGTATTTGACCAATCAGCATTGAGTTGATGAATGTCCATGCCACATCGGGATGGTTGTCAAACAGGTCCGTTCCCGGAAAAATCCCATGGATCAGCAGCCCGCCCAACAACACAGCCGCCGTCGGTGAACCGGGGATAGAGAGCGTCAGAAGCGGCACCAGCGATGGCCCCACCATTGCGTTGTTAGCGGATTCAGCGGCAATAACCCCTTCTGGATGGCCCGTGCCGAACTTGTCCCGGTCGGGGCTGAATTTCTTGGACTGGTCATAGGCGACCAATCCGGCGATCTGCCCGCCCACACCGGGGATCAGGCCGATAATCGACCCGGTGATTGTGCCGATGCTCATAGCGCGTTTGTTGCGCATAATCTCTTTCATTGCATCAACAACGGAATGTTTTTCGACGCTGATCACCTCGGCACCAGATGCAATGCGGCCCTTGGCGAACATCGTGATCACCTGAGGAATTGCAAACAAACCGATCAGGGCCGCAATAATATTGATGCCGCCGCCCAATGCAGGATGAAAGATGAACCGTTGGGCACCCATGATATCGTCAAATCCAATGGTCGCCAGCCACAACCCAATGCAGCCAGATAGCAACCCCTTGACCACTGATTTGCTGTCAAGCGAACCGATGACCGTGACCCCAAGAATGGCAAGCCAGAACAAATGCGAGGGGCCAAAGGCCAGCGCCCATTTTGCCAGAACCGGTGTCAGAAAGATCAGCAGCAGCACGCCAAAAACACCGCCAACTGCTGACGCAAGGAACGACAGTTGCAAGGCCTTAGCGCCCTCGCCGTTCTGTGCCATGGTGTGCCCATCAAGTGTGGTGGCGATGTTGGCGGGTGCGCCCGGTATCTTGAGCAAGATGGCCGATACCGCGCCGCCTGCGACAGTTGATGTATAGGCCGCGCCCAACAAGATCAGCCCCTGCGCGGCCTCAAGTTGAAAGGTAAAGGGGATCAACAGCGCGACGGCCATTGTCGGTGACAGACCAGGTGTCGCACCAAGGATCAGCCCACCGATCGTGCCAATCAACAACAGACCGAAATTAATCGGCGTGAACACATCACCAAAGTAAAAGATAAATTCCATCAAGTCCCCACGAACAGCGCGCAGCCGCGTTGACAATTAAGGGTAGGCAATGAAAATAGTTTTGCAAATGTTTTCATCTGCAAGCATATTTTGGGGTTCAAGTGATTGATAAAAATAGAAAGAAGGCAGATATCGTCGCAGTTGCCAAGGCGGCAAGAGTGTCGATTTCTACTGTATCACGAAGCTATAACCACCCGGAACAGGTCAAACCCGCGACCCGCAAAAAGATTGACGCAGCAGTGCGGCGGCTTGGGTATATCCGCAATCGGGCCGCGCAAACCATGCATGGTATTCGGTCCGGCACAATTGGATTGATTGTTCCAACCATTGATCACGCGATCTTTGCCGAAGTAATTCAAGCGTTCTCTGACGCGGTTGATGCCGAAGGGTTCACAATTCTGATTGCGTCCCACGGCTACGATCTGGAGCGTGAGTACGCGGTCATGCGCAAATTTCTCGAACACCGTGTGGATGGTGTCGCGTTGATTGGGCAGGAACATTCAGAAGAAACCTATCAACTGCTCGACAGTCAGGCGATCCCCGCGATGACAATCTGGAACTTTGCCGAAACATCGCGGATATCCTGTGTGGGTGCGGATAATTTTGCGGCGGGCCAGACGGCGGCGGAACATCTGATCGGACTTGGCCACCGAAAGATTGGTCTAATCTTTCCTCCGACCGGCGGTAATGACCGCGCCTCTGACCGTCAAAGCGGCGCATTCGCCGCCTTGGCGCAGGCAGAAATTATGACGCAAGCACACTGGTGGATCGAAGCACCCTATAGCATCTCAGATGCGAAGAAGGCAGCACTTGAGCTTTTGCAAAGCGGCCCGGTGCCAACTGCGCTTTTGTGTGGCAATGATGTCCTGGCGCAGGGGGCAATTTATGCGGCATTGCGTTTTGGCCTGCGGATACCGGAGGATATTTCAATCATCGGGATCGGCGACTTTAAAGGTTCAAAGGAAATGGAGCCAAACCTAACGACTGTACGATTGCCTGCGCGACGCATCGGTCTGCTTGCGGGTCAGCAGCTTGCCAGATCCATCATTCATTCCGAACTGGATGTGTTCCGCATCCGCTGCGATATCGAACTAATCGCGCGCGGCACCTGCGGTCGAGTTTGACCAAATGCTGAATGGCCCTTGACCTTCCAGTCACTGGAACACTTATGTGGGTTAGGACCACACATAGGATTTCCGGAAATGCACTCTGATACCACATTCATTTTGCCCATCAAAAACATGTCATGCGCAAGTTGCGTCGGCAGGGTTAATCGCGCGCTGGAAGGCGTGAAGGGAATATCAGCGTTTTCTGTGAACCTCGCGACTGAAACAGCGCAGTTTGAACTGGATGATCCAGAAACGTCAAAAGAGATCATCTTGACACTGGACAAAGCCGGCTATCCCGCGGCGTCCGAAAGTATTCGTTTTCAGATCACTGGGATGTCTTGCGCATCCTGTGTCGGTCGGCTTGAAAAGGCACTGCTTGGGGCACCGGGTGTCACAGAGGCCCATGTGAATCTGGCTGACGAAAGTGCTACGGTAGAGTATGTTCCTGGCCTCACAAGTCCGGAGCAGCTTGCACAAGTTGCGGCAACGGCCGGATATCCAGCGTCTGTGCAGTCCGAACAGGCACCCACAGACCGTTCGGCCGTCAAAGCCGAGGAAGCAGCACAGCAAAAACGCGCAATGATCGTGTCATCGGTTCTTACGGTACCCGTTTTCATCCTTGAGATGGGCGCGCATCTGGTGCCAGCCTGGCATCATCTTATTGCGCAGACGATTGGCATTGGGACCAGTTGGTCCATTCAGTTTGTATTGACCACAATCATCCTCATTTGGCCGGGACGCGGGTTTTTTGTGAAAGGGTTCAGGGCATTGATCCACAAGGCCCCGGACATGAACAGCCTCGTCGCGCTGGGCGCAGGGGCTGCCTGGTTGTTTTCGACGGTCACGCTGGTTTTCCCGGATGTGCTGCCGCTGGCCGCGCGCGCAGTCTATTTTGAAGCAGCGGCGGTCATTGTCACGCTGATCCTGCTGGGTCGCTGGCTTGAGGCGCGGGCCAAGGGCCAGACCGGCGCTGCAATCCAAAAGCTGATCGGCCTTCAGCCCCGGACCGCACGTGTGAAAGTTGGTGACGATTGGGTCGATCGCCCCATTTCCGAGTTGCGCGTCGGCGATGTGTTTCTGGTCCGCCCCGGAGAGCGGCTTCCGATTGATGCAACGGTGGTATCGGGTGGCAGTGATGTTGATGAAAGCATGATCACAGGCGAACCGATGCCAGTCACCAAAACAACAGGCGACTTGGTGACGGGTGGCACGGTCAATGGCCTGGGCAGTTTGACCTGTGAGGTGATGCGCATTGGCGATGATACCACACTGTCCCAAATCATTCGGATGGTTCAACAGGCCCAGGGTACCCGGTTGCCGGTGCAAGGGTTGGTCGACCAGATCACCATGTGGTTTGTTCCCGCCGTTCTGATTTTGGCCGCCGTGACAATAGTGATCTGGTTGATCTTTGGTCCTGATCCAACCGTGACATATGCGCTTGTAGCGGGGGTTTCTGTGTTGATCATCGCGTGTCCCTGCGCGATGGGACTGGCCACGCCAACCTCGATCATGGTGGGAACAGGGCGCGCCGCTGAACTTGGGGTGCTCTTCCGGCAAGGGGACGCACTGCAGTCGCTCAGCGCGGTTGATGTGGTCGCGTTTGACAAGACTGGGACACTGACGGTCGGTCGGCCCACATTGACGGATTTGATAGTGGCCGAGGGGCAGAACTCACAAGATGTCCTTGCCCTTGTTTCGGCCGTTGAAGCGTTGTCAGAACATCCCATTGCACAGGCGATTGTGGCTGCAACCAAGGCGCAAAACCTGACGATCCCTGATGCGGAAGCCTTTCAGGCGATCACCGGGCAGGGCGCAAAAGCAACCGTGAAAGAAAGAAATATCATCGTCGGCAACGCGCGCCTCATGGCGGCGAGCGGCGTTGATGTGTCTGAGGTTGAGGCGGATGCAACTGCATTGGCAAAAAAGGGGCAGACAACTGTATTTGCTGCGATAGACGGTCAGATCGCCGCTCTTGTCGCGGTATCAGATCCCATAAAGCCCGACAGCGTCGTAGCAATCAAAGGACTTAAGGCCCAAGGTCTGCAAGTGGCGATGATCACGGGCGACGGCGAAAATACGGCTCAATCAGTGGCCCGCGAGCTGGGCATTGATCATGTTGTCGCAAACGTCCTGCCAGATGGAAAAATGGCGGCATTGGACCACCTGCGCGGCGCGGGTCAAAAGATCGCATTTGTCGGGGATGGGATCAACGATGCACCGGCGCTCGCACATGCGGATATTGGCATTGCCATCGGAACCGGCACAGATGTTGCAATCGAAACGGCGGACGTAGTTTTGATGTCAGGAAACCTATCAGGCGTTGGCACCGCGATTACCGTCTCTCACAGCGTGCTGCGCAATATTCGGCAGAACCTTTTCTGGGCATTTGGGTATAATATTGCGCTTATCCCGGTCGCGGCAGGTGTGCTTTATCCGATGTTCGGCATTCTTCTGTCACCGGTCTTGGCCGCCGGGGCGATGGCATGTTCATCAGTTTTCGTTCTAACCAACGCGCTGAGGTTGCGCAGGATTGAGGGTTCAAAATGAATATCTCTGAGGTAAGCAAGGCGACCGGGCTGCCCACCAAGACCATTCGGTATTACGAAGACATCAATCTGGTCCGTCCGATGCGGCAACCCAATGGATATCGCGCGTTTCGCGAGACGGATCTTCACAAACTAGCCTTTGTTGCACGGGCAAGGTCTTTGGGCTTTCCGGTGGAAAGCTGTCGCAGTTTGCTGGCGCTTTACGATGATGAAACGCGTGCAAGCGCTGACGTCAAACAGATCGCGAAATCCCATTTGACAGAGATCGACCAAAAGTTGGCCGAACTCACTGCGATGCGCGACACTTTGCGTGTTTTGGTCAAGGCCTGCGCAGGCGATGATCGGCCGGATTGCCCGATCCTGCGCGATCTGGCCGCGCCCCATTAAAGCGTCACAAGCACCTTGATCGCCTCGGGCAGGGGATAGTGATGGTTGCCCACGAACAATCCATTGTCATCGATGTAATTCGCATTGCTCAGCGTGTCGTGTATTTCAAAATCGAAATAGTCCATCACTTCATTCTTGGCAAAATTCCCGGCGACAATCGGGCGGCATTCAAACCCTGCGGCCGATAAATCACGCACCATCTGGGCGCGTTCGCCCGTATGCACATCGCGCAGAACCAGCGAAAATCCAAACCAGCTTGAATTGCCAATCTCACGTTGGATCATGAAACGAGGATGATCCGACACCGCGTCCTGAAGCAGCGCCCCGTTGGCGCGCCGTCCCGCAATCAGGCCGGGCAGTTTTTTGATTTGCTCACGGCCCAGCGCACCCGACATCTCCAGCGGGCGCAGGTTGTAGCCCGGCAGGACAAACCGAAAACTTTCCTTGAACGGATCATCGCTTTTTTCGCCTGTCACATGATTGAATTTCGGCAAATTACGGGTCCACCCATGGGCGCGCAGGGACAACATGATATGGTAAAGTTCTTCATCATCCGTGACGACCATACCGCCTTCCATGGTGGAAATATGGTGTGAAAAGAACGATGAAAATGTCCCCATAACGCCAAAGGTTCCCGCCTGTTTGCCTTCAAACGTGGCCCCCATGGATTCGCAGTTGTCCTCGATCATCACGATGTTGCGGCCATCGGTCAGGCGTTTGAGTGCTGCGAAATCATTGGGATTGCCCAACAGGTTCACCACCATCAACGCGCGCGTGTTATCCGTGATCGCAGCCTCAAGTGCTGCCAGATCATAGTTCAGTGTTTCCCGGTCGATATCCACAAACTTCAACCGCAACCCATATTGGCAAAGCGGGTAATAGGTGGTCGACCAGCTGACTGCGGGCACGATAATCTCATCGCCGCGTTCAAGTTTTAGGGCTGTGTTTTTGGTGAAAAACAAAGCCGCCGTCATGAGCAGGTTGGCGGATGATCCGGAATTTACCATCACAGCATATTTGCTGCCAAAAAGCGCTGCGAATTCTTCCTCATAGGCGCGCACTTCTGGCCCCATTGAGAACATGTCAGAGGCGATGACCCGGTCAAGTGCTGCAAATTCCGCATCGTCCCAGGATGAAGTGGCCAAAGGATACTTGAACGTCATTTTGAGTGATACTCCAGATAATGGCGATAGGTTTGTGAGATACCATCGCGCAGTGTTGTCGGTGCGCTCCAACCCCAATCGGTTTGGCGTGCTATAGAGCAGAGTTTTTGTTTCATGCCCACCGGGCGGGACAGATCATGGGTAAATGCCCCTTGCCAGCCGATTACATCTGCAACAGTCGCATAATAGTCATTGATCGAATGGTCATGGCCCAGTCCAATGTTCATGGCACCGGGCAAGCCGCCGGGATTTTGAACTGCTTTCCAGACAGCGTCAGCCAGATCTCCCGCATACATAAATTCACGCCGCGCCGTGCCATCACCCCAGATTTCAACCGCCGCATCGCCAGTTAGTTTGGCCTGATGGACTTTATGGATGATTGCGGGCAAAAGATGCGAGTTCTTGGGGTCAAATTTGTCATACGGACCGTAAAGGTTGCAGGGGATCAAAGTTTTGTACTGCGCCGCCGCATCTTCTTGCCGGATATAATCACAAAGCCGCATTGCCATGATCTTGGCCAATGCATATCCCTCATTGGTCGGCTCTAACGGCCCGGTCAGGATCATCTCCTCACGTAGCGGATTTTCCGCTTGGGCCGGGTACATACAGGTTGAGGCGAGGTTGATCAGGGCCCCAACACCCGCTTGTCGCGCGCCCATAATCACATTGCGGCCCATCGCCACGTTTTCCTCAAGAAACGCCACCGGATGGGCCATGTTCGCCTGAATGCCGCCCACACGCCCCGCCGCATGGATCACCAGATCAGGTTTATGAGCATTTATAAAAGCGTCTACGGCGTCCGCATTGGTCAGGTCCAATTCCGCACTGCGGGGCGCAAGGATATCCCAGTCAGCAGCGCATGCGTGATCCTGAATATTGCGGCCCACCATGCCGCCGCCGCCGGTCAGCAGCATTTTGCCTTTGCTGCTCATTCGGTTAATCCTCTTTCGACATCAGGCCGTCAAAGCCATGTTCTTTGAGAATACGTTCACGCTTGGCGGCTTTGAGGTCGTTTACAACCATTTCAGCACACATCTCCTGAACGCTTATTTGTGGTTCCCAGCCCAAAATACGTTTGGCTTTGGATGGATCACCCAGCAGGGTTTCCACCTCTGCCGGGCGGAAATAGCGGGGGTCGATTTTCAGAATTACGTCGCCTTGTGAAAGAGCCGGGGCATTGTCACCGGTGATGGTATCCACGATCGCCACCTCATTCACGCCATCTCCTTCAAAGCGTAGGGTAATGCCCAGTTCAGCGGCCGACCATTCGATGAATTGACGTACCGAATATTGCTTGCCGGTTGCGATGACAAAATCGTCTGGTTCGTCTTCTTGCAGCATCATCCATTGCATGCGCACGTAATCTTTGGCGTGGCCCCAATCGCGCAACGCGTCGATGTTGCCCATGTAAACACACGTCTCCAATCCCTGTGCGATATTCGACAGACCACGGGTGATCTTGCGGGTCACGAATGTCTCGCCGCGGCGCGGGCTTTCATGGTTGAATAGAATACCGTTGCAGGCAAACATTCCATATGCCTCGCGGTAATTCACCGTCATCCAAAACGCATACATCTTGGCCACTGCATAGGGGCTTCGCGGGTGAAACGGCGTGGTCTCGGTCTGGGGCGTTTCTTGCACAAGTCCATAAAGTTCGGATGTGGACGCCTGATAGAACCGGGTATTGTCCATCTTGAGAAAACGGATTGCCTCAAGCAAACGCAGTGTCCCGATGGCATCAACATCTGCGGTGTATTCGGGGGCCTCAAAGCTGACGGCAACATGGCTTTGCGCACCCAGATTATAGACCTCATCGGGCTGCACTTCGGACAGAATCCGCGTGAGGTTCGATGTGTCCGTCAGATCACCATAGTGCAGTTTGAAGTTTGCATTGGTTGTGTGCGGATCCTGAAAGATGTGATCGACCCGCTGCGTATTGAACAGCGATGCTCGACGCTTGATCCCATGCACTTCATAACCCTTTTCCAACAGCAGTTCTGCCAGATAGGATCCGTCCTGACCAGTGATCCCGGTGATAAGTGCTTTTTTCATGGGTTTCGATCCTACAATTACGCGTCGTTGCCGCGAAAAGGTGTCGCGGTGCTTTGGCCCTTTCTATGCTATCACGTGGAGGAGGCCAACAACTGTTCCAGCACGCGGCGGACTGGCCCCGGCTTTGGTATCGCGGTAACATCGCTTCAACGCGGCACTGGAAGTAAGAAACACAAGATGTACATTTTACATGCTCAAAGCCAAGCTAGCCATGCGGTGCAAAGTACGCAAACCGGCTCCATTCCCCACCTGAAACGTACCGAATATTTGCCTGACGAATTCGAAATCCTCGCGGCAATTGGCCCGCACGCATGAACGATCTGGCTTTGCATAACTACTTTCGGTCCTCGACGTCGGTGCGGGTCCGCGCGGCGCTGAACCTCAAAGGGCTTGGCTATGACTATGTCCCGCTGTCCCTGCTCAAAGGTGAACAGGCAAGTGCCGACCATCTGGCGCTGAACCCTTCTGGTCTGGTGCCAACCTTGGTGACGCCGCAGGGACCATTGCCGCAATCATTGGCGATCCTGGAATGGCTGGATGAGGTGCACCCGGAACCACCCCTTTTGCCGTCTGATCCATGGGCACGTGCACGTGTGCGCAGCTTGGCACATATTGTGGCACTCGATACTCATCCGGTGAACAACCTGCGCATCCTCAAGCATCTTGAGACCGAATTTGGTGTGGATGCGGCCGGCAAGGCCGCATGGTTTCGCCGATGGGCACAAGCAGGTATGCACGCGCTGGAAACCCGGTTGGCGTCAGAACCTGAGACAGGAGAATTTTGCCATGGCGATGTCGTTGGGCTGGCTGATTTGTGCCTTTATGCGCAAGTCCTGAACAACGCGCGGTTTGAGGTGGATATGTCGCCTTATCCGACCATCAGGCGCATTCACGCCAACAGCATGGCCATTCCTGCACTTGCCGCAGCAGCGCCCGCCAATCAGCCAGACGCAGAATAAGCGTTTCAGCTGTTCAGACTGCGCCAACTCGGCAGCAGATCATCGGGTGCGGGTGTTGCAGCATATACCGCCCTTGCAATTGCACGTGCCAGACAGAGAGATGCGGCGTGACCGATCAGGCTTACATCAGCTTGCGGTTTGCCCCCCGTGGCGAGGGCAAAAACAAGATCACCGTCAAATGGAGTATGTGCCGGGACAGTGGCCCGCCCGATCCCGTCATGCGCGGCAACCGCGACACGGTGGCATTGGGATTTCGTCAGGGTCGCATCGGTTGCGACAATCGCGATGGTCGTATTTTCGCGCAGTGAAATTGCGGCAGCCTTGCGGCTTTCCAAGCTCAATCCAAGACCGGACGCAGGGTCCGGGCCCAACCCGCCGAACTCTGATCCGATTTCGAAGGGTGCGGCGTAGAAATGCCTGTCGCCGGGTGTGGTCACGGCCCCGACTGGGTTTGCTGCAACCAATGCGCCAACCATTGTCCCGTCTGGCAGGGACAATGAGGCAGAGCCAAGCCCGCCTTTCAACATTGCACTCAGCGCACCGGTCCCAGCACCAACAGACCCAAGATCAAATTCATCCGACGCGTTGTCAAAAGCTTGACGCCCCAAATTTCGATAGGGGTTCTCGACCCAATCCTTTGCCCCGCCGTTCAGCAAATCAAAAAGAATGGCCCCAGGTACCAGCGGGATTGTTGCATCGCCGACCTGAAATCCGCGCCCCGCTGCGCGCAACCCGTCCATCACCCCCGAACAGGCATCCAGCCCAAAAGCAGACCCACCTGACAAAACCAATGCATCAACTGCGGTGACGGATTTGTCCGGTGCCAGCAGATCGGTTTCACGCGTCCCCGGTGCACCGCCCATAACGTGCACGGATGCGGCAAAGGGAACGTCCGCTGATAAAACGGTGGCACCAGACTTGAGGGTATTATCCTGCGCATTGCCAACCACCAGGCCAGTGACATCTGTGATCAGGTTCTTGGGTCCGGGTTTCATATGGCGGTGCCTGTTGATGAGGATGATCGGTATTTAGAAAAGCGTGAATTCAAAGACGCGGCTTGGCTGCTGCCGTGGCAGGATCGCCGGTGTTTGGGACGCCTTTGGGTTCAATCAACAGGACCTCGCATTCCTGGGCGGCACGCGGGCGATGCGTCACGCCCTTGGGCACGATGAAAACCTCGCCGGTCTTGACGGCATGCGATGCCCCCTCAAGATCCATGATCATTTCACCTTTGAGTACCATGAAAAAATCATCGGTATCCTCATGCAGGTGAAATGGAAACTCACCCTGGAACTTGACCACCATAATGTCGTTCTCATTGTAATCTGCAACCACATGCGGATCCCAATGGGTGCTGATCCGCGCCAGCTTTTCGGCCAGATTTACTGCGATCATATGCAGCGCCCTCCGTCCACTTCCATGGCCACGCCGGTGATCATGCTGGCCTCATCCGAGCAAAGGAACAGGGCGGCATTGCCCAGATCCTCGGGTTGCGAAAAACGGCCCAACGGGATGGTTGCTAGAAACTTGGCCCGCATTTCTGGTGTGTCCTCGCCCATAAAGCTTTTGAGCAGCGGCGTTTCACCTGCAACCGGATTCAGCGCGTTCACCCGCACACCATCCGGGGCGAGTTCGACCGCCATGGTTTTGGTTGCCGTGATCATCCACCCTTTGGATGCATTATACCAATTCAGCCGGGGCCGGGGCGAAACACCAGCCGTTGAGGCGATGTTCAGGATGGCCCCTTTGCCGCGCTCCTTCATGTGGGGCACCAGTGCGCGGGCGGTCAGATAAACGGACTTCATGTTGACCTTGAACACCCGATCAAAGTCTTCTTCGGTGACCTTTTCCATCGGGGCAGGCAAATGGGTAATCCCTGCGTTGTTCACCAAAACATCAACGTGACCCCAGGCATCAATTGCGGCCTTCGCCATTGCGTTGACTGAGGCCCCGTTGCCAACATCAACCGGGCATGCGATCGCGTGATCTCCCATTTCACGGGCCAATTGCGTGGCAGCATCAGCGTTGATGTCGGCGACCATCACCCTCGCACCTTCTTGCAAGAACCGCCTTACGATCCCTGCCCCAAATCCAGAGGCACCCCCGGTGACAATGGCGGTTTTTCCGGTCAATCGCATGCTATTTCCTCCGATATGAAGCGGCGCAGGTGGGCAAAGAATACCTCAGGCTGATCATACTCAAGTAAATGCCCCGCGTCAGGCAAAGTGTGATGGGTTGCGCGTGCGTTGCCAAGACTCGTCAGCAAAACGTCGCTGAAGGGCACCGGCATCATTGGGTCACGGTTGCCTGAAAGGATCAAGGCGGGGCAGGTGAGACGGTTCAACGCGGCACGAAAATCGAAACGGCCCATTTCATTGTCGGGCCCGTTGAAGTGCATTGCAACAGGGTTCTTTACCGTCATCCGTTGCATCATGTCCGGGTCTGGAGGCGCGACAGAATAGTGAGGCAAGCAGTTTTCAAAGTAGGCCAGGCGGCGTTCCGGTGTTGGATCGCTCCAGTAGGCGCGTGCGACCTGTCCGGCGTCGTGGCCCGCAATCCGGCCAAAGGCGGCAAAGATGGTTTCAAAGTCCACATGGGCAGTGGTCGCAGCGAGAATCAATGCGCGCAGATGTCCGGGATATTTTGTGGCATATGCCTGTGCCACAAAGCCGCCAAAGGAAGCGCCAAATATGATCGGCTCTTTGATGCCCAGCGTTTGGCAAAGGGCAAAAATATCATCGGCCCATTGGTCCAACGTCCAGTGTTTTGGATCGCCATCTTCACTGCGTCCATTGCCACGGTGATCCACATAGACAATCTGTGCCAGATCGGACAGCTGTGAAAATGCCGGTTTAAAGATAGAATGGTCTGCGCCAGGCCCACCATGCAGCACAATCATTGTGGGCTTTTCGCGCATCACTGGGCCCTCGGCAACAAGCCCAGCCCCTTCTATATCAACGAACAGTCGGACGCCGTTTACCAGGATGCGCATAGACACCTTCTTACCGCAGATGGCGTCATGCCGTTTTCCGCGACAGATCTGGCAGCACCGGTGCAGCCGCGATCAGCGCCTTCGTATAGGGGTGTTGGGGGTTTTCAAAAAGGGACTGAGTTTCGCCCTGTTCCACGATCTCGCCCGACTTCATGACCAAGACGCGGTCAGTGATTGTGCGCACCACAGACAGGTCATGCGAGATGAACAGATAGGTCAGGTTGTAGGCTTTACAAAGGTCTGCCAGCAAATCAAGGATCTGGGCCCGTACAGAAACGTCCAATGCGCTGACCGCTTCATCAAACAAGATAAGGTCCGGGCGAATGATCAGGGCGCGGGCGATCGCGATGCGTTGACGTTGGCCACCAGAAAACTCGTGGATGTATTTCGTGGCGTCCTTTGCGGCCAGACCAACGGCAGTCAACGCGGCGTCTATGGCCCTGACACGGTCTGCACCTTGCGGTGGCTCGCGCAACAGATGGAAGGGTTCGGTAATCAGTCGATCAACCCGGTGGCGCGGATTGAAGCTGCCGAAGGGGTCTTGGAAAACAACCTGCATCTTGCGGCGCACTGCGAGGTTCGGTTTGGCACCGGTGAACACCGGCTCGCCATCCAAAGTGATGCTGCCAGATTGTATTTGCTCCAGCCCCAGCAGGGCGCGGGTGAGTGTGGATTTCCCACAGCCTGATTCCCCTACCAGACCAAGCCGTTCCCCCCGCGCGATGGAAAACGAGACATCGTTGACAGCCCGAAATGATCCTGTTGCGCCAAACAGCGTTGTGCGGGGCAGACGATAATCGCGCGTGACGTTTTTCACGTCGAGCAATTGGCGGGTATCGGTCACCTTGGGCAGAGTGACCATGTGACCTGAGGCGGCAAACAACATTTTGGTATAGGGGTGCTGCATGGTGCGCAAAAGCGTCTGTGTCTCGCCTTGTTCAACCACTTTGCCAGCGCGCATAACGACGATACGATCAGCCATATCCGCAACCACGGCCAAATCATGGGTGATCATCAAAAGGCCCATACCGTCTTCTTGGGCAAGCTTTTTGAGCAGGTCGAGGATCTGAGCCTGCGTGGTGACATCAAGTGCGGTTGTCGGCTCATCGGCGATCAACAGGCCCGGCCGCAAGGTGATGGCCATGGCGATGACAACCCGCTGACGCTGCCCGCCGCTGAGTTCATGCGGGAACCGTGAAAGAGGAAAACGGTCTTGCGGCAAACCAACGCGCGTCAGCGTTTCTGCCGCGCGCAGTTCTGCGTCCTGACGGGTCATTGTCCTGTCGTGGATGCGGAGCGTTTCGGCCACCTGTTGTCCGATGGTCTGGACGGGATTCAACGCTGTCATCGGTTCCTGAAACACCATGCCGACATCATTGCCGCGAATGGCGCACAGGGCGGGTTCATCCAGTTTGGTCAGATCCTGAACGCCCAGCATGATCTGACCTGTGGTGGTGGCACCTTTGGGCAGCAGTTGCATCGTCGCAAGTGCCGTCATGGATTTGCCGGAACCGCTTTCACCAGTGATTGCAACAATCTCTCCGGCACCAACAGATACAGTGATGTCGTGCAAGATCTGGATGCCATGTATCGACAGGGACATGTTTGTGATTTCAAGCAGGCTCATACCCGCGCCACCCGCAACCTGGGGTCAAGATAGTCGCGTAACCCGTCACCCATGAGGTTCAAGCCCAGAACCGTAAAGATGATTGCAAAGCCGGGGATCAGTGCCATATGCGGTGCGATGCTTACCAGTGTCTGGGCGTCGGCCAACATGCGCCCCCAAGAAGGTGTCGGCGGCTGCGCGCCAAGACCGACATAGCTGAGGCCTGCTTCTGCCAGAATGCCGAGTGAGAATTGGATCGTTCCTTGGACAATTAACAGGTTGGTCACATTTGGCAGGATGTGTTCCGCAGAAATGCGAGCCGCCGATTTGCCCGCCACACGGGCAGCCAGTATGAATTCACGCTGCCACAGTGAAAGCGCCGCGCCTCGCGTGATCCGCGCAAAGACGGGGATGTTGAAAATGCCGATGGCGATGATCGCGTTTATCGCCCCGGCCCCAAAAATCGCAGTGATCAGGATTGCAATCACAAGGCTGGGAAAGGCAAAGACCAGGTCATTGCCGCGCATGATCAATTCATCCATCCATGTCCCTTGTCGCGCTGCGGCCCAAAGGCCCAGCGGCACACCAAGACCCATGCCTATACCAACCGCCACCAACGCCACGGCGATAGATGTGCGCGCACCGACCATGATCATGCTCAGGATATCGCGACCAAAATGGTCCGTACCAAACGGATGCGCGCCACCGGGGGTTTGCAATTTGTTCGGAATATTCAGTGCGGCGTGGTCAAAAGGTGTCCAGACAAAGCTGATAAGGGCACCCAAAACGAAAACTGCCGTAAGCAGACCGCCAATGATCAGATTGCGTTTCATGTACGTGACCTCAGACGGGGGTCCACGGCTGCATAGGCCAGGTCGACGAGGAAATTCACCATGATCACCGAAAACACCAGCAACATGACGACCGATTCCACGACGATCAGATCGCGGGCAGAAATCGCCTGAAACACCAACCGTCCCAGCCCGGGCAAATAAAACACCTGTTCGATGATGATGGACCCAGCCAGCAGGAACGAAAACTGCAGTCCGATAATGGTCAGAACAGGGATCAGCGCGTTGCGCAGCCCGTGCCGCCAAAGCGCCTGCCGGGCGCTCAGACCCTTGGCGCGGGCAGTTCGCATGAAATCTTCGCCCAATACATCCAACAATGACGACCGCATGACACGCGCAAGGATCGCCGCCTGGGGCAGCGCGAGGGCGATGGCAGGCAGTGTCAGGCCGTGCAGGCCAGCCCAGAACCCTTTGTCCCAACCCACAAAACCACCTGCCGCGAACCACCGCAGATTGATTGCAAAGATCAGGACCAGAATCATCGCAAACCAGAAATTCGGCACCGCAACGCCAAGCTGCGTGGCCCCCATGACCCCGATATCGCCCGCCTGACCGCGCCGGGACGCGGCAAAGATACCTGCGGGAAAAGCAATCAATGTGCTCAGCGCTAAAGCGTAAAGCGCCAAAGGCAACGACACCCACAATCGGCCTGAAACCATGTCGATTACTGGCGTGCGATAGGTATAGGAGGTGCCAAAATCACCTGTCATCATACCGCCAACCCAGGCGATGTAGCGCTGCACCTTGGAGACATCGAGCCCCAGTTCAGTCCGCAGCGCGGCAAGCGTTTCAGGCTGGGCATTGATCCCAAGCATGAATGACGCCGGATCGCCCGGCGCGACCTCGATCACGGCAAAGATCACCAGCGATGCGACGGCAAGACTGATCAATAATGAAAGAAGGCGTTTGAGTGCATATCTGAGCATTACTGTGACGTTAGGCGCACAGCGCAGGGGCGTCCAGACTGCGATCACTGTGGCTGGCAATTTGACCGGACCGCGTTAGGTTTGCCTCATGCAGCATCCTGCTTTCATTGGACATGAGATTTTCCGTGGCTCAAGCTATGGGCGGTGGCACCCGTTGCGGGTGCCGCGTGTGTCAACGGTGATGGACCTCACCCAGGCTTTGGGGTGGCTTCCGAAAGAGCAATTTATCACCTCGCCCCGCGCCAAACCTGCGGCGCTGACAAGGTGGCATACGTCAGATTACATCGGCGCATTGCAAAGAGTTGAGGCAGCGCAGGCCGCAACCGCAGAAGATTTGACGCGCCATGATATCGGAAGCGTAACCAATCCAGTGTTCCCGGAGATTTTTCGCAGGCCCGCAACGGCGGCGGGCGGGTCAATTCTGGCGGGGGAACTGCTGCGCGACGGTGGTGTGATCTATAATCCGGCAGGCGGCACGCACCATGGTATGCCGGACCGGGCGAACGGGTTTTGCTATTTGAACGACCCGGTTCTTGCAATGCTCAGCCTGCGCAGTCACGGTGTGCGGCGCATCGCCTATGTCGATATCGACGCACACCATCCCGACGGGGTTGAGGTTGGCTTTGGCGGCGATCCCGATTGCCTGTTGATTTCAGTGCACGAAGACCGTCTGTGGCCGCGCAGTGGCGTGCTGGAAAACGATGCCGGCGGCAATGCCTTGAATTTGCCCGTGCCGCGCGGGTTCAACGACAGCGAAATGGCTTTTGTCAGAGACACATTGATCGTCCCAAAGGTGACCGCCTTTGCCCCTGACGCCATTGTTTTCCTGTGTGGTGCAGACGGAGTTGAAGAAGATCCGCTGTCTCACCTCAGCCTCAGCAACAATGCCCATTGGGATGTCCTGCGTTGCCTCATGGGCCTCGCGCCTCGGCTTTTGGTGCTTGGCGGTGGTGGGTACAACCCTTGGTCCGTCGGACGGCTGTGGACCGGGGTTTGGGGCATTCTGAACGGTCAAGACATACCGGATAATCTGCCCGAAAACGCCGAAACAGTCCTGCGGGGCTTGCGTTTTGATGGCAACCGGCGCGGCAAGAACCCGCCGGATCATTGGTTCACTACATTGCGCGACGCGCCGCGAGAGGGGGCGTTGCGGGATCAGGTTAAGGATGCCGTTTACATGCTGACACAACGCGTTTTGTAACGGGTGTGATAGCTACCAAGCAAGGGAATGTATCAGATGCTCACCCTTGAGGCCCTTTAACGGCACCTCTACCGGATCTACGAAGTTGAAGCCATCGGCGTCGCCTACCATGACGCGCGTCGCCTCTGACACTCTGATGTTGCCCGGATCGCAGGTAGCTGCAACGCGCGCAGCCTTGTTAACGACCGTACCGACAAAGTCACCTTCGTTCTGGATAACATCACCGGTATGGATTTCGATCCGGATGCGCAGTTTCGGTTCGTCCGTCTGGGCGACCATCCCCCGTTGGATCGCAATCGCGGTCCGCATCGCAGCACCCGCCGATGCGAAGGTCGACAGCGTCCCGTCCCCAAGCGATTTGACCATCGTGCCACCTTCGGTCTGAATCTGCTGGGTGATCGAACCAATATGTTCCGTAACGATCCGGTTCCATCTGTGATCACCTGCGGCGGAGGCCAGTGCCGTACTGTCGACAATGTCTGTGAACATCACCGAGGCTATCCCGGTCTGAGTGCTTTCCACACGTTCGGCACGTGCGGCGACCAGCAAATCCTCGAAACGTCCCAACTCGTATCCCATGGCTTCGAGGTTAGGTTTGGGGTTGGAATTGTGGATATGCACGATCCGCCAAACACCATCTTCCATGGTGAAGATAAAGGTATTGCGAAAGGCGACCCGCAGGTTTGCCTCGGGCGAATATATGGTGAGCGTGGTATAAGCCCAGCCGAAATCACCGGCCTCATAGCCTGTTGCCTGGATATTCTCGGGCAACAGAACAGCCTGATCATCCGAATACTTTTCAAACGTCTCGCGCAGCGTATCCCCTTTGAACAGCTCGCCTTCATCCGACCCGATGTAAGTCAGTGCCTTGGAGGAGGAGAGCAGATTGGCTGCCGCGACGGAACGTCTGGCTGAATAGGCCTTGATCCACCGCGTCGCAATGGCGGCAAGTTCCGGGGAAGGGGTGAAAGGATCAGCCAAGCTTTTTTACTCCGACGGCGGCAGGGCCCCACGCGTGCAGGGCCCCTTCATTGTGCGCCGTGGCTTACTCGGCCCAGCTTACCGCTGTCAGATCAGTTGCCTGTGTCGGCGCGTTGTTCCACAACCCTTGAACGCCTGCCTTGGCCACCGACGTTGCCGCCAGTTGAAACAGATAACCGTTCACGTAATCCTCAGAAATCATGCGCTGGGCTTCTGCCATCATCTGGGTCCGCATCGCATCGTCTGTGGTGCTGTTCAGTTTGGTTATCAATTCTTGGAACGCGGGATTGTCGTACTGGAAATAGTAATCCGGTTTTGCATAAATTCCGATGTCCATTGGCTCGGTGTGGCTGACGATGGTCAGACCAAAATTCTTGCCTTTAAAAACAGTTTCCAGCCATTGCGCCCATTCGACATTGCGAATTTCGGCCTTGATGCCGACTGCAGCCAGTTGGGCTGCAATGATCTCACCGCCGCGCCGTGCATAAGAAGGCGGGGGCAGATCAAGCGTGGTCTCAAACCCGTCTGGAAACCCTGCCTCAGCCAGCAGCGCCTTGGCCTTTTCAGGGTCAAAACTGTTCATCCCAGTCAGATCGATATAGGCCGGGTTGTGCGGGGCAAAATGAGTCCCGATGGGGGTGCCATATCCGAACATCGCACCATCAATGATCGCTTGACGGTCAATCGCGTGGGCGATGGCCTCGCGGACTTTGACATTGTCAAAGGGTGGCATCTTGTTGTTGGTGGACAGGATCGTTTCCCCTTCGGTCGATCCGATCAGCACCTGAAACCTTGGATCGGCCTCAAACTGTGGCAGGTTTTCGGGGGCTGGAAATTGGGAAAAGACATCAACGTCTTCGGCCATCATCGCAGCAAAGGCCGCTGTCGGATCAGAGATGAATTTGAACGTGGCCTTGTCGAGTTTCGCTGGAGTGCCCCAATAGTCAGGGTTCTTTGAAAGCTCGATCTTGTCGCCCTGAGCCCAGTTGTCGAACTTGAACGCACCGGTACCGATCGGATTTTGCTTGATGTTCTCGATGCTTTCTGGTGCCACGATCACCGCGTCACCCCATGCGAGGTTAAACAGCATACTCCCGTTGGGCTCAGACAGCTTCACCTCAACCGTCAGCGGGTCAGTCACATTGACCTCAGAAATCGCGGCATAAAGCGCCTTTTGGGCATTCGCGCTATCTTCTGCACCAATCCGGTCGAGGCTGAATTTTACATCCTCGGCGTCCATTGTGGTACCATCGTGGAACTTGACGCCGTCATGCAGCTTGAAGGTGTAGGTCAAGCCATCGTCAGAGATTTCCCATGAAGAAGCCAATCCCGGCACAATGGACCCATCGCCCATGAACCGGGTCAGACCTTCGAACACATTGGAATACAGAACCGAATCAATGGCACCAGCGGCGGCTGATGTCGGGTCCAAATGCGGCGGCTCAAGCTGAAGCGCAACTGTGATGTCAGTTTGCTGTGCCGTGGCGGCCCCGGCAATCAGCGCCGCAGCACTGGCACCAAGAAATAGTGAGCGTAGGTGGAACATGGGTATCTCCCTGTTGATATTTAGCAAAGAGGTTAGCCAGATTCGTGTTGGTTCACCAGTGGCAAACCTTGTTGCGCCCTTTGTGTCATCGCGATAAGGCTCCGGCCTTCTTGATAGGCAAAGGTGCGTCATGGTTGCGTTATCCACCACGTTGGGCATCGATTTTGGGACCTCAAATTCCGCGGCGGGCGTGGCGATCAACGGTATGCCGCACTTGATTGATATCGAACCTGGCGAAAAGACGCTGCCGACGGCCGTGTTCTTTGATTTTGACGCGAAACAGACAGTTTTTGGCCGTCCGGCCCAAGCCGCGTTGATTGGCGGCGATGAAGGGCGTTACATGCGGGCGCTCAAGAGCCTGCTTGGTACATCGCTGATGCGTGAAAGCCGGGTTTTGTTGGGCAAGCGTATGGATTTCATTGAAATTGTTGGACGGTTTCTGGCCGAGATCAAGGCACGTGCCGAGGCGGCAACCGGTCAGAAGTTTCTCTGTGCCCTGTCAGGACGGCCTGTGATGTTTCACAGTGCTGATACCGGTCGCAATGAACAGGCGCTAGTTGATCTGACCGATTGCTATCACGCCGCCGGGTTCACGGACGTGCGATTTATGCCCGAACCAGAGGCGGCAGCGCTTGCCAATCGCGCCTTTTTGAACGCGGGGGATTTGGGGCTGATTGTGGATATTGGCGGTGGCACGTCAGACTTCACATTGTTCAGACATCAAGGCGATGCCGACATTGATATTATGGCCAGCAATGGTTTGCGGCTGGGGGGCACAGATTTTGACCGCGAACTGAGCCTCACGCACGTGATGCCCCATTTGGGCATGGGAAGTGACATCAAACATATGTTTGGCGGCGAGACCCATGTTGCACCTCAGTCGATGTTTGCTGATCTTGCAACCTGGCAAAAGATCCCCTTTCTCTACACCCGCGAAACCCGCCGCGCTGCCGAAGACCTTGCGCGCCATGCGATGGAACCGGATCTGTTGGCGCGGCTGGTGACGGTTCTGGAGGAAGAGCTGGGTCATGATCTGGCCTTTGCCGTTGAGGCTGCGAAAATCGCGGCGAACGATCCGAACGGGACAGCACCCCCAGAGATCAAACTGGACATGCTGGAACGTGGTCTGCACCTGCCGCTGCCTGCGGCGATGATGGCGGCGACGCTTGCCCAGATGGCGGGCAAGATTGCTGATGCTGCCATGCAGACCGTTGATCAGGCCGGATTGGCCAAAGATAATGTTTCGCGGCTGATTTTTGTGGGCGGGTCAAGTTTGATGGGGGTGGTCGATGCGGCCCTTCGGCGCGAATTTCCAAAGGCCGAAGTGCATCAGGCAGCGGCCCTGACCGGTGTGGTTGATGGCTTGGCGCTGGCCGCCGCCACCGCGTTTGATTAGACCTTTGGCAGTAGCAGCGATTCCAGGGCGGCACCCATGACACATGCCGCATCGACCATATCGTCTATGCCAATATATTCATCCGGCTTATGGGCGAGTTCCAATATGCCGGGACCGTATGCGATGCAGTTCTTGAGCTTGCCAATGCGGTCGATGTGTTTCTGATCATAGGTCCCGGGCGAGGCGACGTATTCAGGACTTTTGCCAATCACATCCTCAATGGCTTTTGCCACGGTTCGGACCACAGGCGCATCCCGGTCTGTCATGGACGGCAAAACTGAGTTTATCTCGGTCAGCTCATAGTCGAAATCAGCGCGGGTCGCGCGTAACCCGTCCAACAACGCGGTGATCTCATCGCGCACCTGATCAAGAGGCTCTTCGACCAGAAAACGTCTATCAATCACGATGCGACAGGAATCCGGGACGCAGTGCGCCGGCAGGCCAGTGAAATCGCTGTCAGGCTCTTTTTGCCCACCATGGATTGAGTTGATGTTCATGGTGGACGACCGCGCGCCTTGCGGAACAACAGGCATATCTGTGTGACGAGCGGCCATTGCCGGGAAAAGCTTGTCCTCGAACTCTGACAAGACGGCACCCATATGGCGCACTGCGCAGTCGCCCAGGAACGGCATCGAGCCGTGGGCAATCTCACCCTTTGTTTCAATTTCAGCCCACCATCCACCACGATGGCCGAGACAAATACGGTCTTTGTTCAGCGGTTCGGGGATGATCACATGCTGGACACGGGCCGGGTCAAAATACCCATGCTCAGCCAGATAAGCGACCCCGCCATATCCGCCCGATTCCTCGTCTGCTGTGCCAGAAATCTCGATCGCGCCGGAAAATTCAGGGTGTGTTTCGATAAACGCCTCTGCGGCGATGATCGACGACGCCAGGCCGCCTTTCATATCACAGGTGCCTCGCCCGTAGATTTTGCCGTCAGACACCTCGGCCCCAAACGGATCAAACGTCCAGCCTGCACCAACCTCGACCACATCTGTGTGGCTGTTGAAATGCACGCAATCACCGCTGCGCGCGCCGGTTCGGCGCGCGACGATATTCCAGCGCGGATATTTATCGCCGTCCCCCGGTGTACCGACGGCGCGGATCAGTTCGGTTTCAAAGCCATGGCCGGACAGGCGTTTGTCCAGATATTCGCAGATCTGGCGATAATTTCCGCCCGGTGGGTTCAGGGTGGGGATGCGGATCAAATCCTGCGTCAGCGCGATCAGATCGTCGCGTTTGGCGGTAACGGCGTTTGAAAGAATGCTCTTCATTTCCGCATGGTTCAACGGTTGCGTCCGGTTGGCAAGCGGCGAGTTTGGTAAAGGCGTCGCATTTCGGTATTTTGAAAGGGTGAAGGAGAGGGTTAATCTTCAACCTGCAATGTCCTTCATTGCCGCCAGCAGGCTGCGCACCTCGTCCAATGTATTGTAGTGGCACAGCGATACGCGCACGGCTGCGTCCAATCCCAACGGGGTAAGGATATTGCCGGAATAATGATCCGCGCGGCGGATATGGGTGCGAATGCCCTCAGCATTCAATTTGTCGACGATATCGCTGGCAGGAACGTGGTCGAGGGCAAAGCACACCAACCCTTCGCGATCCGGGTTGTCCGCACCGCCAAGGACCGTCACACCCGGCAGATCGGCCAAACCTGGCAGATTTCCAATACCCCGTAGCATCGCATCTGTCAGCGTTTGTTCATGATCATGGATTGCCCTGCCCGCAGCCTCAATTTTTGCGCGTGGGTCAGTTGTGTCTGACACCTTTTCGCCCAGCCATTCGAAATACCGCACCACGTCTGAGAATGTCGCATAAGACCCTGTATCGCGCGTGCCCATTTCCCAATTCCCAGTCGGGCCGTTCCTAAGCGTTTCAATTGGCAGCGCAGTGAGCCGATCAGACGCCCAGGCCACACCATATCCATGACGCGAAAAGACCTTGTAAGGCGATACCACATAGCCGTCGATGTCATAGCTTGCGATGTCGATGTGACCGTGGCTGGCGTGTTGGATGCCGTCGACAAAGATGAACGCATCGGGTGAAACCACCCTGATCGCGGCAGAAATTGCCGCAACATCGTTTGCGATACCTGTCACCGGCGATGTATGCAGAATTGTGGCCACACGAACATCTGGCGTCATCTGACTGGCATACATTTCTGCCGTCACCTGACCCGTCGCATTATTATGGGCTACATCAATATAGGGTTTCCCGGCCATTTCCGCCCAATGAAGTGCGGCACTGCGCGATGCGGGGTGTTCAATGGACGACCCAATGACCGACCCACCCGGCGCTGACCCCATAATCGCGGTGCGGATGAGCCTGAAGGACAGCTCAGTTCCGGATTCACCCACAAAAAACGTGCCGTCAGCTGAGTTAAAGAATAATGCCATGTCGGCCTTGGCGCGGGTAATCACATCGACCAATGCCGCTGATGCGGGATTATCGCGGCCTTGGTTGTCTGGGATGGCGGCAAAGATCGCGGATGTTTCCACCGCTGATTTTAGGGTCAGCGCCCCACCGGCGTTTTCAAAAAAAATCCGCGGACCAGAAAATGGGCAGGTTTCCACATGTGCAAACCGGTTGCGGATATCACTGGTCAGCGTTGGTGAATTGGTGATCATTCTCTGTCCTTATGCTATCACGCGCATCTTTGCGGGTCTTACAGGTCCTGCAAGGTGTTTTGCGACATAGTGCTGATCTTTTTTGCTAGGCCCCCGGAGAAAATGCGCTAAGTCACCCGAAAGTACATTAAGGAAAGAAAAATGGCCCCGCTTATCCAACATCGCCCGAAAAACAACACTGTCGAAGAGGCAGCCGAGGAAAGATCGGTCAGTGAAGCTGCTGCGCTGTCACCGAAGCTGATTTATGAGGTGATCCGCCGCGAAGGTGAAGAAGAGTTGGCGCGGTCCAAAAAGTCACTGATGTGGTCAGGGATTGCGGCAGGTATGCTGATCAGCCTATCAGTCCTCGGAGAGGCGATTTTTCGGACCCATTTACCGGATACATCCTATCGGTTCCTAATTGAGAATTTGGGATATTCCCTTGGGTTTCTGGCGGTCATCATGGGCCGGATGCAGCTTTTTACGGAAAACACCATTACGACGGTTTTGCCAGTGATGAAGGCCCGCTCTTGGCGGGCATTTGGAAGTATGATGCGTCTTTGGGCGATCGTTCTTTCAGCGAACGTTATCGGTGCATTTGCCGCTGCTGCGCTGTTTGTTTTTACCCCAGCTTTGCCTTCTGATCTGATGCCCGCGATTGAAGAATTATCGCGCCATGCAACAGGGATGGGTGCAGGCGAAGGGTTTTGGCGGGCAATCCCCGCAGGTATCATTGTGGCACTGATTGTCTGGATGCTGCCTCAGGCGGATGAAGCAGCGTTTTTCCTGATCCTGACGTTCACTTGGCTGATTGCTGCAGGTGATTTTACACATATCGTAGCAGGATCGGTTGAGATGGCTGTGCTCATGCTGCAAGGGCAGTTAAGCGCGGGTCCGGCTGTTTTTGGATTCTTTCTGCCAGTGCTCGCGGGCAATATCATCGGCGGTACATTGATCTTTACATTGGTTGCCTGGGGGCAGGTACGCGATGATGTCGAGCCCAGCTAGGCAGCCGAAACCGAATATTGATGAATTGAGCGACTGATGAAACGGACACCCCCGACAAACCCCAAGGTATATTGGGCCGCACTGAAGGCGAGCGTTAACCATATTTCAGAGAACAATATTAGCCTGGTTTCCGCAGGTGTGGCGTTCTTTGCCATGTTGTCAATCTTTCCGGCGCTCGCCGCATTGATCGCGATCCTTGGGCTGATTTCTGATCCGGTCGTCGTCATCGCACAGCTTGAGTCAATTCGGGGCTTTTTGCCCAATGATGTCTACCAGATCGTCAACGATCAGGTGGTGTCGCTGGTCTCTGCGCGGGCTGACGCGTTGGGGTGGGCGGGATTGCTGTCGTTGGTTGCCGCACTCTGGTCAGCGCGGGCAGGCGTGGGGGCCATGATGATCGGCTTGAACAACGTCTATAACGAGCGCAACCGAGGTGCGGCAGGGCATTATTTTCGGGCATTGTTGCTGACCATCGGGCTGGTTGCAGTTGGGATCACGGCATTGCTTACTGTTGTTGTGGCACCAGTTGTCCTGGCGTTTATTCCGCTCGGGCCTTTCGGGAATTTCATTGCTGACCTTGTGCGGTGGTCCATTGCCATCACCGTCTTATTGGCTGGGGTTGGTGTGCTTTATCGGTATGGCCCAAACCGCCGCCCGGCGCGAATTCAATGGCTGTCCTTCGGTGCCATCCTTGCCGTCGTATCATGGGCGATTATTTCGGTCGGGTTCTCATATTACGTTGCCAATTTTGGCAATTATAATCAGGTCTATGGGTCAATCGGGGCTGTGATCGCGATGCTGATCTGGCTATGGATAAGCAGTTTTCTCGTTCTTCTGGGCGCATCTCTGAATGCACAGATTGAATTACGTACGAGGCCGGACAGCACCGTTGGCGACCCAAAGCCGTTGGGCAAACGAGGGGCCTATGCCGCTGATAATGTCGTCGAAGTCTCAGACGACGCATGAGGCGGCAAGCACATTGCAGTGTCAGAGGAATGGCCGTTGAGGTGCCTTTTCAAGCGACATGATGGCAATGTCTGCCAGAGATTTTACATCGTTTATCTGCAGCATCCGATCTGACCAAGAGGCCAGTTGCCGGTCTTTTAACTTGCCCAGTGTTTTGTTTGTGTGAACCAGAGACAAGCCCAATGCGTCGGCCAAGTCTCGTTGTGTATAGGGCAATTCCATCTGGTTATTCGTGACCATGCCAAGCGCATCACCTCGCTGAAAAATTTTGACCAGAGCCCACGCAATTGCCTGAATTGCCGTACGTTGCCCGACAGACGCTAGCGTTTCACCCAAAAAGTGTTCTTCGATTGCAGCGAGCCAGGTGATGTCGAAAGCCCTTGCCGGGTTGGATTTGAAAAACTGCCAGAACTCTGACCGATTAAAGACACAGAGCCGCATGTGCGTTCGTGCCTCGACGGAATGGCCCATTTTACCAAGAATACCTGCTTGCAATCCAATGAAATCCCCGGGAAAAACAAAGTTGAGAACTTGGCGTTCGCCGTTCTCTAGCATCTTGTCGCGGATCCCCATCCCGGACAGGGCGGTAAAAAGCTGCGGCGCGTTTGACCCTTCCATTAAAATGGGTGTCCCAGGTTCCACGGTGAGTTCGCCAGCTTTAAACTTCTGCATGAACTCCAGATCGTCTTTTGACATACGCACAAAAAGTTCTTTGCGCTGCAGGGGGCAGTATCGACACTTTGTAGCCATCGTTTTCTTTGCCTCTCAGTATGTCACAGTTTAATGCATGATCGCCTGTCGCACAGTAATTGTCATCCTTAATAAGGAAACAAGCGCATGCGATTTCTCGTCTACGAACAAGATCCTTTGGTGCGAATCGATATCATCGAAACTTTAAAAGACGCGTTTTGCGGCGTCATTCATATGATCGAAGATCTCCGGGATCTTGCCCGGTTCGATGAGCAGCAGGCCGCACCGTCTGTCGTCATTCTTTCGGTCTCTGGCCAAGATGCTTTGGGCGGCAACAGCGAGACATTGTCATTTGCCGAACGTGCGGGGCTGGTTATTATCTGCGATGACATTCCGGCCGAAAATGGCAACCGTTCAGCAGCACAATTTGTGCCCCGCCCGTTCAATTCTACTACGCTCGTATCGGCGGTCAGAAACGCGCTGTCTTCCCAGCAGTGAGGCCAGCCATAAACGCGGCTATGATCGATGTCAGACTGGTGGACGACGTTGGCGCTGCTGCGGCCAATGCTGCGGCGCGCCCGCGGCGTCTTGCATGACTGCGCATCGACATAACAGCCAACAATAGGAACCCCACGCCTGAATAAATGCCGCCTAAGATGAGTGCCGTGATGAAAGGTGTTGTCAGCGTGGCAAGCAATAGCCAAGCAGCCGCAGTCAAAAAGCCTAACCCGATCAAAAGCAAGAAAGCCGCGGCCAGTCCCAACACAGCAGTGTGCGCGGTTCTGGTCGCGGCCCTCTGCAAGTGGTATGTCAGCATCGCCAACATGTTATCGGCGCGCCGTGATCAAACCCACGAGAAAACCGACGCCAGCGGCGATGCCCAAGGCGGTTGCCGGTTGCGTGCGAATGAATTCTTCTGCCTGCTGCTGTGCCTCAAGCGCCTTAACCCGTCCGGCGGTTGTCAGATCGTCGACAGTCTCTTTCGCGGTGCGCGACGCCTCTTCTGACTTGGCCTTGCCGTAAGCACCCAGTGTATTTGTCAGGGCAGCGATGTCATTTTTCAGAACCGCGATCTGGTCTGAAAGGTCTCCTACTGTCACGTCATGAGCTGACTTGGTATCTCTGTTGGCGGTTTTCGCAGAAACCATTGGTACTCTCCTTCACCTTTTTTCTTTCGTTACAATCAAACCCCGGTTGACGCAGAAAGTTCCCATTAGATGGGAAATAGCAGATTTTGGTTGCTCACTTTTCAAACAAGTGAGTGCCAAAGATGCCAGGCACCCACTTGCAATTAACATCGCGCATCGCCCAAGCTGCTCAGCTGTGTAGTGTTTCGGTCGACGAAAAGAACATCGCTTGTGACACCGCAGAAACTACCTGATCAACCGAATAGGGTTTGGAGATCAGGAATGCCGGTTCAGGTTTATCGCCTGTCAACAAGCGTTCAGGAAAGGCAGTGATAAAGATAACGGGGCGGTTCCCCAATTCTGCCAGCAAGTCATTCACAGCGTCAATGCCAGATGAGTTGTCCGCCAGCTGGATATCGGCAAGTATCAGATCGGGCACATCTGATTTGCCTAACTCTACGGCCTCATCTCTGGTGCGTGCGATGCCGGTGATGCGATGACCCATATCCGACACGATCGATTCGATATCCATCGCAATAATCGCCTCATCCTCAATGATCATCACCGAACCAGCGGTACTGTCGGCCATTTCCTGACGCGCTATAGAAACAAGCCCTTCTGCTTCGGGTTGGTCAACGCCGATGATCTCGGCAATCTCAGAAAACGAAAACCCTTCGATTGTATGCAGCAACAGCGCCTCGCGGCTGTTGTTGGTTAAGCTTGCCAAGCGTTTTTGCGCTTTGGCCCGTGCACCGCTTTCACCTTCTTCCACGGGTGCGCCGGCGCTGGACCAGATGCCGTACAAAATTTTGAACAGACCTGTCTTTGTATCTGACCCATCCAACACCGAACGATCGGCAAGGATTGCCTCAAGAGTGGCCGCTGCGAATGTGTCTCCGCTTTGCTGACTGCCTGTCATGGCCCGCGCGAACCGACGCAGAAACGGGATATTTGCCCCCAACTCATCGCTAATATTGCGGGTCTCAGTTACGTCGTTCATGGATAGCAGTCCTTTTTTTGCATTTTCGGGAACCAAACACCGCAAGCCTGCGTTTAGTTCCGTTGAAAGCTGAAATTATTGATTTGAACTACTGAAGCCAGAGGTAAGTTGTGCAATCCCGAAAGAAAGATGAGCGTGAGCGTGTGATCGATGAAAACCTCAAGCGTGTTTTCGAAGAAACACTGGATGAAGGGATACCGGACCGGTTCAAGCTCCTGTTAGATCAGCTCAAACAGCAGGACGCCAAACAAGGGTCCGACAAATGATCAATAAGGATCCGCGTAACGAACTGGTAGAGCACCTGCCGGCAATGCGCGCGTTCGCAATCAGCTTGACCCGCAACGGCGCGATTGCAGATGATATGGTTCAGGATACCTTGGTCAAGGCGTGGACGAACATCGAGAAATTTCAGGCTGGAACGAACATGCGAGCCTGGTTGTTTACGATCCTGCGCAACACTTATTATTCATCCCGTCGCAAGGCCCGAAGAGAGGTTGCAGATGTGGATGGAGTGTTTACGGAAAGCCTGGCAGAGAAGCCGGCGCATGATGGCCACATGCAAATGACCGACTTTCGAAAAGCGTTGGCGAAATTGCAGGATGAACAACGCGAGGCGCTTTTGCTTGTTGGTGCGTCGGGATTCTCTTACGAGGAAGCAGCGGAGATGTGCGGCGTGGCGGTCGGAACGATCAAGAGCCGGACCAGCAGGGCACGTGCAAGATTGGCCGAACTGATGGGACATGACGAAAACGAGTCGCTGGAAATGACCGATGACGCGACAATGTCAGTTCTATCCGCGTCAAAAGTGTCTTCTTTCTGACAATGACTTCTGGTTTTCTTTCTGGCGGCCTGATGCGCGGTTTGGCAGTGCGGGTATTGTTTTTCCTGTCGCTCGCTCTTTTGCCGATCGGATTGATTGCGATTGTGCAAACCCGCCAAATCGCAGATCAGAGCAGAGCAAGTGCAGAATTGTCATTGCTTGCGGTGACTGAGCAGGCCTCGGGCGCGGAGCGCCGGGTCCTTCAGGAAGCTTTTGGGGCGGCAGAGGCATTGTCCGCCCTTGTTAGGTTAAGACGAAACAACAGCCAGGAATGCTCAGAATTCCTGAGAGAGTATAAAGAGGCGTCGAAAATCTACAGCTTGGTTGGATTTATTCCAATCGATGGTCTGATGCAGTGCTCTTCATCCGCTGAATCCCGTGATTTTTCTACAAATAAAGGATTCCAAAGCGCGCTGCGCCGGGGCGAGCGTCAAGCCTCAGTGCGGGGGATCGGTGTCGTGAGTGGGAAACACGTGATCATCGTTAATTCCCCGGTTTTTGAAGATGATGAATTGATTGGCTTTATGGCGATCTCGATCCCATCGACGACGTTTGAGGGTGTTGATGAGCCCCCTCTCGCCATAGCGCCACTGTCACTCATGACCTTCAATCAAGATGGAGAGATTCTGACCACCGAACGGTCGCCAAATGTTGCTCAGAATGAGGTCCCAGCCAACATAGAACTTTCGCTGTTTACAGAAAACAACACGCACGTTTTCCTTGCCACCAACCAGTCGGGTCAAGAACGCGCCTATGCCATCTTGCCTATCGTTCCCGACGCCGTATATGCGTTAAGCGTTTGGCATTCAGATACACCGTTCCTGCAATCAGATATCTCGACTCGGCTCAGCGCAATGTTGCCAATTTTGATGTGGGTGGCCAGTCTGGTCGTCGCATTTTTGGCATTGAATCGGCTGGCGTTGACACACATTCGAAAACTCGGACGTCAGATGCGCCGATTTGCGATCAACCGCACCCTGCCGCGCGATACATTGAGCCCGAGTGTGCCAATTGAATTGGTAAAAATGGAAAGCGCCTTTATCGAGATGGCTGAATCGATTCTGCGCGATGAAGCGACCCTCGAAGATAGCCTGCGTGAAAAGAATATCTTGTTGAAAGAGGTGCATCACCGGGTCAAAAATAACCTGCAGCTGATTTCGTCAATTATGAACATGCAGATCAGGCAATCGGATTCGGAAGACGCAAAAACTGTGCTTCGTCGGTTGCAAGACCGTATCCTGAGCCTCGCGACGGTTCACAAAAGCCTCTATCAGAACACGGATTTGGCCAGCGTCGATGCCGGTGTTCTTCTTCATGAAGTTGTGAACCAATTGCTGGCTGTCGGGTTTGCGCCAGGCTCAAATGTGAAGGTTTCCCAGCATTATGATCCAATTATTCTGAACGCCGATGATGCTGCACCCTTAACGTTGCTTGCATCAGAGGCGATGACGAACGCGCTGAAATATGTGTCTCATGCGCCCAAAGACAAAGGGCAGATCACCATCAATCTGTCCTACGATGGTCCCGACCGGGCGCAGCTTTTGATTGCGAACACCACTGCGATTGGGCCGGTTGTTTCGGGCACCGGTTTGGGTTCAACCCTCATCCTCGCATTTGCACGTCAACTTAACGGTCAAGTCGAAGTGGGCGAAACTGATGGCCAGTACCAAATGACTGTGAATTTTCCGGTCCCGCCTAGAAACAAAGAAATCTACGACTATTGAATGTGAGTTAACGCCACCTAAATCTGCGTCGATCACAACGGCTCTTGCAACACAGATGACGAGAGCAATCAATTATTTTGGAACAGAATTCTTGACCGGATCGTTAGAATGTAACGAGACGATCGAAAGGATAATCACATGACCACAGAGCTCTTTCTGGGCAGCCTGACGATCCTGACCCTCGCCGGGATCATCATTATTGCCCTGACCACGAATGACCGGGTCAGCCGACCGAAAAATTCCAATGGGGATACCGGTCGGGCTGACAGGCAGTCACGACCAAATTCTGATCGGTGATCCGGCATCCTATGTGCCGTCCCCTTAGAAACTGGGCGGTGTGCATGCGCTGACTATTACGCATACTGCGTCATCCAGATTTCGAAAACGATGAGGCAAGCGGCTGTCAAAGAGATATCCGTCGCCGACATTCAGGACCGCCACGTTCCCATCGACGGTCACTTCGATTGACCCTCGCACAACGATTCCAGCCTCTTCGCCATTATGTGACAACAATTCCGGTCCGGTATCTGCACCAGCAGGATAGGTTTCATGCAATACCTGCAAAGCATGGTGCTCTGCATTTCCCAACTGGCGAAGTGACACCTGCCCTTCGCTGACGGGCGCGATTTCCGTAAACTCTTCAGCCTTGTAAAAGACCTTTGGGGCTTGGGATTCCTCAAGTGTCGAAAAGAACTCGGCCATACTGATTGGAATGGCATCAAGCAGGCTTTTGAGTGACGCGACAGAGGGGCTTGTGCGGTTCTTCTCGATCAGAGAAATTGTGCCATTGGTCAGACCGGCACGCGCCGCCAATTCCCTTTGGGACAAGCCGCGCTGTTTCCTGATGGTTCTGAGTTTGTGACCAATGTCCAACGGTGCGACCCTCATAGTAGCTGTGGTATGTTCCTAGCGTTTGCATCGGGGTTTGTCACAGGCAAAATCCGGCCCAATGCGCCGGGCCTTCGAATGCGTTGCATTATCCCAATTGACAATTATATTAAACATCCTAAGACGATTTTTTAAACGCATGTTGGCGTTTGAAGCAAAGGAATTTGATATGTCCAGCACCGCAAAGAAACCCCGCCGCAAGGCCGTCGCGAAAAAGAAGACGCAGATGGAAGCCGTAAAGAACATCGTATCTCAGGCAGTCGCTGCTGCCGATATTACCAACGCGCAGATGGTTGATCGCCGTGAGGCCGCTGTACCGCGTGGCGTTGCGTCAGCGGCACCCATCTATGCAAAGTATGCAGAAAATGCAGAGCTTTGGGATGTTGAAGGCAACCGGTACATCGATTTTGTCGGCGGAATTGGCGTTTTGAACACGGGCCACCGTCACCCCAAGGTGATCGCTGCGGCCAAGGCGCAGGAAGATCAATATACGCATACGTCCTTTCAGGTTGTCCCTTACGGCCCTTACATTGAATTGGCAGAAAAACTGAACGCGCTGGCTCCTGGTGACGCGCCCAAGAAAACGCTGCTTGTTACCACAGGTGCCGAGGCGGTGGAAAACGCCGTCAAGATCGCCCGTGCCGCAACTGGTCGTTCTGGTGTGATCGCCTTTACCGGTGGCTATCATGGCCGCACATTGCTGACGCTGGGCATGACCGGTAAGGTATCGCCCTATAAAAAAGACATAGGTCCTTTCCCGTCCGATATCTATCGCGCACCTTTCCCATCCGTGCGTGATGGCATTACCGTCGATGACGCAATCATCGGCCTCAAGAACCTGTTTCTGACTGATGCGCAGCCCGAACGTGTGGCGGCGATCATCATTGAGCCGGTTCTGGGCGAAGGTGGGTATACGCCTGTGCCTTTTGAAATGATGCAACAGCTTCGCGAGATCTGCGATCAGCATGGTATCTTGTTGATTGCTGACGAAGTGCAGGCTGGTTTCGGCCGCACCGGCACCTGGTTTGCGATCGAACATTCTGGTGTTGTTCCCGACTTGATCACAGTGGCCAAATCAATGGCGGGTGGCTATCCTCTGGCGGGTGTTATTGGCCGCGCGGATATCATGGATGCGATGATCCCCGGCGGCTTGGGTGGCACATACGGGGGCAACCCTGTCGCCTGCGCCGCGGCATTGGCTGCGATCAACGCGATCGAAGAAGAAGGCCTGCTGGCGCGATCCACTGCGATGGGCGAAACCTTCAAAGCACGCTTTGCCGAAATCGGTGAGCGCGCGGCACCCTTCCGTTTCTGGGATATTCGCGGATTGGGCGCGATGGTTGCCGTTGAGTTTGTGACCGACTTTGACAGCGCCAAACCCGATGCGGATTTTACCAAGCGCGTCATTGCTCACGCGCTCAAGCGCGGTCTGCTGCTGCTGAGCTGCGGCTTGCACGGCAACGCCCTGCGCGTGATGGTGCCGCTGACGGCATCAGACGCAATCGTGGAAGAAGGCTTGGCGATCTTTGAAGCCGCAGTTGTTGCAGCGATTGCTGAAGAAGCACACTAAGTTAACCAAATCGCATAAAGGGCGCGCTGAGAAGTCAGCGCGCCCTTTTTCGTTCAAGCCGATCTGTGTGGTGCTCAATCCACTGGTGCAAAGCTTTCTGCACGGGCGCGCGCCCATCGCGACTTGTTGCCACCAAAGTCGGTCGCAGCATCATCCAACAGATATCCTTCTGGCAGATAAGCGTAAACTTGATCACCCTGGACCATGCTGCTGTCGCCCTGACGCAGCATTAAATGACGAGGCTGAAAGTCGCTTGGGTGCGACAGGCCCGCCGCGCCGGTCATTTCAGCCAAGGCTTCCATTGTGTTGCGATGAAAACGGGCCACACGTTCGCTTTTGTGACCCACATCCAATGCCCGCTGACGAATTTTGTCTTGGGTTGCGACACCGACGGGGCAATGATTCGTATGACAAGCCTGCGCCTGAATACATCCGATCGAGAACATGAAGCCGCGGGCGGAGTTGCACCAATCTGCGCCCATCGCCAGCGTCCGGGCGATGTCATATGCAGAAACAACTTTCCCGGCGGCACCAATCTTGACCTGATCGCGAATGCCCGCGCCGCGCAGCGTATTGTGGACAAAGGTCAGCCCCTCCACCATCGGCATACCGACGTGATTTGAAAACTCAACCGGTGCGGCCCCGGTGCCGCCTTCGGTACCGTCCACCACAATAAAGTCGGGGATGATTTTTGTTTCCAGCATCGCTTTGACAATACACATAAATTCACGTTGGTGCCCAATACAGAGCTTGAACCCCACGGGCTTTCCGCCTGACAGGTCCCGCAATTCTTTCAAGAATTGCATCATCTCAATTGGCGTCGAAAAGGCGGAATGCGCCGCAGGTGATACGCAGTCCTGTCCCATCGGCACGCCACGCGCCTCCGCGATCTCTTCGCTGATCTTAGAGGCAGGCAACATGCCACCATGTCCGGGTTTGGCCCCCTGGCTCAGCTTCAATTCGATCATCTTGATCTGATCAAGTGACGCGGTTTCGGTAAACTTGTCTGCGTCAAATGTGCCGTCTTTGGCGCGGCATCCAAAATACCCTGACGCCACTTGATAGATAAGGTCACCACCGCCCGCCTTGTGATACCTGCTGACGGATCCTTCGCCCGTGTCATGCGCAAATCCACCCAGCTTGGCACCCGTGTTGAGGGCCTGAATGGCATTGGCAGAGAGCGACCCAAAGCTCATGGCAGAGATGTTGTAAAGCGACGCCGAATAGGGTTTTTTGCACGCTTTGTTACCAATTTCGACGCGAAAACTTGTATCAGTGATGTGTTTTGGCTGCACGGAATGCGTGACCCAAGAATATCCGGCGTCGTATACCCGCATCCGAGTGCCAAAGGGCCGTGCATCTTCTTGGCCCTTGGCGCGTTGGTACACAAGGCTGCGGTCATCGCGGCTGAACGGCTCCTCATCCTGATCAGATTCGATCAGATATTGCCGAATCTCAGGGCGAATGCCCTCAAAGAAGAACCGCATATGCCCCAACACAGGGTAATTGCGCAGAATTGAATGCTTGGTCTGTATAAGATCATAAAGCCCCATCCCCGACAGCACCCCAAAAAGGCCAAGCGGCAAGATAAACCAGATGGACCAGGCGAGCATTAGAGTGAAGGAAGCAAGGGTAAGCACCAGCACGCCAATAAGCGGCACGAAGCGGGTCAGCGAATGCAGGTTAGGCATATGATTCCATTCATAAGTTATCGCGATGTTTCAATTTTAGCCGACTTTGACAGGATTGTGAGACCGTGCAAGCCATTGGTTTAAAATCTGGTAAGTTTGTCTATAATATTAAACAGAAGGGCATGGCCACAACCTCTCATTGAAACATAATAAATAGAAATAAACATCAATAACAGAGACTTAGACTAAATTGTGATGCCAGCTTATTGCCTGCTTGATCATAATTTCAAACGTGCCTAACCTGTCGATTAGAATCTTGTGCGCAAGTTGCCACGTTTCTCGGAAGAAATTGGGGCCTCAAGTGGCTTTTTTGCTGTTCCGAAAAATGGGTAACGTCTGGTGGTGTCACAGATGCTTATGTCACTGCGAAAAACGCGGGATGTAGTTTATAACAACGGGAGAGAATCTATGAAAATGATTAAAATGCTTGCTGTTGCGGGGGCCATGGTGGCCGGTACCGCAGCGATGGCTCAGGAAAAATTCATCACAATCGGGACAGGTGGCCAGACGGGTGTATATTTCGTTGTGGGTCAGTCGATCTGTCGTTTGGTCAACCGTGGTTCAGCCGAGCACAACCTGAAGTGTACGGCTCCGTCCACTGGTGGTTCCATTGCCAACATCAACGCGATCAAAGCGGGCGACATGGACATGGGCGTTGCCCAATCTGATTGGCAGTTCCACGCGTACAACGGCACGTCGGAATTTGCGGACAACAAGTTCGACAAAGCACGCGCAGTGTTCTCTGTCCACGGTGAACCGTTCACCGTGATTGCGCGCGCTGATGCGGGCATCTCGACGTTTGCCGACCTTAAGGGCAAGCGCGTCAACATCGGTAATCCCGGTTCTGGTCAGTACGCCACAATGCAGGTCGTTATGGACGCGCTGGGCTGGACAATGGACGATTTTGCGCTGGCGTCAGAGTTGAAGCCCGCTGAACAAGCCGCGGCTTTGGGCGATAACAAGGTGGATGCGATTATCTATACCGTTGGCCATCCCAACGGGTCGATCCAGGAAGCCGTTTCAACGGTTGATGCTGTTCTGGTCCCGGTCACCGGTCCTGAAATCGACAAGTTGATTGCTGACAACCCTTACTATGCAGCGGCCACTGTGCCGGGCGGCATGTACAAAGGGTCTGATGCAGAGACGAACACATTCGGTGTGAAGGCAACGTTTGTAACCTCTGCGGACGTAGCTGACGATGTCGTTTATGAAGTTGTTAAAGCTGTCTTTGACGACTTTGATCGCTTCAAGCGTCTGCACCCTGCTTTTGAGAACCTCAAAGAAGAAGAGATGATCAAGGACGGTCTTTCTGCTCCGCTGCACCCAGGTGCCGAAAAGTACTACAAAGAAAAAGGCTGGATTGAGTAACCAGTCTGATTTGACGAACGCAGTGGCAAGGGTTCTTGCCACTGCGTGTTTTGTGGCCCAACAATAAGAATGTGCACTTGCCATAAGGTAAGGCGACAGGGGGACGAACCATGACCAACAACGATCAACAGCAAGCTGCTGCCGTCGAAAACGCGGCCGCCGGGCGCGGTGGGTTAAGCCAGCAAGAACTGGATGAACTTGTCGCATCTTCCGACACCGGGGGCCGCTCTGCCGGTGGACCGGTTGGCACCTTTCTGATGCTCGTTGCATTGGCATGGTCACTGTTCCAGCTTTGGATCGCCTCGCCCATTCCATTCATTGTTGGCTGGGGTGTATTCAACGACACCGAAAGCCGCTCCATCCATCTGGCCTTTGCCGTGTTTCTCGGCATCGCCGCTTTTCCCGCGACCCGCAGCAAATTCCAAATCGGCCTTGGTGTCTTCGTCCCGGTAGTTTTGGCGTTCCTGTTCATGACAGGGGCGAAAGACGACACGTCAACCTGGTGGATTCCGCTTATCGCGCTTGGCGTTGTGGCAACTGTTGTCCTCGGCTCTCCCAAAGACCGCATTCCGGTTTGGGAATGGGCATTGGCGGTGGTTGGCGCAATCGCTGCGCTATATCTATTCGTCTACTACCGTGATATTTCAGGCCGTGTCGGCGCGCCGATCATGCAGGATTTTGTCGTTGCCGTAATTGGTTTGATGATTTTGCTTGAGGCAACCCGCCGCGCTCTTGGTCCGGCTCTGATGATCGTCGCATCCGTGTTCCTTATGTATACCGTGCTTGGTCCCTACATGCCCGGCATCATCGCGCACAAAGGCAACAGCCTTTCGGAAATTGTGAACCACCAGTGGATCACAACCGAAGGCGTGTTCGGCATCGCACTGGGCGTTTCGACATCCTTTGTTTTCCTGTTTGTGTTGTTCGGCTCCTTGTTGGACCGGGCAGGCGCGGGCAATTACTTTATCCAGGTCGCGTTCAGCCTAATGGGCCACATGCGCGGCGGACCGGCGAAGGCGGCGGTTGTCGCGTCAGCCATGACTGGTCTGATTTCCGGGTCGTCCATCGCGAACGTGGTGACCACGGGGACATTCACAATTCCGCTTATGAAAAAGGTCGGCTTTAGCTCTGAAAAGGCGGGCGCGGTCGAGGTTGCCTCGTCGGTGAACGGACAGATCATGCCACCTGTTATGGGCGCTGCTGCGTTCCTGATGGTTGAATATGTCGGCATTCCCTATTTTGACGTGGTCAAACATGCCTTCCTGCCTGCGGTGATTTCCTACATCGCGCTGGTATATATCGTGCACCTCGAAGCGATGAAGGCCGGCATGCAGGGTCTGCCGCGTGCCTATACGCCCAAGCCGCTGGTGCAGCAGATGATTGGCATCGCCTTTGCGATCATCGCAATTTGCGCATTGTCCTTTGCAGTTTACTATTTGATGGGCTGGATTCGTCCCGCCTTCCCGAACAGTGCCGGATACATCATCTTTGCCTTTCTGACAGCCGTCTATGTTGGACTTCTCTATGTCGGCAGCAAGGAAGAGCCGCTCAAGATGGACGATCCGAATGCAGAAGTGACGACCCTGCCGCTGCCGGGTCCGACCGCGCGGTCAGGTCTGCACTTTATCCTGCCAGTCGTCGTGCTGGTCTGGGCCTTGATGGTCGACCGTTTGTCGCCCGGCTTGTCCGCTTTCTGGGCTGCATCCTACATGGTCTTTATTCTGCTGACGCAACGACCTTTGATGGCGATTTTCCGGGGCGAGAGCAAACTGGCCACTGATATCAAAGAAGGCTTTGCCGATTTGATTGACGGATTGGTCACCGGCGCACGCAACATGATCGGTATCGGTATCGCAACAGCAACAGCCGGCATTATCGTGGGTGCGGTAAGCCAGACCGGCGTGGGGTCTGCCCTTGCCGATGTGGTTGAGGTGCTGTCCGGTGGTAATATTCTTGCCATTCTGCTGCTGACCGCAGTTCTGTCACTGATCCTTGGTATGGGGCTGCCGACAACGGCAAACTATATCGTTGTGTCCGCGCTGCTGGCCCCTGTCATTGTGACGCTTGGTCAGCAGAACGGATTGATTGTGCCGCTGATCGCTGTGCATCTGTTTGTGTTCTACTTCGGCATCATGGCGGATGTGACGCCACCTGTTGGCCTCGCCAGTTTTGCGGCGGCGGCTGTCTCAGGTGGCGACCCGATCAAGACAGGTGTGGTTGCGTTCTTCTATAGCCTGCGCACTGCCGCCTTACCGTTCCTTTTTATCTTTAACACGGAATTGCTGTTGATTGGGGTCACCTGGGCGCAGGGGATATTCGTCTTCATCGTTGCCACATTTGCGATGCTGTTGTTTGCGGCGGCGACCCAAGGTTGGTTCCTGGCGAAAAACCGCTTTTACGAAAGTGCGGCACTGTTGTTGATCGCGTTCACCTTCTTCCGCCCGGGTTTCTGGATGGATATGGTGTCGCCACCCTACAGCGAAGAAGCGCCAACCGAGATTGTACAGGCCGCCAATGATACGCCTGCTGGCGAGGAATTGCGCCTGCGGGTGGCGGGTTTGAATGACCTAGGCGATCCGATCGAGTTTGTTGCGCTATTGCCCATTGGTGAAGGGGCCACAGGTGAGGAAAAACTGGAGGCTGCAGGACTGGCGTTTAGAGAAGACAGCGGCAAGATGCTTGTGGACGATGTTGTCTACGATTCCGCTGCACAATCAGCGGGTCTGGATTGGGATCAAGAGGTTCTTCGGGTTCTGAAACCCGTCAGCCAGCCCAGTAAATATTTGATGTTTATCCCCGCTTTGTTGCTTTTGCTGTTGGTCATTTTCTTGCAAAGGGGCCGCAACGCGCGCGGCACCCGGCAGTCTGTTGCGGCGTAAGCACCATCTTTGACGCACATACATACTGGCCGGTCTTTGGTCATTCAGGTTGTCCGAAAGTCACCTGTTCCACTTCCTCGCCGATCGGCGTAAGGAACGCGCAACGCAGCATGTTCGGCGGGACTTTTCCTGCTAAAAAGCGCTGCTTTGCACGGAGTGAACAGCTATGACACCTTTCGCAATCGCAGGCGTACAAATGTACGTCAACGCCCTTCAATCCAACGTCGATGGCATGATCCAGCGACTTGATATCCTGATGGCACGGTTTCCGTGGACCCAGATGGTCTTGTTTTCTGAACTCGCGCCCTACGGCCCGCTTGACCGCTTTGCCCTGCCGCAAGACAATGAAACGCTTGAGAAGTTTCAACAGGCCGCACGCAAGCACCGTGTTTGGCTGATCCCGGGTTCCATGTTTCTAAAGAACAGCGAAGACGGCCGGGTCTATAACACCGCCGTGGTGATAAACCCGGAAGGCGAGATCATCCGCCGATATTCCAAGATGTTCCCATTCCGGCCCTATGAGGCGGGCATCGCCGCTGGGACCGAGTTCTGTGTTTTCGACGTACCAGAAGTTGGCCGTTTCGGCCTGTCGATCTGCTATGATATCTGGTTCCCCGAAACCACGCGCCAGCTGACCAGTCAGGGTGTCGAAGTGTTGCTGAACCCGGTGCTGACTGGCACAACTGACCGCGATGCTGAACTGGCTATCGCCCGCGCTACTGCGGCGCAATTTCAGTGCTATGTTGTTGCCGTGAACGGCCTGGGTGCGGGCGGTGTTGGCAAATCTTGCGTTGTCGATCCGACATCGATGGTGTTGCACCAGTCGGCCGGTCAAGAAGACATGTTCCCGATTGAAATTGATCTGTCGATGGTCCGCCGTCAGCGCGAGACAGGCATGAAAGGTCTGGGTCAGGTTCTCAAATCCTTCCGCGACCGATCAACAGATTTCTCGGTCTATGACCGCAACAGCGGAACTGATGCCTATTTAAAGACGTTGGGTCCACTAGAGATTCCACACCAAGGGACGCGCGCTGGTTTGCATGTAGACGTACCATCACAACTTATTCCTGAGGCCCCCACGTTTAAAGGCCAGGAGGCGACACTTCCCTTTTCCAGCGCGCCTGAAAGTATCGGGACCGAACCAATGCCCAACCCGTCGGCCGGGACGGCAAACCCGCCCACCGACGCACCGACAACTGCCGCACCACCTGCGGCGATGCCCAACCCACCTGTGAAACCCGGTATTTTTACCGACACAGCCGATTCATCTAGCGGTTAAGCTGCGGCGTTTCCCGCCTCGGCCTTTTCGGCCGGGGCGATCATGCCACAGTGACCCCCGCACAGCGGAGACGACCTGATGCATGATATGAACGACTATTCGTCCGCGATCCAACTTCGGTCGGATCGTTGGAGCGCGCTGCGCGAAGCGACATCGGCGCTGACACGAGATCCAAAACCAAATGAGGTCAAAAATCTGAGCACGCGGGTGCAAGACCTGTTTACGTCGCTTGCGCTGATCGAACCCTATTGGGCATTTCCGGGAATGGCCGCATTTGACCATATGCGGCGTCAATTTCAACACAACAACTTGGATGATCTGGCCTTTGCCGTCAGCCGCGTCACGCGCGCGCTGACCACTGGTGCTTATCGCCGCCGGTCCATTCCGCTTGAACGCGACAGCAGGGACGTCGAAGAACACAATGACGAAGAACTGCTGAGCCCGGAAGCACGGGCGCTGGCAAAACCTTACTTTGAAGTGCTGATCGTCGACAACGTGAACGAACAGCAGGAACGCTGGCTGAAATCCAATGTTCTGCGGATGCGCCGCCCGGAGGACCAATTCATCTACGAAGCGGTTGTGGTCCCCTCAATTGAGGACGCGCTGATTGCAGTAATGTTTAACCATAATATACAGGCAATTGTCGTACGTCCCGGCCTGACGCTGAAATCAAATATGGTCGAAACCATTCTGACAAGGTATCTGGCCCGCGCTGGTGGCCGCGAAGAGATCGACGCGCTGCTGCCTGAAAACTATGGTCCGGAACTGTGCCGCATGATCGCAAAGGTGCGGCCCGAACTTGACGCATATCTGGTTACCGAACGGTCCGTTGAAGACATTGCTGGCCTTGATCTGGGGATCTGCCGTCGGGTTTTCTATAACCAAGAAGACTTTATGGAACTGCACCTGAACATTCTGCGCGGTGTGCAGTCACGTAACAAATCACCATTCTTTACCGCGCTCGTTGAGTATTCCAAGCAACCGACGGGCGTTTTCCATGCGATGCCGATCAGCCGCGGTAAATCCATCACCCGGTCGCATTGGATTCAGGACATGGGCGCGTTCTATGGACCCAACATCTTTCTGGCGGAAACTTCTGCAACGTCAGGCGGGCTGGATTCGCTGCTGGAACCCCATGGCCCAATCAAAGAAGCGCAAGAACTGGCCAGCCGCGCATTTGGGTCCAAGCAAACCTTCTTTGCCACAAACGGCACATCGACCTGTAACAAGATCGTCGTACAGGCGCTTGTGCGGCCGGGTGACATCGTTCTGGTGGACCGGGATTGCCACAAGTCTCACCACTACGGCATGGTTCTGGCCGGTGCGCAGGTGTGTTACCTCGACAGCTATCCACTCAATAAATATTCGATGTATGGAGCCGTGCCGCTGCGCGAGATCAAGCATCAGTTGCTCGCACTCAAAGCGGCCGGCAAACTGGACAAGGTCCGCATGTTGCTTTTGACCAACTGCACGTTCGACGGGCTGGTCTATAATGTTGAGCGGATGATGGAAGAATGTCTGGCCATCAAGCCTGACCTGATCTTCCTGTGGGATGAGGCTTGGTTTGCCTTTGCACGCTTCAACCCGACCTATCGTCAGCGCACCGGCATGAACGCGGCAAATACACTGCGTGAAAGGTTCAAGACCGAGGCCCATGCGAAAGCCTATGAAGCGCAGCAAGAAGAGCTGAAAGATGCGGATGATGAAACAATCCTGAACACACGGTTGATTCCGCCGCCCAAATCCCGCGTACGCGTTTATACGACCCAATCGACCCATAAAACACTGACATCATTGCGTCAGGGGTCCATGATCCACGTGAACGATCAGGACTTTAAAGGTGAAGTCGAACAATCTTTTCACGAGGCGTACATGACGCACACGTCAACCTCGCCCAACTACCAGATCATCGCATCATTGGATGTGGGTCGTCGGCAGGTTGAACTGGAAGGGTTTGAATTTGTTCAGCGCCAGATCGAAGCGGCGATGTCGATGCGCCGTGCGATCACCGATCATCCGCTGTTGAACAAGTACTTCAAGGTACTGACAGCCGGCGACATGATCCCCGAAGAATACCGCGAAAGTGGCGTGACCAGCTATTATGACACGCAACAGGGCTGGACCGACATGTGGGATTGCTGGGAGCAGGACACCTTTGTTCTTGATGCAACCCGTGTCACGCTTGCCGTTGGCGGTACAGGTTGGGATGGCGACACATTCAAGACTGACATTCTGATGGACAAGTACGGTATCCAGATCAATAAAACATCGCGCAATACCGTGCTGTTTATGACCAACATCGGCACGACGCGTTCGTCGGTGGCGTACTTGATTGAAGTGTTGGTTGAGATCGCCAAGTCGCTGGATGAATTGCTGGATGACGCCAGCAAGATGGAACGGTTGTCGTTTGACAAACGCGTTGCCAACCTGATGGAAAACTATCCACCGCTGCCTGACTTCAGCCGTTTTCACGAAGCATTTCGCGCCGATGATGTTACTTCTGAGGGTGATATTCGAACTGCATTCTTCTTGTCCTATGATGAGAAGAACTGCGATTATTTGGAACTGAACGGATCACTTAAGGAAGCAATGGATGCCGGGGATACGATCGTCTCTGCCAGCTTTATCATTCCTTACCCACCGGGCTTTCCAATCCTTGTCCCTGGACAAGTTGTGAGCCAGGAAATTCTGTCGTTTATGCGTGCTTTGGACGTCAGTGAAATCCATGGATACCGCCCTGATTTGGGTCTGCGTGTCTTTAACGATGCGGCGCTCAAAAGTGTGCGTGCCAAGCATTTGTCCTCTTCCCCTAAATAATAGAAGGAACCATCCAAATGGCTACAGTTCTCAAGAATATCTCAGAAATTCGCCGGTTCTTTCACCGGAACGAAGATCCTGTGTATTTCATTTCGGCGACCAACTTTAACCTGTTGGGCCTCGATGAATGGGTGAAGAATTTCAAATATATCTGCTACATCGACTGTTACGGCGGCAAGCACCCGAACGTGTTCTGCCCATCCGAACAGCCGCACGCGGAATTCCAGTCGATCGAAGACATCAACAATTATCTGTTGCAGCACAAAGAGGTGATTGATTTCATCAAACGCCGTGGCGGCAAACCTAAGTTTGTGTTCCTGATGTTCGACGAGGAAACAGAACGCCTTTCAAAAGAGCTGGGGGCAGACGTATGGTTCCCCAAGGCGAAATTACGCCAGTCAATGGACAACAAAATCGAAACCGTCCGCATCGGCAACAAGGCCGGTGTGCCGTCGGTGCCCAATGTGCTGGCCGAGGTTAAAAACTACGAAGACCTGCGCAAAACGTGCGAAAAGGCGGGCATCGGTCACGATCTGGTCCTGCAATCCGCCTTTGGTGACAGTGGCCACACAACGTTCTTTATTAAATCCGAGGCTGACTTCCGACGCCATGAATCCGAGATTGTCGGCGAGGGCGAGATCAAGATCATGAAACGGATCGATTGCCGGGGTTCCGCGATTGAGGCATGCGCGACCAAGGAAGGCACAATCGTTGGTCCGTTGATGACTGAACTGGTCGGCTTCAAGGAACTGACACCCTATCGTGGGGGCTGGTGTGGCAACGAAATGTTGGCCACGGCATTCCCACCCAAGGTACGTGAAAAAGCCCGTGATCTGACCTTCAAGTTTGGTGAGCAACTGCGCAAAGAGGGGTACCGCGGATATTTTGAACTGGATTTCTTGATCGACAAGAAGACCGGCGATATCTGGCTGGGCGAATTGAACCCGCGTATCACAGGTGCGTCTTCGATGACCAACCACGCGGCTTTTGCCCATGCCGATGCGCCGTTGTTCCTGTTCCACCTGCTCGAATTCTCGAAAAAGAAATTTGATCTGAATGTTGATGAACTGAACAACCGCTGGGCCGATCCGGAAATGATTGATGGCTGGTCACAGATGGTCATCAAACATACCGAAGACAGCGTTGATATCTGTACCACGGCACCGGAAACAGGCATCTACAAGATGCTTGAGGATGGCCGCGTCGTATTTGACCGCTTTGACTATCACCGCCGGGCTGTTGAATCAGAAAACGAAGCGTTCTTTTTGCGCATCTTGCAGCCGGGTGATTATCGCTATGAAGGGGCCGACATTGGCATCCTCGTGACGCGTGGCCGGTCAATGACCAAGTCTTTCCAGTTGAATGAGCGGGCGAAAAAGTGGATTCATGGCATCAAGCAAGCTGTTGATGGCAAACCACTGCCCACCGCCTCGGCGGGTCCGGAATTGTCTGACCCGGCGTTTAAAATCCTCTAACGTCCTAGAAAGGCCACGATGTATTGGCGCGCACTCCAAGAAGAAACGCCCGGACCAAAATGGTCCGGGCTTTTCGCTGAATACTGGCCTGACTACCGTACGTGGTGGCTCCAGGAAGGTGATGCCGCGCGCCCCACATATGCGCAATGCCGCCGCGCACTGAACACCCATATGCCGGAGCTGATGCCGCTCTATGATGAACTATGTGCCTTGGCGGGTGGCGGGGATCAGGCCGCGCGCTTTTTAAGCCTCTACAATCCGCCACCCTATCTGTCGGGCTGCAGTCAGGCGATCTGGGCGGGTAAGGAACCGGTTATGGTGCGCAACTATGACTACAATCCAAACGCGTTCGACCAATTGGTGCTGAACACCAACTGGATGGGTCGCCGGGTTATGGGAACATCCGATGGGCTATGGGGGTTGGTTGACGGCGTGAATGATGCTGGTTTGTCAATCTCTTTGACGTTCGGCGGACGGCGCGTCGTTGGCACCGGTTTTGGTGTGCCGTTGATCTTGCGGTATGTGTTGCAGACCTGTGAAACCACAGCAGAGGCGACCAAAGTATTAGAGCGCGTGCCGACCCACATGAGCTATAACGTGACAGTACTGGACCGCAAACGGGATTATTCAACCGCGATGATGGGGCCGGATCGGACGACGCAAATTACCCATGCGGCGGTGGCGACCAACCATCAGGAAAACGTTGAATGGGTAAGCCACGCGCGGTTTACGGCCACGGTTGAGCGTGAGCGGTATTTGTTGAATCGCTTGCGCATGCACAAAGATCCCGAAGAGAAGTTTATCAATGCCTTCTTGAAGCCACCGCTTTATTCCACTGCGTTTAGGGCTGGTTTTGGCACGCTTTACACCGCCGTTTACCGCCCCCGTAAGCGCGAGATGGAGTTGCGCTGGCCAGGCACGGTCTGGCCGCTGTCACTCAATAATTTTGTTGAAGGCGCGCGCAATGTGATGGTGCCGGGTGCCGCATGACCGGCGGCCCGCTTGCATCTCTGAAAGTGGTAGAGTTTTCGGGGTTGGGCCCCGCACCTCTTGCAGGACAGCTGCTTGCCGACCTTGGCGCGCAGGTTGTCACAATTGACAGGGCATCGGCCGGAGCAGACCCGACCAACATCAACCGACGCGGCAAACGATCCATTGTTCTAGACCTTAAATCGTCCAAAGGTATCGAGGCGGCGCGCCGTGTGATTGCCGCTAATGATGTGCTGATCGAAGGGTTCCGCCCCGGCGTTATGGAACGGCTTGGCCTTGGCCCCAAGGAGTGTCCGGATACATTAATCTATGGTCGGATGACTGGCTGGGGTCAGGACGGCCCGTGGGCGCAAACTGCGGGTCATGACATCAACTATCTGGCGTTGACAGGTGCACTGTATGCAATGGGGCAGGGTGATGGCCCGCCTGTTCCGCCCCTTAATCTGGTTGCCGACTACGGCGGTGGCACGATGTTTTTGCTTTTCGGCATTTTAGCAGCGGTGATTGAACGCGGCATATCTGGCAAGGGTCAGGTGGTGGACGCCGCAATGGTGGATGGCGTTCCCGCGATGATGGGGTTGATTCACGGCATGCTGGCGAAAGGAACCTGGGGCGAAACCCGTGCTGACAACTGGCTTGATGGGGCTGCACCATTTTACAGATGTTATACGTGTAAGGACGGAAAATTCGTCGCCGTGGGCGCGCTGGAACCACAGTTTTACGCGGTTTTACTGAGCAAATTGGGATTGCCAGAAAGCCACCGGCAGACACAAAACGACAAGCGAACCTGGCCAGCACGATCCGATGAATTTTCCGCCATTTTTCGAACTGAAACACGCGACCATTGGGCAGCTCTTTTTGATGGTTCGGACGCCTGCGTTGCCCCTGTCCTTACATTTTCCGAAGCACCACTGCACCCACACATGGCTGAAAGACGGACATTCCAAGCCCCGGATGGCATCACCCAGTCTAACACGGCCCCTCGGTTCGCCCGGTCAACGACAACACAAAGGCCGCCCCCGCGGGGAATCGGAGAAAACACAGCAGATGTCTTGCGCGAGATCGGGTTCAATGACGCAGATATTCAGGCCATACTCAACTGATTGAGCAGTACATGGTGCCTGAAAAGTGCCTTGATAGTCTCCGGTCATATACACAGATAACGATACCACCTTGATGCAGGTTCCTGTAAGAAAGATCCATGAAAGATGCTGCTGCCTCTGCCGCAATAGATATGCTGGATGACCTGATCGTCTGTCCGCAATGTGATGCTGCTTATAAGCTCAAAAAGCCCAAACATGGCGAACGTGCCATATGTCAGCGGTGCCACAAGGTTTTGATTACACCCCGTAAGAACGCGGGCATGCGCATCATTGCCATCGCGCTTTCCGTAGTATTCTTGATCATCGGTGCGGCGGTTTTCCCGTTCCTGACCATTGATGCAGCGGGCAACAAAAACGCGGTTTCTATCCTTGATGCAGCGCTAGCTTTTTCAGGCGGGCCGATGATATTGCTCTCAATTGCGACTGCGGGTCTGATCGTGTTTATCCCGCTCATGCGCGTTCTGCTGACCCTTTATGTGCTTTTGCCTGTGGTTTTGGATCGCCCGCCCGCCCGGCACGCGATCACCGCATTTCGCCTTTCAGAAGCGATGCGCCCGTGGTCCATGGCAGAAATTTTTGCCATTGGATGTGCGGTGGCTTTGGTCAAAATTGCCGATTTGGCACAGGTCAGCTTTGGTCCCGCCTTTTGGATGTTCGGAATTCTTGTTGTCCTTGTCATCGCGCAGGACAGCTTTATGTGTAAATGGTCTGTATGGAACTCTCTGGAACACCCCAAAAAATCATAAGCGCCCGGGACATGGGTGTTGTGGCCTGCACACGCTGCACCAAAGCGTGGCCGCTAGGCACCAAAACCTGTGGGCGTTGCGGACATGCTCTTGTTTCGCGTGATCATCAAAGTTTGCAACGGGTTTGGGCCTTTTGGGTCATGGGATTGATCTGCTACATCCCGGCGAATATTTTTCCCATGCTCAAGACCAGAACGCTCTTTCAGGTTGATGAAAGCACAATCATCGGTGGTGCTGTCGAGTTGGCGCAGCATGGCAACGTCGGCATTGCGCTGATCATCATTGTTGCTTCGATTGTGATCCCGCTGGGCAAGTTTTGGGCCGTTGCGTTCCTTGCGATCAGCGTGAAACAAAAAGACGTTGCATCAAAGCCGCAGCGCCAATTCCTTTATGAAATCGTTGAATATATTGGCCGTTGGTCAATGATCGACATCTTTGTGGTTGCGATTTTATCCTCACTGGTGCAACTCAAGTCATTGGCATCAATCAACCCTGGAACTGCGAGCATATTCTTCGCTCTGTCTGTGATTTGCACGATGCTTTCTGCGCAGGCCTTTGATTCCCGGATGATCTGGGACGTTCAGGCCAAGGATGGGGGTCCTGACCGCGATGAGTGATACACCACCAGATGTGTCCGTGTCGCCGACACGCAAGATGTTCTTGAGCGGTGCCTCGGTCATTTGGGTCATTCCGGTGCTGGCACTGCTTGTTGCGCTTGGGGTTGCGTGGAAATCATACACTGATCGCGGCCCGCTTATTCTTGTTGAATTTGAAAATGGTGCTGGCATTTCGGCAGGCGAAACCGAGCTAAAATACCGTGATGTCACTGTCGGAAAAGTAGAAAAAGTTGGCTTTACTCAAGGCTTAGGGAAAGTCACCGCTCAGATCCGCGTTGAAAAGGAAGTGGCACCCTATATCGACAACGCTGCGGTGTTCTGGGTTGTTCAACCCGAAGTTACCGCGCAAGGTATCACAGGCCTCAGCACGGTGCTGAGCGGTGTCCATATCGAAGGATCCTGGGACGATCAGATCGGTGCTTTCTCAAACCGGTTTCAGGGTGCATCCGAGCCCCCTTTGATCCGACCGGGTCAGGAGGGGCTGGAAATCGCATTTCGGACCGTTGCCAACGGCCAACTGACCGACAATGCGCCGATCCTCTACAAAGGCATTGAAGTTGGACGCGTTGGTAGGGCCAAAATTGCCCCGCGCGGCAATTTTGCCATTGTAGAAGCCATCATTTTTGAAGAACATCGCACTTTGGTAAACCAGACGACACGTTTTTGGGATGCTTCGGGATTCAGCGTGAACATCGGACCTGCTGGTGCCGAGATCGACTTTTCTTCGCTTGCGACCCTGATCGGTGGTGGGGTGACTTTTGATACCTTTGTATCTGGTGGTGACCTTGTTCAGGACGGGACAGTATTTGAAATCTTTCCAGACAAGGAAACAGCCCGGAACTCAGTCTTTAATGCATCAGAGGTCGAACCTCTTAAGGTCAGTGTGATATTTGACGATAATATCTCGGGGCTTGCTGTCGGTGCCGCAGTGGAATTGAGCGGCCTTAAAATTGGTGAAGTTGAAGCGCTTTCGGGGATCGTGGATTATGATCAATTTGGTGACAGCCGCGTTCGGCTGAATGCCAACCTGTCCATCCAACCCGCTCGGCTTGGCCTGCCCGGAGAGGTCACTGCTGATAACGCATTGAATTTCCTTCAGGATCGGGTCGCAAACGGATTACGGGCGCGACTGGCCTCAGCAAGCCTGCTTACGGGCGGGCTTAAAGTTGAATTGGTGATGGTGCCAGATGCACCCGCCGCGCGATTGGTCGCAGAAGCGAACGACCAGCCCCTGATGCCGACAACCAAAAGCGAAACATCTGATGCAGCAGCGACCGTCGAGGGTGTATTTTCTCGGATCAACAACCTGCCGATTGAGGAATTGCTGAACAGCGCAATCTCATTCCTCAACTCTGCCGAAGCGTTTGTCGCGGACGAAGACTTGCGCGAGACACCGCAAGACCTGCGTGAATTGCTGGCCGAATTTAAGGGGCTTGTGACCTCTGATGATGTCAAAAACATTCCCGTGACGTTAAATGCCACATTGGTTCGGGTGGAAAAGCTTGTTGCGACACTGGAAGAAGAGCGCATTGCGGAACGATTGCTGAGCGCAGTTGACAGCGCAGCGGATGCCGCCGACGCCGTGACATCGTCTGTTGAAGGCGTCCCGCAACTCATCGAGCAAATTCAGGGATTGGCGGCCAAGGCCGAAGAATTGCCTTTGGATGATCTGATCGCAGAGCTTACCAATCTCACCCGGTCTGCAGAAAAAGTGATTGGCACGGATGATGCCGTGGCGCTACCCGGATCTCTAAAACGCGCGCTGGATGAGGTGAATTACACCCTGCAAGAACTCCGCGAGGGTGGCGCAATCGAAAATGTGAACCGCACGCTGGTTTCTGCCCGCAACGCAGCAGACAGCATTGCGGTTTCCGCCAAGGACCTGCCGCAGATCGTTGAGCGCCTGACACGTCTTTTCGCTCAAGCCAGCCGAACCATCGAAGGGTATGACAAGGGCGAAGAGCTTAGCCGCTCTGCCCAAGATACTTTGCGCGACATCCAGAAGGCGGCAGATGCGCTTGCCTCGCTGGCGCGGACCATTGAACGTAATCCTAATTCGCTATTGCTAGGACGGTAAAACATGATGATTTCACGTCGCATCCTGACTTTGGGTTTAGTTCTTGCAACTCTCACTGCCTGCAGCAGCGCAGAGCGGTTCGCGGTGCAGTCGCCCACTGTGACCGAACAGGTCAGCATCGCCTTTGGTGCTGTAGAGGTCCGCGATGTGTCTTTGCCAACCTATGCCGCCGCAGATGAGATTACGACGCAAGCCGCAGATGGGACATTGGTAAGCTCCAAATCGGTGCTTTGGGCAGACGCGCCTGAACGCGCCGTAGCGCTTGAGCTAAGTCAGAACCTGGCCCGGATGACAGGCCGGCGGATCGCATCCGAACCTTGGCCATTTGAGGCCTTCCCCGATGCGCGTCTCGAAGTGCGATTTTCTGAATTGGTGGCGAGCGCCGCTGGCGAGTTTCGTACGTCAGGGCAATATTTCGTCGGCGTTACGGATGGCCGTCGCGAACGGTCTGGCCTGTTTGATCTGACAGTGGCGTTTGACCCAAAAGGTGGCCCAAACGCGATTGCAGCAGCGCGCGGTCAGTTGATCCTTAATCTGGCGACGTATATTGCCAAAAACGGATTGAAATAGCGCCGGATTGATCCGGCGCTAACAATCATATCGGTCTAAAAATCCAGGTTCTCGACGTTCAGCGCATTCTGCTGAATAAATTCGCGGCGTGGTTCCACGACATCGCCCATCAACTTGGTGAACAAGTCGTCCGCCTCAGACATGTCTTCAACCTTGACCTGTAACAGCGTGCGCGCATCCGGGTCCAATGTGGTTTCCCACAATTGCTCGGGGTTCATTTCGCCCAATCCCTTGTAGCGCTGCAGCGACAGACCTTTTTCACCTTCAGTCAATATTGCATTCAACAAATCCATCGGGCCGTGGATAAGCTGATTGCGGTCCTTTCGGACCAAGGTCGCCGGCAGATCATACACCTCCTGCAAATGCTCGGTAAACGTGCCAGAGCGCCGTGCATCGCCTGACCGCATCATTTTGCCATCAAGCGTCCGCACTTCTTCCACACCGCGCAGAATACGGGCCAGACGTATCCCGTGATCCTGGGTTATCCGCCCCTGCCAGCCACGTTCGTATTCCATCGCAATCAGGTTCAACCGGACTGCGACCTTGTCTGCAACACTTTGCAGATCTGCATCAACTGCGCCGGGCACAAAAGCACCCGCAATTGCGGCCTGTTCCAGAATGTGACGCGGATAATGCGTTGGGAACGCTTCCAAAACGCGGCGCATTTGACGGGCAAGTTCGACCACGCGGAGCAAATCCTGCCCGCTGATCTCTTCGCCGTTGCCCTGCCGCAGCATCGCGCCCTCAACGCCCTGCTGGATCAGGTATTCTTCCATTGCGGCCTGGTCCTTGAGGTAAACCTCTGATTTGCCGCGCGACACCTTATAAAGCGGCGGTTGCGCGATATAGAGATGCCCATGTTCAATCAGCTGCGGCATTTGACGGAAAAAGAAGGTCAAAAGCAGTGTACGGATGTGCGCGCCATCGACGTCCGCATCTGTCATGATGACAATCTTATGATACCGCAGCTTATCAATGTTGAATTCGTCGCGACCAATACCGGTCCCCAACGCCATCACCAGATTACCGATTTCCTGCGACCCCAGCATACGGTCAAAACGCGCACGCTCTACGTTCAAAATCTTGCCCTTGAGCGGCAGAATAGCCTGCGTCTGGCGGTCGCGCCCGGTCTGCGCAGATCCACCGGCTGAATCCCCCTCGACAAGGAAAACTTCAGTCTTGGAAGGGTCTTTTTCCGAGCAATCCTTGAGTTTCCCAGCAAGGAAATTCACGTCCATCGCTGTCTTCCGCCGGGTCAGATCGCGGGCTTTGCGGGCTGCTTCACGGGCATGGGCTGCTTCGATAATCTTGCTGACGACAATCCGCGCCTCTGTTGGGTTTTCCTCAAACCACTCTGACAGCTTCTCGTTGACCAGCCCTTCAACGGCCGGGCGCACCTCGGAGCTGACCAGTTTGTCTTTGGTTTGGCTCGAAAACTTTGGGTCCGGCACTTTCACAGACAACACACAGGTCAACCCCTCGCGGGCGTCATCACCCGTGAATGTGACCTTTTCCTTTTTGGCGATACCGCTGGATTGCGCGTAGTTGTTGATCGTCCGGGTCAGAGCGCCACGGAAACCGGCCAGGTGTGCACCGCCATCGCGCTGAGGAATGTTGTTGGTAAAAGGCAAGACATTCTCGTGATAGCTGTCATTCCACCACATCGCGACTTCAACGCCGATGTCATCCTTTTCGCCCGTGATAAAGATCGGTTCTGGCATGACCGACGATTTGTGCCGGTCAAGGTATTTCACAAACTCCTTCACGCCGCCTTCATAGAAAAGATCGGACTGGAGTGTCTCAGCGGGCCTTTCGTCTTTCAGAATGATCCGCACACCAGAGTTCAGAAATGCCAGTTCGCGCAGACGCTTCTCAAGTGTCTCAAAGCTGTATTCGAGGTTTGAAAACGTATCGGTTGACGCCATAAACCGGACTTCGGTACCAGTACGATCTGTGGGACCAACAACACTGAGGTGTTCGGTTGTAAAACCGCCTTCAAACCGGGCAACGTGTTCTTTGCCCTCACGCCAGATGCGTAGCTCCAGCCAGTCGGAAAGGGCGTTTACAACAGACACGCCAACGCCGTGCAGGCCACCAGAAACCTTGTAGGAATTGCTGTCAAACTTACCGCCCGCATGCAGTTGGGTCATGATAACTTCGGCTGCAGAAACGCCTTCTTCTTCGTGGATACCCACCGGAATACCGCGGCCATTGTCGCTGACGGAAACAGAGCTGTCATCGTGAATTGTGACCGTTACCGCGTCTGCATGCCCGGCCAAAGCTTCGTCAATGCCGTTGTCAACGACCTCGTAGACCATATGGTGCAAACCAGACCCGTCATCGGTGTCACCGATATACATGCCCGGGCGCTTGCGGACCGCCTCTAACCCCTTCAAAACCTTGATGGAACTGGCACCGTATTCTTCGGGCTGCTGCTCGTTTTCGGACATTGGGAATAACCTTCTTCTTTTGTCCAATGTATAGTTTTTTTCTGGGGGAATGTCACGCAAATGGCACAAGATTTTGTGTCATCGGACGGCAATGGAGCTCAGATGAAAGATGCTGATGAAATCACGAATTCTGTGTGATTTTTGACGCGCCCTCAGTTTCGGTAACTTCCAGTGTCTGGGCGCGATCTTTTAGTTCAGCGAACAACTCCGGCCCGGTTCCAGTCATCCAGGCCTGCGCGCCAAGGGCGGTGATCTCATCGTATAAAGCCGCCCGGCGATCTGCGTCCAGATGGGCAGCGACTTCATCAAGCAGTAAGATCGGCGGCGCACCAAAATCGGCAGCGAGGGCGCGGGCATTCGCCAGGATCAACGACACCAACAGCGCCTTTTGCTCGCCGGTAGAGCAGTCTTTTGCGGGCACGTTCTTGGCCGCAAAGACACCATATAAGTCAGCGCGGTGAGGGCCGATTAATGTTCGACCTGCACCAAGGTCGCGGGCACGGTTGTCAGCCAACGCTGCACGCAGGTCATCCGCCTCTGAGGGCATCTCACAGATCAGTTCGAGTGTTGCAGTCGGAAACGCCGTTTCTGCCTGAACCTGTGCCGCAGCAATGGCGCTGAGGGCCTGCACCCTGTTTGCATGGATCGCGGCTCCGGTTTCGGCCATACGGGTTTCCAGCGCAGCGTACCAGGACGGCTCGCGCACCATGTCCTTGAGCAGGCGATTGCGTTCGCGCATGGCCTTGTCATAGCTCAACGATTGTTCCGCATGGTCAGGTATAAAGCTAAGCGTCATACGGTCCAGAAAGCGCCGTCTGCCCTCAGCCCCCTCAATCCACAGACGATCCATCGAGGGGATCAGCCACAACACCCGCGCAATACTGCCCAACGCGGTCTGTGGGGCCGCTTTACCGTCTATGCGTACCTGCCGCGCCGCACCTGCTTGCGACCAGATTTCAACCTCGTGGGTTTGGTGCAAAGAATGAAGAAGGGCTGTGATCTTCCAACCCAATGCCTCTGGTCGGCGCGTCATATCCTCGGCACTGGACCGGCGCAGGCCGCGACCCGGTGACAGCAGCGACACCGCCTCTAGGATATTGGTCTTGCCCGCACCGTTGGGGCCATGGATCGCCACAGGTCGCGCATCAACGTCGATGACTGCCCGCTTGTGCGAGCGAAAGTGCGACAGGGTCAGTTGTGAAAGGTACAGGCCCGCCATCAGCGATACCGGTTCTCAGCAAAGAACGCCTTTTTAAACACGCATTGGCATGACGACATAAACGGCAGACGTGTCGTTGCCTTCTCGCATCAGGGTCGGATCGCCAGACGAATTGAACAGGAACACTGCATTCTCGCGGTCCACCTGGCTGGCAATCTCAAGCAAGTATTTTGCATTGAACCCGATCTCCAACCGTTCATCGCCATAGGCAACAGCCAATTCTTCTTCGGCGGCGCCGCTGTCGGGCGCGTTCACAGACAAGATCAGTCGGTCCTCGTCTAGTTGCAGTTTGACAGCACGGGACCGTTCTGAACTTACTGTCGCAACACGGTCCACGGCCTGCGCAAATTCGGCGGCGTCAACTTCCATCCTGCGTGTGTTCCCTTGTGGGATGACCCGCGTGTAGTCAGGAAATGTGCCGTCGATCACCTTCGATGTCAGGGTGATCTCTGGCGTGGCAAAGCGGATCTTGGTCTCAGACACCGACACCGCGATTTTCATATCATCGTCATCGAGCAGTTTGCGCAATTCACCGACCGTCTTGCGCGGCACGATCACGCCCGGCATGTCGGCGGCACCTTCTGGCATATCCGCATCAATACGGGCCAAACGGTGACCATCTGTGGCCACACAGCGCAAAACCTTGCCACCGTCGGCATCAGAAATGTGCATATAAACACCGTTCAGGTAATACCGCGTTTCTTCGGTCGAGATGGCGAATTTCGATTTATCAAACAACCGCCGCAGCACCGGTGCAGGAGCAGAGAAGTTTGACGCATATTCCGACGACGCCATGACAGGAAAGTCTTCGCGTGGCAGTGTCGCCAGAGAGAAATTTGACCGGCCCGCTTCGACAGTCAGGCGACCTGCAGCGGTATCTGCCGTCAGGTTGATCAGCGCGCCATCCGGCAGTTTGCGCACAATCTCATGCAGCATCGTGGCGGACACAGTTGTCGCCCCAGCGCGTTCAACCTGCGCAGCGGCTTTATCAACGACCTCGATGTCCAGATCCGTTGCGCGAAACGACACTTCGCTGCCTTCGGCTTCGACAAGGACGTTCGCAAGGATCGGAATCGTGTTGCGCCGCTCGACAACAGATTGCGCTTGGCTCACTGCTTTGAGCAGTGCGGCGCGTTCGATGCTGAATTTCATATGCGTTCTCCCTCAGGACAGCCGGGACAGGCAAACTACCCGGTTCCCCCACTTTCACAAGACTTTTCTGGCTTTGTTACTGGGAATGCAAGAGGGGCGCGCAAGCACCCCTCATTTTAGCGAAAAAGAAGGCGGTAGATCGTTCTTACGATTCCAGTGCGCGGCGCAATAATTCCAGATCTTCAGCGATCTGACCATCAGATTGCTTCAACTCTTCTATGCGGCGCACACCGTGCATGACGGTGGTGTGGTCACGCCCCCCAAAACGGCGGCCAATCTCAGGCAGGGACCGGCTTGTCATCTGTTTGCACAGATACATCGCCACCTGTCGTGGGCGTGCATAGCTGCGCAGGCGTTTCGGGCCGATCATGTCTGACAGACGGATGTTGTAATGATCGCTGACTTTGCGCTGGATTTCCTCAACAGAAATCTTCCGTTCAGATGCGCGCAGCACGTCAGCCAGACAATCCTGGGTCAGTTCCATGTTGATCTCACGGCCAACCAGCGAAGCAAACGCGAAGAGACGGGTCAATGCACCCTCAAGCACGCGCACATTGGATGTGATGCGGTGTGCCAGAAATTCCAGCACGCAATTATCAACCTCAAGGGTCGGATAGGTTTTGCGTTGTACTTCGACTTTGCTTTGCAGGATGCCCAGACGCAATTCATAATCGGTTGGGTGGAGATCAACCACAAGTCCGCACTGCAGCCGTGATTTAACGCGCTCTTCAAGATCCTTGATCTCACCTGGGGCGCGATCGGCTGAAATAATGATCTGCTTATGCTGATCCACAAGCGCATTGAATGTGTGAAAGAACTCTTCCTGCGTACTGTCCTTGCCCGCGATGAATTGGACGTCATCCACCATCAACACATCAACAGAGCGGAAAATTTCCTTGAAATCCATCATCTTACGGTCGCGCAGGGCCTGAACAAACCGGTACATGAATTGTTCTGCAGACAGATAAAGCACGTTCATCTCAGGTTTGCGCTGCTTTAACTCTTGCGCAATGGCGTGCATCAGGTGTGTTTTGCCCAAGCCAACACCGCCGTAAAGGAACAATGGATTAAACGTGACTGGACCACCTTCGGCAACACGGCGCGCGGCGGCATGGGCCAGCTCATTGGGCTTGCCCACAACGAAATTGTCGAAACTAAAGCGGGGGTCCAGCGGGGCGGTGTTCAGCACGCTTGAACCGGCAGGTTTTTGAACGGCGCTTGTCCGGCGGGTGACGGGTGCGGGACTGTTCGCTGATTTGACCAAATTTTGGGACAGGGCAAAATTCAGGCGCGACACGTCAACACCTTCGCCTCGGATCTCATGCAAGATCAGGTCAGAAAAGTTTTGACTGACGTAGTTGCCAAAAAAATTGGTCGGGACATGCAGTGTCGCTATGCCATCAGCCACATCGCCCGGCACAAGCGGCGCAATCCACGTTGTATAGTTGTTCTGTCCGACAGTCTTTAGCAATCGCTGCCTAATTTCGCCCCATTGGTCGTGCGTCATAATCCACCTGGTCCCGCTTCTTCCGTTCATTGCAACTGGCAGACATTCCAGCATGCAAAAGTACTTTTCTTAAGACAAAGGTCATCAGCCCGGGTCCACAAGGCACCCGACCATCCGTCCTTTGGACATATTCAGAATGACCATATCAGCAGCTTACATCCCAATGATGGGATTAGCGTAGGATGCCGGACATGGTCGTCCGCGACTCAAATACACAACAGGGCAAATGTGCTGGCAGCAGCATCTGCAGACCGAAAGGCGGACCTTTTTTATGTCCGTCCACACGCCCTCAAAATCAAACATAGTACGCTTTCGCGTGTGTTTGAGACCGAAGCCTGTCCCCCATGCGACCTGAATCGCACTCCCTTGGTAGCAAGTTGTCAGGGTCGCCTACAACACATCTTCAAACTTGACTCGGTGTTTCTTGGAAAAGAATCTATCCGCCAATTTTGAGACTCAATGCCAAACGAAAAAGGCACCGCAGTGCGATGCCTTTTTTATCAATTGATTAGCCGATAGCAGATGGGTGATCGTCGCCGTTATGCCAGCGCTTTGACCCGTGCCGCCAAACGGGACATTTTCCGTGACGCTGTGTTTTTGTGGAAAACGCCCTTGGTAACACCACGCATAAGCTCTGGCTGGGCAGCTTTCAGTGCTGCAACTGATGCATCTTTGTCACCAGATTCGATCGCTTCTTCTACTTTGCGCAGATAGGTGCGGATGCGCGAACGACGTGCTTTGTTGACCGCAAAACGCTTTTCGTTCTGGCGCGCGCGCTTTTTGGATTGTGGTGTATTTGCCATGAGTCTCAACCTTCGGGTTCATAATTTCGTTTCTGGCGCGTAACGCCAAACCCGTGCCGGATATCCGGTAAGGTGATTCTAGCCAGAGCGGGCTGCACGCGCATGTATGGAGCGGGCTATAGTCCAAGCCGCCCGGGTTTGCAAACCATAGATTATTTGTCGCGAAACTGTGCTTCGCGCTTTTCAAGGAAGGCGGACATGCCTTCTTTTTGATCCTCTGTCGCAAAGAGCGCGTGGAAAGCGCGACGTTCAAACAACAGGCCCTCGCGCAGGGGCACCTCATAGGCGCGATTAACGGCCTCTTTGACAACCATCACGGCGACCATGGATTTTTCAGCGATCTTGCCGGCTGCACCCAACGCCTCATCCATCAGCTTCTTGACAGGTACAACGCGCGAAACCAGTCCCGAACGCTCTGCCTCTGTTGCGTCCATGAAACGACCTGTCAGGTTCATATCCATTGCTTTGGATTTGCCGACCAGCCGCGTCAGCCTCTGCGTGCCACCGATGCCCGCAACCACGCCCAGATTAATCTCGGGCTGGCCAAATTTTGCGGTCTCTGAGCAGATGATAAAGTCGCACATCATCGCCAGTTCGCACCCACCGCCCAGCGCATAACCTGATACTGCCGCAATGATCGGCTTGCGGACGCGCATGATCTGATCCGTTTCGGGGGTAAAGAGATCGCCCGTGAACGCTTCGACAAATGTCTTGTCTCGCATCATCGCAATGTCAGCCCCGGCGGCAAACGCTTTTTCAGATCCGGTAATGACGATGCAACGCACCTTTTCATTTTCCTGAGCAGCTTTCAAAGCGGCAGCCAATTCCGTCATCAACTGGTCATTCAGCGCATTCAGTGCATCAGGCCTGTTCAGGGTGATCAGGGCCACGTGATTGTCCACGTCTACGATGATTGTTTCATAAGCCATCAAGTGTGCTCTCGTTTGTTGCGCTCAGACCGTTGTGCATATCACGGGTTCACCCCGTTTCAAGTCATCTTTGACATGTCGGGCAATAGAAAGACGAGCGCCCCGATTGAACGATACGTCCTATGATATTGCCGCAGTCGGGTGTTCGGCATGCCTGGCCCTCACGTCCATAGACATCGAAACGGTGCTGGAAGTAGCCCAGTTCGCCATCCGCTTGTCGAAAATCCCGCAACGACGATCCGCCCGCCTTGATCGCCTCTGACAATACCTGCCGAATGATCGGGACCAAAGCGGCGACCCGCACCGCTGAAATGCGCCCCGCCTTGCAGGCAGGGCTGATGCCTGCGCGGTAAAGCGTTTCACAGACATAGATATTTCCCAACCCCGCGACAATGCGCTGATCCAGCAGCGCCGATTTGATCGGCATGTTCCGCCCCTTGAGCGCCGCAATCAAATGTGCCTCGTGAAAGTCGTTGCCAAGCGGCTCTGGCCCCAAAACAGCAAGCAGTTTGTGCTGATCTGCTGTGGCCGTGTCCATCAGGTCCATGGCACCAAAGCGACGGGGGTCGTTAAAGGTGATCCGTGCGCCATTGGACATGTGCAAAACAACATGGTCGTGTTTTTCAGGGCTGGGGTGATCGTTTACAAATTTTCCCAACGGATCGCCAGAAATCAGCATACGCCCTGACATACCAAGATGGATCAGCAATGATTCTCCTGACGCCAGATCAGCCAGAATATATTTGGAACGTCTGCGCAGTCGCTCAACCTTTTGCCCACTCAGGCGCTCAGCCATGCGTTCGGGGAACGGCCAGCGCAGGTCTGGCCGGTTCACATCAGCGCGCGCAATCACGGCATTTTCCATGACGGGGGCCAATCCGCAACGGACGGTTTCAACTTCGGGTAGTTCGGGCATCAGGTCCTGACGTTCATGTCCTCTAGATCTGACACGAATGTAAGGAAGGTGTGGATGCCGACAAGGTGTTTCTGCAAAGACATCTTTCCGTCGACAAATTTCAGGACGTCGTTGTAATGCCCATTGTCGCGGATGGTGATGAAATCCTCCCATGAAAAATGCTTCTGCTGAAACATCCAGTTGGGAGCAGTGATGCCTCGGTCATGATACCGCGCTTCGTAGGCAGAAATGTACATCACCGTGTAAAATATCATCGCCGTCATCATGATGGCCCCCAAACCGCTGAGCATGGGTTGAAAGATCGTGGAGCCCCAAAGACAGAACAGGATTAATCAGCCTGAGCCTCGGCTGATGATGCGTAAACCCTGTTTTGGCCGCTTCACAATAGTACCAAGTGTCATGTGCACTGGCCTATCCATGCCCATATTTGCGATCCTGCTGCTGACAGGATCCAAATCGACAATGCCCATGCGGCGCGCTCCGGTCAGTTTGATGTCAGGATACGATCCGTTGTGTGAGATGCGCCGAAGAATATGCGTCACAACTATCACAGAAAGGATCGCAAGCGCCCCAACCGACATTCCAAAAGAACAATCCATGTCAGAAAGCCCATATTGTTCTAGCCCCTGCGTCATAATGAGGATTTGTTTCTTCGCGCTGGGCAATATAACCCCAAATGGACCACAGTGAGGCAGGAAGGTGTCATGGACACGGATAAGACAACGCATTTTGGTGCCCAGACCGTTCTGGAAAGCGAAAAGGCGGGCAAGGTAAAATCGCTGTTTGGCGATGTGGCCAGCAAATATGACATCATGAATGATGTGATGAGCGTCGGAATTCACCGCATCTGGAAAGAGGCGATGATGGATTGGCTTGCGCCGCGCGCAGGTCAAAAGCTTTTGGATGTTGCGGGCGGTACCGGGGATGTTTCATTCAAGTTCCTCAAGCGTGCGGGCAGTGGTCATGCAACCGTGCTTGATCTGACCGAACAGATGCTTGTTGAGGGCCGCCAGCGCGCCGAAGCTGACAGCCTCGCAGACAGTTTGGATTGGGTCGTGGGCGATGCAATGACATTGCCGTTCGCCGATAACACCTTTGATGTTTACACAATCAGCTTTGGCATCCGGAATGTGACAAGACCGCAAGAAGCGCTGAACGAAGCGTTTCGTGTGCTGCGGCCCGGTGGACGTCTGATGGTTCTGGAATTCAGCCAACTGCCGAACCCGATGATGCAAAAAGCCTATGATCTATATAGCTTTAATGTGATCCCCCGCATGGGTCAGTTGATCGCGAATGACCGTGACAGCTATCAATATCTGGTTGAATCCATTCGGAACTTTCCAGATCAGGAAACCTTTTTGAGCATGGTTCGTGATGCTGGTTTTGAGCAGGCGAAGTATCGTAATATGGCGATGGGTATTGCCGCACTGCATTCGGGTTGGAAGCTTTAATATGCGCGGCCCGCACAATATTTGGCGTCTGATCCGCACAGGCGCAACACTGGAACGCACCGGGGCGATGAATGTCGTGCTTGATGCGTTTGAGGCAACACCGGCGCTGCGTTTTGTTGCACGGGCGCTGGGCCTGCCATTCAAATGGTTGGGGTACAAAGGCGATCCGACAATGCCGCCCGCGACGCGCGCGTTAACGGCACTTGGTCCCGCATACATCAAATTTGGTCAGGTGCTTTCGACCCGACCTGATGTTGTTGGCGACGAACTGGCCGTCCAATTGCGAGTGCTACAGGACAAACTACCACCTTTCTCTATCGAAGAAGCGAAGGCCGAGGTTGAGCGTGAACTGGGCGAACCGGTTTCTGCCATCTTCTCCGAATTCAGCGAATCTGTTGCGGCGGCGTCGATTGCGCAGGTTCACAAAGCGCGGTTGATTGATTCAGGTGAAGAGGTCGCTGTAAAAGTCCTGCGCCCCGGCATTGAGCGCGCGTTTCGCAAGGACGTGGATGCCTTTTACCTTGCCGCCCGGATGGTCGAGGTTTTCTCCCCCGGCTCGCGCCGACTGCGCCCGACGGAAGTGATTGAACACTTTGACGGCGTGGTGCGTGGTGAGCTCGATCTGAGGCTGGAAAGTGCTGCGGCATCGGAATTTGCGGCCAACACCAAGAACGACGAAGGCTTTCAACTGCCGGACATCAAGTGGAACCACTCAGCGCGGCGGGTGATGACGTTGGGCTGGGCCGATGGTGCCGCGATGGGGGACAATGCCGCAATTGATGCGGCTGGGCATGACCGCGTTGCCTTGTCGAAACGGGTACTGCACCTGTTCCTGAACCACGCGCTGCGCGACGGGTATTTCCACGCGGATATGCATCAGGGCAATATGAAAGTCGCGGCAAATGGCGATATTATTGCCTATGATTTTGGGATCATGGGCCACATCGACGAATACACGCGCCGGGTCTACGCCGAGATCCTCTATGGGTTTATCCGCCGCGATTACATGCGCGTTGCGAAAGTCCACTTTGAGGCGGGATATGTACCAGCCGACAAAGATGTCGATGAATTCGCCCGCGCATTACGCGCAGTAGGTGAGCCGATCTTTGGCATGGATGCGACGCATATTTCGATGGCACGTTTGCTAAGCTATCTCTTTGAAGTGACTGAGCGATTTGGCATGGAAACCCGGACCGAACTGATCTTGTTGCAACGGACAATGGTGGTGGTCGAAGGGGTTGCGCGGTCTCTCAACCCGCATATCAACATTTGGGAGGTCGCAAGCCCCATCGTCACAGATTATATCACAAAATCCATCGGCCCACGGGCCATTCTGACCGATCTGAAAAGCACAGCCATGGTATTGGCACGGTTTGGTCCACGTTTGCCTGGCCTGGTTGAAAGCGCGCTGCTGCGGCAAAGCAATGAGGCCTTGCCCAAGCACCGCCCCTTCTGGCGTTGGGTTGCATTGTCGCTGATGATCGGCGCGACCTTTGGGGCTGTGGTGGTGATGGTGCTGGACCGGATCGGTTAAAGACGTTCAATCGCAAGGGCGATGCCCTGTCCGCCGCCAATGCACATGGTGATCAACGCGCGTTTGCCGCCGGTCCGCTCCAATTCATAAAGCGCCTTGACCGTGATGATCGCCCCGGTCGCCCCCACCGGATGGCCAAGCGCAATGGCACCACCATTCGGGTTGACGCGGGCCGGGTCAAGTCCAAGGTTTTTGGTGACGGCACAGGCTTGCGATGCAAAAGCTTCGTTACTTTCGATCACATCAAAATCATCGACGGACAGGCCTGTTCTGGACAGCAGATTTTGCACTGCTGGCACCGGCCCGATACCCATCACCTCCGGTCGGACGCCCGCATGCGCATAGCCAATGATGCGGGCGCGGGGTTTCAGGCCCGCTTTTTCTGCAGCATCCGACGTTGCCAGCACCAAAGCTGCGGCACCGTCGTTGATGCCGCTGGCATTCCCAGCCGTGACGGTCCCGTCCTTTTGGAAAACGGTGCGCAAGCCGGCCAATGCGTCAATCGTGGTGGTTTTGGGGTGTTCGTCGGTATCAAACGGCACCATGTCCCGTTTCACACGCACCTCAACAGGCACGATCTGTTCCTTGAAATATCCCGCCTCAATCGCTGCAGCAGCGCGGTTTTGGCTTTCCAGCGCAAAGGCGTCCTGATCCGCACGGCTGATGCCATGCTCTGCCGCAACATTTTCCGCCGTTACCCCCATGTGCCCCGTGCCAAAGGGACAGTTCAGCGTGCCAAGCATCATATCGAGCGTGCGCACATCGCCCATTTTCTGGCCCCACCGCGCATCTGGCATGATGTAGGGCGACCGAGACATGTTTTCCGCCCCCCCTGCCAAGGCAAAGTCCGCATCACCAAGCATGAGGTTCTGAACGGCCGATACGATGGCCTGAACGCCGGATCCACACAGGCGGTTCACATTCATTGCGGGCACTTCATCCGGGACACATGCCTGCCGTGCGGCGACGCGGCTGAGATACATGTCGCGCGGTTCTGTGTTGATGACATTGCCAAAGACCACATGCTCGATCTGTGCCGGATCAACACCGGCCCGCGCCATCGCCTCGCGGGCAACGGCTGTACCAAGATCCGTCGGGGGTGTACCCGCAAGCGCACCGCCGAATGTACCAATGGCCGTACGCGCGCCACCCAGAATAACGATATCTTTGGTCATGGTGATCTCCTGTTGCTATTCATAGACTATGCGGTGCCAAGCAGAAGAAGTCAGCCCAAACGTCCCGTCAATCCACATGCTGGTATCTCGATTTGCCAAAAATCCGTCATACAAGACAAATTCCTCTATTTCGGAAATCTGTCCGACATGCTAAATCCCCTGCACCTAGGAGTATGATTCATGACCCAAGCCTATCTCAGCCACATCACTGAAACCCTCGCCGGCATCGAAGCCGAAGGGATGATGAAGCGTGAGCGTCTGATCACTTCGCCCCAAGGCGGTGAGATCACCGTCGGGGATCGGGACGTGATCAACCTTTGCGCAAACAATTACCTTGGGTTGGCGGATCACCCAGAGCTTATCAAGGCCGCAAAAGCGGCGATGGACCCCCGCGGTTTTGGCATGGCCTCCGTCCGTTTTATCTGTGGGACGCAGGACATCCACCGCGAGTTGGAACAAAAGTTGGCGGCCTTCCTCGGCAAAGACGATTCGATCCTGTTTGCGGCCTGTTTTGACGCCAACGGCGGGCTGTTTGAGCCGCTTTTTGGACCCGAAGACGCGATTGTGTCTGACGCGCTGAACCACGCGTCGATCATTGACGGTATCCGCCTTTGTAAGGCCAAGCGGTATCGCTATGCCAACAGCGATATGGATGATCTGGAAGCGCAGCTTATCAAGGCCCGCGATGACGGCGCGCGGTTTACCCTGATTGCGACGGATGGGGTATTCAGCATGGATGGCTATCTGGCCAAGCTACCCGAGATTGTTGCGCTGGCCGAGAAATATGAAGCGCTGGTGATGGTGGACGATTGCCACTCAACCGGGTTCATGGGGCCCAAGGGCGAAGGCACCCCAGCCCATCACGGTGTTGACGTGGATATCCTGACCGGGACATTGGGCAAGGCGCTGGGCGGTGCAATCGGTGGATATATTGCGGGGCCACAGCCGGTGATTGATCTGTTGCGCCAACGTGCGCGGCCCTATCTGTTTTCAAACTCCCTGCCGCCGTCGATTGTGATGGCGGGCATCAAAGCGTTGGAACTGGTTGAACAGGGCGACGACCTGCGGACACGGTTGTTTGAGAACACGAAATATTGGCGTGCGGGTCTGGAAGGGCTTGGGTTTGACCTGTTGCCTGGCGAACACCCGATTGTGCCTGTCATGCTGGGTGGGGCACAGCTGGCGCAGGATATGGCTGCGCGCCTATTTGAAGAAGGCGTTTATGTCAGCGGGTTTTTCTTTCCGGTGGTGCCGCGCGGACAAGCCCGGATCAGAACGCAAATGAACGCGGCATTGAGCCGGGATGAATTGGACCGTGCGCTGAAGGCGTTTGAGGTGGCTGGCAAAGCATGTGGGGTGTTGAAATGACTACCAACGAAATGAAAGCACTGTCAAAGCTCCACGCCCGCGAGGGGTTGTGGATGGTTCATGCGCCGGTGCCGGAAATCGGCCCCGACGACGTGCTGATCAAAATCAACAAGACCGGGATTTGCGGGACGGATATTCACATCTGGAACTGGGACGAGTGGGCCAAGAAAACAGTTCCCGTTCCAATGATTACGGGGCATGAGTTTGCGGGTCAGATTGTTAAGTTGGGCCGCAATGTCGAAGGATTGGAGATTGGGCAAAGGTGTTCTGGCGAAGGACATCTGATCGGAAAAAAATCCCGTCAGAGCCGCGCAGGCAAATTTCACCTCGACCCGGCCACACGGGGTATCGGCGTAAATGAACAAGGGGCATTTGCGCAGTATTTGAAGCTGCCTGCATTCAATGTGGTGCCATTGCCAGATGAAATTTCCGATGACATCGGTGCGATCCTCGATCCCTTGGGCAACGCCGTGCACACCGCGCTAAGCTTTGATCTGGTGGGCGAAGATGTTTTGATCACTGGTGCCGGTCCGATTGGCATTATGGCTGCCGCAGTGGCGCGGCACGTGGGTGCCCGCCATGTGGTGATCACGGATGTGAACCCCGACCGCCTTGCGTTGGCCGAGAAGGTGACGGACGTGATTCCCGTCAATGTCGCCTCTGAGGAACTGCGTGATGTGTTCCCAAAGCTGAAGATGAAACAGGGCTTTGACGTCGGATTGGAAATGTCCGGCAACCAGCGGGCATTGGATCAAATGGTGGATGCGATGACCATGGGCGGCCGTATTGCGATGCTGGGCATTCCACCCGGCAAATCACCCGTCGACTGGAGCGCGATAGTGTTCAAAGCCATCACAATCAAAGGTGTCTATGGGCGAGAGATTTTTGAGACCTGGTACAAGATGATTGCCATGCTTGAGAATGGTTTGGACGTGTCCAAGATCATCACGCACCGCTTTGCCGTCGATGATTTTGAGGCAGGGTTTGCTGCGATGAAATCGGGACAATCGGGCAAAGTTGTTCTGGATTGGACGTAAGTCTGGCCAGATCACTCGGTGGTGATGCGCAGGCTTGGCATGCGCATCTGATCCAACAATTGAACCATCTGAGGCTCTGCCGCGTTAGGGACCATGATCAAACGCATTATTCATTCTTTTGCCTGGCGCACTGAGTACGTATTGGACCGTCTGCGCGGCCAGAACGATAAACGGCGCATCATTGAACCTTATATCGGCTACGAGACTCCTGATAATTTGGTGGTTCGCGGACGGGTGCTTGCGGCACTTAGACGGAACAAGCCGCTGCCCACACAATCGGTTTGGGTCAATTTTCGTCAGATGGTCTCGCTGTTTCTGACCGATGAAGTGGCTGGTGTAGAGGTGTCCGCCCAAGGTGTCACAGCCCTGACAGATGAAGAAGGCTATTTCAGCCTGATGCTTCCGCGTTGGACCGCTGAGGGCTGGATCGATGTCGAAACGTCAATCGAGGGTCAGACAGGCGTGACGATCTGTCCTGTGCTGGCAGTGCGGCAGGATGCAGAGTTTGCCGTAATTTCTGATGTTGATGATACGATGTTGGAAACGGGGGCCTATTCACTGGTGCGCAACCTTTGGACCTCGCTGACTGGCAATCTGCTGACCCGCCGCATTTTCCCCGATGCGGTCACCTTTATCGCGGCGCTGTCCGACAGCGGGCGCAACCCGGTCTATTACGTCAGCTCCAGCCCTTGGAACCTTCATCATTTCCTGACTGGGATATTCGAACGCGCAGGGCTGACACTCGGACCGATGTTTTTGCGGGATCTGGGGCTGAGCAAGACACAGTTCATAACTGGCACCCATGGCGACCACAAAGGTGGCAGCATTGATATTCTAATGGCCGCCAATCCTGACCTGGCATTCGTCTTGGTGGGCGACACGGGGCAGCACGACGCCTTCGTTTACCGCGATGCCATCGCCCGTCATCCCGGACGTATCCGCGCGGTTGTGCTGCGCGAACCGGGGCCAGGGCCAGATGCCAAAAGCGCTGCCGCGATGAAGGATATCGCAGCATCAGGAACAGCATTGTATCATGCGCCGGATTTTACAGGATTTGCAGAAAAGATTATCGCGATCTAGGTCAGCGTCACCGGAGCAAAGGATATGTCTGCGCGCGGCAAGCGCATGCTGTCTGGGGTCCGGTTATTCCGGTACGAGCGGCACGCGCCCCGACGCAGTCAGAGTCCAACACTTTGCCCCCTCAAAAACCGCAGCAGTCAGGGGTTCGCCATAACCCGCGCCGGTATCCAGATTGACGCGGTTGCCATAGTGGGTTGGGTGATCAATGGGCGTATGACCATGCACGATCAGCTTGGGATGTGGTTTTTCATGTCTGTGAAACTCCTGCCTGATCCACAGCAGGTTTTCTTCTTTCTGTTTCTTCAGGGGGACACCGGGGACAATTCCGGCATGGACAAAAAACAGATCCTTGGTCTGGTATGACAACTCCAGCCCTGCGAGAAAATCCAGATGGCTTTGCGGGACCACGGCAAGCGCTTCGGCCTGCACGTCCTTGTTACGGCGGCCTCTGAATGCGTCAACGCCGTAGGATTGCATCGTCGTGTCGCCACCCAGCCGCTGATGCAGCCAATAAAGTTCAACCATCAGATACGGATCATTGCGCAGCGGCTTTTGCATGAACCATTCGAACATGCGGTCGTGGTTGCCCTTTAGAAAGGTCCAGTTGCGCGATTTTGCCTGTCCCTCGACCAACAGATCCATAACACCGCGGCTGTCCGGACCTCGGTCGGTATAATCGCCCAGAAAGATGATTTGCGCATCCTTGCCGCCATCTTTCTCGATGAGGTCCAGCACACGGTGAAGCTCGGCCAGCTGACCATGAATATCGCCGATGGCATAAAGGGGCTGTGAGATGGGAATGTTCCTCTTGTTGCGCCCGCCCCACCGGGGGCAAACGCAGGTTGTTTAACACCGCTGTCCGGGTCAGGCCACGTCGAATTGCAGTGGTTTGACTTGGGTAAACATGCCGGTGTCCTGCAGTTTCTTTATGACCGGCGCGGGAACCTCTGCATCGACATAAAGAAGGGCAATCGCCTCGCCCTTCACGGCGGCGCGGCCAAGGGTAAAGTTGGCGATGTTCACGCCGTTTTCGCCCATTGTTTGACCCAAGGTACCGATGATCCCCGGCACGTCCTCGTTGGTGGTATAGAGCATATGTTCGCCAACTTCGGCGTCGATATGGATGCCCTTGATCTGGATGAAGCGTGGTTTGCCATCCGAGAACACCGTGCCAGCAATTGACCGTTCACGTTTGTCAGTAACAACCGTTACTTTGATGTACCCATCAAAAACGCCAGACTTATCTTGGTTGGTCGTACTGATCTGGATGCCTTTCTCACGGGCAACAACTGGCGCGCTGACCATGTTCACATCCGGGTTAGCGCGTTTCATGATACCCGCGACCACACCGCAATTCAGGGCGTTGAGGTTCATCTCAGCGACGCAGCCATCATAAAGGATGTTGATCGCTTTGATCGGCTCATCTGTCATCTGCCCGATAAACGCGCCAAGATGCCCCGACAGTTTGAGCCATGGACCCATGACCTTGGCTTCTTCTGCTGTCACCGATGGCATGTTGAGTGCGTTGCTCACGGCACCTGTCAGCAGATAGTCAGACATTTGGTCTGCGACCTGCAGGGCCACGTTTTCCTGTGCCTCGGTCGTGGCCGCGCCCAGATGAGGGGTGCAGACGACGTTTGGCAAGTTGAAAAGCGGGTTCTCGGTTGCGGGCTCGACCGCAAAGACATCGAAAGCTGCGCCAGCAACATGGCCAGACTTCAAAAGATCCGCGAGCGCCTGTTCGTCCACCAGACCGCCGCGGGCACAGTTGATGATCCGCACGCCCTTCTTGGTTTTCTCAAGCGCCTCACGGCTGAGGATGTTGGCGGTTTGATCGGTAAACGGGACGTGCAGCGTGATGAAATCAGCGCGCGCAAGCAACGCGTCAAGCGTGACCTTTTCGACGCCCATTTTCTCGGCTTTTTCTTCGCCGAGGAACGGATCATAGGCGATAACCTTCATTTTAAGGCCGCGGGCGCGGTCACAGACGATACCGCCAATGTTGCCTGCGCCAATCACACCAAGGGTTTTTCCGGTCAGTTCAACCCCCATAAATTTCGACTTTTCCCACTTGCCAGCGTGGGTCGAAGCAGAGGCCTCGGGAATTTGGCGGGCCACGGCAAACATCATCGCGATGGCGTGTTCGGCGGTGGTGATCATGTTGCCAAAAGGTGTGTTCATGACGATCACACCCTTTTTGGATGCGGCGTCTTTGTCGATGTTATCAGTGCCAATTCCCGCGCGGCCAATCACCTTGAGGTTTGGCGCATTGGCGAGAATCTTTTCGGTCACTTTGGTGGCGGAGCGGATGGCGAGACCATCGTAGTTGCCGATCACTTCGGCCAGCTTGTCTTTGTCCTTACCCAGGTCGGGCTGGAAGTCGACGTCGATGCCGCGGTCTTTGAAAATCTGCACGGCGGCGGCGCTGAGTTTGTCGGAGATGAGTACTTTGGGGGCCATTGTTTTGGTCCTTATTGAATGTCGGTATTACGTCGGTATCGCGTCGGTATGTGAGGGTTGCTCAGCCCGCGTTGATCTCAGCCTCGAATGCCCATGCCAGCCAAGGCAGCATCGCGGCGATATCTGAAGTTTCCACAGTCCCACCACACCAGATGCGCAGACCCGGAGGCGCGTCACGGTAAGCGCCGATATCCAGCGCGACGTTTTCATCCGCCAGCCGCTTTGCAACGGCTTTGGCAAAGGCGGCCCCGTCGGCGATACGGTCATCTGTGAATTTCAGACACACGGATGTGTTGGAGCGGGTCGCTGGATCGATTGCCAGAAAATCGATCCAATCGTGAGATGCGACAAAGTCGGCAATCGCTTTGGCATTGCCATCTGCGCGCGCAATCAATCCCTTCAGGCCGCCCACGGATTTGGCCCAGTCCAAGGCGACAAGGTAATCCTCAACACAGAGCATCGAAGGCGTGTTGATAGTCTCGCCTTTAAAGATGCCTTCGATCAGTTTGCCGCCTTTGGTCAGACGGAAAATCTTGGGCAGGGGCCATGCGGGGGTATAGGTTTCGAGCCGCTCAACCGCGCGGGGCGACAGGATCAACATGCCATGCGCCGCTTCACCGCCCAGCACCTTTTGCCAGGAGAAGGTTGTCACATCCAGTTTGTCCCACGGCAGATCCATCGCAAATGCAGCCGATGTCGCATCACAGAGCGTCAGGCCCTCGCGGTTCGCCGGGATTGCATCGCCCGATGGCATACGCACGCCGGAGGTGGTGCCGTTCCATGTAAAACAAACGTCATTGTCATAGTTCAGCGCCGCCATATCGACGATGTCGCCATACTCAGCGGTGTGCACCTGTGCGTCGATCTTAAGCTGTTTGATCACATCCGTGACCCAGCCTGCGCCAAAGCTTTCCCATGCGACCATTTCAGCAGGACGTTCGCCCAGCATTGACCACATTGCCATCTCAAACGCGCCTGTGTCGGACGCCGGCACAATGCCGATGCGATAATCTGCCGGCACGCCGAGGATGTCGCGGGTGGTTTCAATCGCCTCAAGCAGCTTGGCCTTGCCGGGGGCCGCACGGTGGCTGCGGCCCAAGGGTGCACCGCTGAGCTTGCTGAGATCAAATGTGGGGATTTTGGCACAAGGGCCAGAAGAAAAACGCGGATTTGCCGGCCGCGTGGCAGGAAGTATCGTGCTCATGTCTGCTATCCTTACAGATAAATGCCCTTCGTTGGGGAAGGGTGTCCCGCTGATGGAGATACGGGCGCGCGTGGTCTGGCACAAGCGGCAAAACGCAGCTAGAACGCCGCTTCAGTCATTTTTTGCGACATCTTTGGCGCGGATAGGAAACCTTGCTGATGTTTACCGTTGTTTTGCTTACCTCCCCAATGAACGCGGCCCTCGACCCGGCGCTGGTCGAAAGCCTGCGCAACGCCTGGGGCGGGGGCGATGCCATCTGGTTGGCCCCTGACGAGGCCGCTGAATTTGTCGTTGACCAAGTGCCCGGCAACCGGTGGGAGGTTTGGAAAGACTGTCAGGCGATCGGTGTTGATATGGTGGTGATGCCCACCGAGGGACGCCGAAAAAAGATGCTTCTGGCGGACATGGACAGCACAATGATCCAGCAGGAATGTATTGACGAACTGGCGGATGAGGCGGGCGTCGGGCCCCGCGTCAAGGACATCACGGCAAGGGCGATGAACGGCGAGCTGGATTTTGACGGTGCGCTGCGCGAACGTGTGGGTCTGCTGGCGGGGCTGGATGTGGGTGTGATCGACAAGGTGTTGGCCGAGCGGATCACCATGATGCCCGGGGGCAAAGCCCTGGTGGCGACGATGAAGGCCCAGGGCGGTCATGCGGCGTTGGTTTCTGGCGGGTTCACCGCGTTCACCGCGCAAGTCGCGGCGGAGTTGGGGTTTGATGAAAATCGGGCCAATACCTTGCTGGTGTCAGACGGCTTTTTGACGGGCGAGGTCGGCCTTCCGATCCTTGGCAAACAGGCCAAGGTCGATGCCTTGGCCGAAATCACCAAAAGATTGGGAATACAGGAAACTGATGTCATCGCCGTGGGTGACGGGGCAAATGATCTGGGCATGTTGCACCGGGCCGGATTGGGAGTGGCGCTGCATGCCAAGCCAGTGGTCTCGGCGGAATGTGATGTGCGGATCAATTTTGGTGATTTGACAGCGTTGTTGTTTGTACAGGGGTATCGCAAGGCTGACTTCGCCGCGTAACGCGGCGACCGTCTGGGGGCTGCAGGCCCCCAGACCCCCCTGGAGTATTTGTCGCGAAAAGAAGCTGGGGCAGGGATCGCATAACTTCGGTCTTTACTTAATTAACAATATTGTTAAATTTGGGATATGACCCAGCTTGCCGCCACCTTTGCCGCGCTGTCTGACCGGACCCGTCTTGCGGTGGTGGAGCGGCTCATGGCGCAGGGCGAATTGGCGGCGGGTGATCTGGTAGCGGATGTAGAGATGTCCGCACCAGCTGTGTCACGGCACCTGAAAGTTCTACGCAAGGCGGGGGTCATTCAACAGCGTGTGGCGGGGACGAAGCGGTATTATTCGGTTCAGCCCAATGCGCTGAAGGCGATTTCAGACTGGACCATTTCGCATCGTGCGTTTTGGGAAGCGGGGCTTGACCGGCTTGATGCGCTATTGGCGCACGACGGGGGGACAGACGATGGCTGACATCCGGCTTGAACGCGAATTTACGGCCAGCCCGGCGCGGTTGTTCGAAGTGATTTCATCGCATGCCATGCTGATCCAATGGTGGGGGCATGATGGGATGACCTTGCCCGAAGAACAGCTTGATTTCAGCAAGCCTGGTCCGTGGTACGCCGTGATGCTAAACGATGAGGGCAATCGGTTCAAGATGTCCGGGCAGGTGACGCGGGTCGATCAAGGTCACAGCATCGGGTTCACCTGGGGTTGGCATGACGATGACGACCAGCGCGGTGCGGAAAGCCATGTGACATTTACCGTGGTCGAAACCGGGATTGGATCAAAGTTGATCATTGATCACCGCGAGTTGTCTAGCGAGGAAGTGGCCGCGCGTCATTCGGCAGGGTGGAACGGACCGCTGACGCGGCTTGCGCGGTTTCTTGGTTAAGAATTTCAAACCCAGCAGAGGAGAAGATCATGCCAGAATTTATATTTGCCTATCATGGCGGTGCCATGCCCGAGACACCAGAGGAAGGGGCCAAAGCCATGGCCGCATGGGAGGCCTGGATGAAAGGCCTTGGTGACAAGATGGTGAACCCGGGAAATCCGGTTGGCATGTCCAAGACGGTCAGTGCCAAGGGTGTCGAAGACAATGGCGGTTCAAACCCGCTGTCCGGGTTCACCATCGTAAGGGCGGCGGATATCGACGAGGCCTGCAAAATGGCGGCTGGATGTCCAATGGTTGCGGATGGAACCGGGACCGCAGAGGTCGCGCCAATCGTCGAAATGTAACCCAAAACGGACCCACGTTTACATCAGGCCTGCCGCCGGTTTGATCATGCCTGTCTGAATGCCACGGCAGTTTGTGATCGGTGCGTTCATGCGCTTGAGTGCTGCAGGGTGATTGGCATCCAGCGCGCCCAATCTGACCAGCAGGGCGGTGATCGCACATTCAGCGGCGCGAGTGGTGCCGCAGGCGGCCTTGAGGGCGATGCCAAGTTTCCGGTCTGGCAGAATGGCGGTGAAATACCCTTCGGCCCCTGTTTTCAGGGCAACTTTGCCGTCCATGGCGCGCATCAGTTCGGTGCAGGCGCGGGTTTCGCCAGCGACCAGTTCGGGGTGCAGGCGCATCGCCTGATGCAGCCGTGCTTCGGCTGACCCTTCGGGTGCCGCTGCGAAATGGGCCATGGCGCGGGCCATTCCGTGCAGGGTGCTGGCGTGGTTAGGGGCAGAACAGCCGTCGATGCCGTAGCCGGGTGAGGTTTCTCGCGTCACGGTTTCGAACGCGTCGAGACAGGCGCGTTGCACGGGGTGTTTCATGTCAACATAGTCTGCATCGCCCCCAAGGTGCTGATTGAGGGTCAGAAACCCGGCGTGTTTGCCCGAACAATTGTTGTGGATTTGGCAAGGGCTTTCGTCTGATTTGATCAGGGCCACGTCTGCCGCGCGGGAATACGGAATATGAGCACCGCAGCGGAAATCATCATCCCCCAGACCCAGCGTCTTGAGCCAGATACCGACACGGTCCGTGTGGATCTTGTCCCCCTGATGTGACGCGCAGGCCAGGGCCAGTTGTTCTGTGCCAAGACCGACTTTATCTGCGGTACCGGAAGTGATCAGGGGCAGCGCCTGAATCATCTTTGAGGACGATCGTGGCAGGACCACCGCATCAGGATTTCCCCATGCGTCAACGATTTGACCGGTGTCATCACAGATGACCGCATGCCCGGAATGAACGCTTTCAAGGAAGGGGCCGCGCCAGATTTCGGTGAAAGGGGCAGGATTGACCATGAATTGTTCCTTCTATTGCGCTTTTTGTGGGCGAAAATTTGCCAATCAGGCTTTCGCTGGTCGCGTGTTTGACGTTATTATGATTGTTGTCGGAAAGAATACAGGCACTTGCAAGAGAACAGCCATGATAAGGGTTGCCGACGGGTGTTTGGGACAAAGATTGAGGTTAAGGACGGCTGGAGGCTGTAAAAGATGGGAATTTTGAGATCGCTGGGGTTGGCAACAGGTGTTGCCGCGCTTTTGGCAAGCGGCGTTTCGGCGCAGGAACAGAGTAACAACAGAGTCGCAGCAAAGACCGATTGGAGCGTTTTTGTCGAGGACAATCCGACGGAATGCTGGGGTGTTTCGACGCCCAAGGAAACTGTGAACTCACGCGATGGGCGCGTGGTTGCGGTGAACCGGGGTCAGACGTTGTTGATGGTATTTTACCGTCCCTCGGCCGGTGCCAAAGGCCAGGTGGCCTTTACCGGCGGCTATCCTTTTGCGTCCGGGTCGACCGTCAACATGAACATCTCAGGCAACACGTTTGAATTGTTCACCGAAGGGGAATGGGCATGGCCCGCGACCACCGAGGACGACAACAAGATCATCACAGCGATGAAGCGCGGTTCTGATGCAGTTCTGACGGGCCGGTCCGGTCGGGGCACACAGACCAAGGACAGCTTTTCCTTGCTGGGGTTCACAGCAGCTGTGGAAGACGCGGCCAAACGCTGCGGCGGCTAATCCTTTTTTGAAAACCTCGCAAAGCAGCCCTGCACTTGCGGGGCTGTTTGCTTTTGATTTGGTGGCCAGTCCCTATATAGAGGCACATCGCTGCTCGTTGGAGAATCGCTTATGTCTGCGCCCATAACCCAAGACGTTCACACCATACCGCGCAAATTGCCGGAGGGGCCTGCGAACCTTGTCGGGATGACCCGCGATGCGATGCGCGATGCGTTGATCGCGATGGGCACGCCGGAAAAGCAGGCCAAGATGCGGGTCGGCCAAATCTGGCAATGGATCTATCAATGGGGCGTGCGCGATTTCGAGTCCATGACCAACCTGTCCAAGGCGTTCCGGGCCGAACTGGCAGAGAACTTTGTCATTGCCGTACCCGAAGTCGTGACCAAACAAGTGAGCGAGGACGGCACGCGCAAGTATCTGGTGCAGATCGCGGGCGGTCACGAGGTTGAGGTTGTCTATATCCCCGAAGACGGGCGTGGCACACTTTGTGTCTCAAGTCAGGTGGGTTGTACGCTGACCTGTTCGTTCTGTCATACCGGCACCCAAAAATTGGTCCGTAACCTGACAGCGGCAGAAATCATTGGTCAGGTGATGGTGGTACGGGACGATCTGGATGAATGGCCCCAAACGGGCACCCGGACCTATGAGGCGCGGTTGCTGTCCAACATCGTGCTGATGGGCATGGGCGAGCCGCTTTATAATTTTGAAAATGTGCGCGATGCGATGAAAATCGCGATGGACCCTGAGGGCATACAATTGTCGCGCCGCCGGATCACACTCAGCACATCTGGCGTGGTGCCAGAGATTGCGCGCACGGCTCAGGAGATCGGCTGCCAGTTGGCTGTGTCGTTTCATGCAACAACGGACGAGGTTCGCGATACGCTGGTGCCGATCAACAAGCGCTGGAATATTGCGGAACTGCTGAACGCCCTGCGCGAGTACCCCAAAGTCAGCAATTCGGAACGGATCACATTTGAATATGTCATGCTGGATGGCGTGAACGACAGCGATGCGGATGCGCACCGGCTGGTCGATCTGATTCGTGGGATTCCAGCCAAGATCAACCTGATCCCGTTCAACGAATGGCCCGGCGCGCCCTATAAGCGGTCGTCGAACAACCGCATCCGGGCATTTTCGGAAATTATCTACAAAGCGGGTTATGCCAGCCCGGTCCGCAAGCCACGCGGCGAGGACATCATGGCGGCCTGTGGTCAGCTGAAATCAGCCACAGAGCGTGCACGCAAATCACGCAAGCAGATTGAGGCAGAGGCAGGGGTGACCCGGTAAGCCGTGACGCCTGAAATCTACATTGTTGCGGCGGACCTGCCCGGAAGCCTGTTCATCATGCCCTGCCCGAATGGGTATAACCTGCATGGCGACATCGAGGCGTATCAGGCCCAAGGGGTTGATACAGTGGTATCCATGCTGGTGCCCAAAGAGGCAGAGATGTTGGGGCTTGCGGAGGAAAGTGTTGCCTGTGCCGACGCGGGCCTTGCGTTCATATCGTCGCCCATCAAGGATTTTGGCCTGCCCGACATCAAGGTTTTTGATCCACTGGTCCGGCGCATTGGGGATATGCTGCTGGATGGCAGGCACGTTGCGGTGCATTGCCGTGCTGGCATCGGCCGTTCTGGCATGGTGACGGCGGCAACGCTCGTTGCGCTCGGCAGTGATAGCGGGCTGGCAATAAAGAAGATTGCCCGTGCAAGGGGTGCCTTGATTCCTGATACGATGGAACAGGGCAGGTTCATCGCAGAATATGAACAACGCATCAGACCATGACATCAGGTAGTATCAAACAGAGCGTACACTCTGAAACTCTGAAGTGCTGCGCAATCTGAGATTTCGTAGATTTGAGTTCGGACTGTCAAACCATTTCCCGATGCGAAAACAAGTACAAACCCAACGGCTGATTGGCAGGTTTCCAGAGGCTATAGGCGAGAAGGGATCAACGTCGCCCTACGCTCGCAACAGAACGTTCAGTGATTTGTACAAAACGTCAACGTGAGCGTCCCCACTGGGTGTCTGATTTGCACTGTAACGATCCGGCGCATCCATGCATTTGGTCCCTGAACTATGGTCCATTGATGTAAAATCTCCGAAGTACCCTTGCAGAGACGTGATTTGCGCTTTCAATACTGCGATACGCGTGTCGGGACATTCACATGAAGCTGGTGATCTACAATATTCAATATGGCTTTGGCGCAGATGGACGCTATGACCTGAGTCGCATCGCAAATGTTATTGACGGCGCTGACATTATCGCTTTGCAGGAGGTTGAGCGGAACTGGGAGCGCACAGGCTTTGACGATCAGCCGGAAATTCTGTCCAAGCTTTTGCCAGATTACCACTACGTCTATGGCCCTGCATTTGACATGGATGCCAGCACAGTTGGCCAAGGACGTGTGATCAACCGACGCCGGCAATTTGGAACAATGATACTATCGCGGACGCCAATTGTCTGGTCCCGCCTTCATCTGCTGCCAATGCGCCGCGTCCTTAACCCGCTCAATACTCAAAACGCGGCACTGGAATGTATGATCCGAACCCCTTGGGGGCCGATCCGGGTCTTGTCAGTTCACCTTGCCCATATTGGTGTGGAAGAACGGCTTGATCAAATTGAATTTCTGTTGGAACGCCACCGCCGCATCCCGTTTGAGGGTGGTCCCTGGAGTGGTGTTGACGATGAACCCCACAGGAATTGGACGCAGGGTAAAGCCGAGCCGGATTGCCCTTTGGCCGCCATTTGGATGGGCGATTTCAATTCAGAGCCGGGCAGTGCGGAATATCGCCGCATCATCGGCGACGCACCATATCATGCAAACGTGGCGTATCATGATGGTTTCGTTGATGCCGCGATTGCTGCAGGTCACCCAGCGCGGGCGCTTCATACGCATGTCAAAGAGATCGGCGGAAAGCTTCAAAAACGGCAACTGGATCACTGTTTTGTCGGCGGAATGCTGGCCTCGCGCGTACAAAGCGTGCGGGTCGATAACGATCAGATCGCATCGGACCATCACCCGATGTTTGTCGAACTGGATTTACGTTAACAATTTGATTCGCGGCCTTGGACCGTCTCGGCGGACGGTTCCAATGCGATGGCTGATGCGTGCGTGCAACGACAAGGGGGCCCCGTGCACCCAGGCCCCCGATGCAATCATCCTTTGTGGTGGACCTCTTGCAAGCCATAGACCGGCGTGTCGATGCCTTCCATCCGCGCCTTGATTTGCAGGGACAGGAACTGCGAATAGTGGCGCGACTGGTGCAGGTTGCCGCCATGGAACCATAGCGCCTCTTGCTGGGTCGGCTTCCACATATTGCGCTGTTCGCCTTCCCACGGACCTGGATCCTTTGGCGTGTCAGAACCAAGACCCCAGCATTTGCCGACCTTATCTGCGGTCTCTTTATCAACGATGTCAGCGACCCAACCATTCATCGAGCCATAGCCCGTGGCATAGACGATCACATCGGCTTCCAGCTTTGTGTCGTCATCAAGGATCACACCATCTTCGACAACCTCGGTGACCTGCCCGTGGGCAAGTTTTATCTTACCGTCGATGATCAGCTGGCTGGCACCCACATCAATGTAATAGCCCGAGCCGCGGCGCAGATATTTCATGAACAGCCCGGAGCCATCCGAGCCCCAATCAAGCTGGAACCCTGCCTTTTCCAGCCCTGCATAGAAATCGGCATCCACCTCTTTGATCTTGTCATAGACTGGGATCTGGAACTCGTGGAGGATTGCATAAGGCAACGAGGCAAAAATCATATCTGCCTTGTTGGTGGTCATGCCAGAGGCCACCGCACGTTCCGAATAGAGATCGCCGATGCCAATCTCCATCAGTGGTTCAGAGCGCACGATATGGGTCGTCGAACGCTGCACCATGGTGACATCCACATCGTTTTCCCACAGCGCCGCGCAGATGTCGTGGGCGGAATTGTTCGAGCCGATGACCACTGCCTTTTTGCCCTTGTAAGCGTCCGGGCCTGGGTGCTGGGACGAATGGTGCTGGTCACCCTTGAAGGTGTCCTTACCCGGCAGTTCGGGCATGTTGGCCTTGGCGGACATGCCGGTGGCAAAGATAAGCTGCTTGGGCTTGAGGATAACCTTTTTGCCGTCGCGGTTGACGGTGACGGTCCATTCCTTTTTGGCCTCGTCAAAGCTGGCGCTCTCGCAGGTGGTGCGCGTCCAGTAATTGAGCTCCATGATCTTTGTATACATCTCAAGCCAGTCGCCAAGCTTGTCCTTAGGCGCGAACACCGGCCAGTTGGGCGGGAAGGGCAGGTAGGGCAGATGGTCATACCACACGGGATCATGCAGGCAGAGAGACTTGTAACGGTTGCGCCAGCTGTCGCCGGGGCGGTCGTTCTTTTCGATGATGATCGTGGGAACGCCAAGCTGGCGCAGTCGCGCGCCAAGCGCGATCCCGCCCTGACCGCCGCCGATGATGACGGTATAGGGCTGGGTTTTGTAGCCAAGCTCTGCGGTTTCTTTTTCGCGCTCTTCCTTCCAGGTGGGGCGGTGCTTGCCAGCGCCGTGTTTGGCCCCCATGGGGCGGTCCATGCCAAGCGGTTCTTCGTGACCCTTGAGTTCGACCATCGACGTCAGCAGCGTCCAGATCAGCCCGTCACGCAGGCGGATCAATCCGTACCCGCGCGCCACGGCGGTCTCAAAGCTGATCCAGGCCGTGGTAATGCCGCCATCCTCAGTGGCGACTTCTCCATCGGCGATACGCCAGCCCTCAGGTTCAACAGCGGACAATTGCGACGTCAGCATATCGGCAATCGCCTCTTTGCCCTCTAGTGTTTTGATATTCCAGGTAAAGGTCACCAGATCGCGCCAATAGCAATCATCTGTAAAAAGATTTGCTGCAGCCGCGGCATCGCCTGCGATCATCGCCTCATTAAGCGCTCCAAGAACCTGTTCCACCTGGGCGTTTGCATTGGTATCAAGCATCTTATCCTCCCGATCTCACTATTCAATTATGTTGCGGATACGTCTTAAATTTTCAGCGATCCTAAGCGGCGGTGTTGGATTTTGGCAAGCTTGGTGCCAAATATCTTGTCTTATCGCTCGGGATTTGAATGTCCTGGCCCCTACCACACCTCTGCGTTTTTGACTTTCTGAACGGTTCCGGTGACGGAGAAGCGGTCGCGTCTATGCGTCGCTCGCCGGTGCTTTGACCCGGAAAACCGCCAGATAAAGTGCTGGCACAAAGACCAGAGTGATCACTGTGCCGGCGATGATACCCCCCATCATCGCATAGGCCATCGGCCCCCAGAAAATCTGTCGCGAGATCGGGATCAGCGCAAGACTGGCGGCAGCGGCAGTCAACAGGATTGGTCGGGCCCGACTGTCCGACGCCTCGAACACCGCATCCCACTGGCTGCGCCCGGCGCGGCACAGCTCTTCGATCTCATGCACCAGAATGATCGAATTGCGGATCAGGATGCCGACAAGCGCCAACACCCCCAGGATCGCCACAAAGCCCAACGGCGCACCAGACGGCACCAACGCGGCCACCACACCGATGAGGCCCAAAGGTGCCACACAAAGCACAACAAACGTCAGGCGAAATCCCTGCATCTGCACCATGATCAGCGACAGCATGATCAGCATCATCAATGGCACCACGTCGGCTATCGGGCCCTGACTGTCGGCACTGGATTCAACCGTGCCGCCCACCACAACACTGTAACCAAAGGGCAGGGCAGCGCGAAAATCGGCGATCTTGTCGGCCAGATCGTTTGCAATGGTGTCCGGCTGATCATCGGTGGCAATGGCGGCCTTGACGGTAATCGTTGGCATCCGGTCACGTTGATGGATCACGGGTTGTTCAGTGCCAAAATCAAAGGTGGCAACGGCACGTAGCGGGATCACCGCGCCGTCGGTTGCGTTCAATTGCAAGTTCGCGAGCGCCTCTACCGATGTGCGGTCGTCGGGCGCGCCACGCGCCACAATATCCACAAGGTATGTGGCATCGCGCAGCTGCGTGATCTGGGTGCCATCATAGATCGCATTCAAAGCGCCCGCGATGTCGGTGGTGGAAATGCCCAGTTGTCGCGCCTTGTCTTGTAGGATGTTGACCCGGATCACCCGCGCCGGTTCGTTCCAGTCCATCACAATGCTGGTCAGCCGGTCATCTGTGGCCATCAGCGCGGCAAGGTCGCGCGCGGTATCGCGCACCACGTCGGTGTCCGGTCCGCTCAGCCGGTATTGCACCGGACGTCCCACCGGCGGCCCGATCTCAAGCAACTTTACGTAGATGTCGGTCCCGGGAAATTCCTGTGCGGCAATCTCTCTGAGTTGGGTGCGCAGGGCATCGCGGTCCTGAACTGAGGGGGTTTGAATAACGATCTGTCCGGTATTGGCCCCGGGTGTCAGAACATTGAACGACAGCAAGAACCGTGGCGCACCACGCCCGACGTAGGAAGACCAGAACAGCACATGGTTATTGCCTTCCAGATGGCGCTCCATGCGGTCCATTTGCGTTTGCGTGGCGGTGATGGAGGCGTTTTGCGGCAAGGTGAAATCCACCAGCAACTCGGGACGGTCAGAGTTGGGAAAGAATTGGTTCTCGACAAAACGCATCCCCCAGATGGCCCCGCCAAAGACCACGACGGTGGCCATGATGGTCAGCCAGCGAAAACGCATGGCGCTGTGTAGAATGCGGTGAAATCCACGGCGCAGACGGCCCGGCCCGGCATCGTGCGCTTTCATCTTGGCAGGCAGCAGCGTGACCCCTAAAAGCGGCGCAAAAAGCACCGCGACGATCCAGGAGATCAGCAGCGACACGGCAATCACCACAAAGAGCGAAAACGTGAATTCCCCCGCTGCCGATGTGTTCAGCCCGATCGGAATAAAACCCGCGACAGTGATCAGCGTGCCGGTCAGCATCGGTGCCGCGATCGAGGTCCACGCATAGGACGCGGCGCGTGTCAGTGTTTCGCCCTTTTCAAGCTGGGCGATCATCGTTTCAATCGCGATCATCGCGTCATCGACCAAAAGGCCCAGCGCAATGATCAGCGCCCCAAGCGATATCCGTTGCAGGGTGATGCCGTAGTAGTCGAGGATCACAAATGTAATCGCCAGCACCAAGGGAATGGTGATGGTCACAACCAGACCCGCCCGTACGCCCAGACTGATGAAGCTGACCGCAAGCACGATCAGCACCGCCTCGATAAGCGCCTGTATGAAATGGCCCACCGCCTCGTCCACCACGTGGGGTTGGTCGGCGACCTGGTGGATGGTGATCCCGATCGGCATATCGGCCTGCGCCAGTGTCATCACCGCCGTCAGCTCGGCACCAAAATCGATGATATTGGCCCCTTTGCGCATCCCTACTGACAGGCCCATGGCTTCGGTGCCGTTATAGCGGAACATGGTCGAGGGCGGATCGACATACCCGCGCTTGATGTCGGCCACATCCGTCAAACGAAAGAACCGCTCACCCACACGCAGATTGATGTCTTCAAGGCTTTCGGTGCCCTCAAACTGGCCGCCAACCCGCACAAGGACCTGTTCATCACCGGCGTCGATGACCCCCGATGGAATAATTGCATTCTGCGCTGACAGGGTGTTCAGCACGGCCTGTTGGTTCAGCCCAAGTGCCGCCAGTCGCTCGGTCGAAAACTCAAGATAAATAGTCTCTTCCCGAAAGCCAAAAATCTCGACCTTGCCGGCATCATCCAGCGCCTGAACGGCGCGCCGCACACGTTCGACGTAATCGCGCATTTCCCGTGGGGAATAGCCGTCGAAGGTGAAGGCATAGATATTGCCAAAAACGTCGCCAAAGTTGTCATTGAACTGAAAACCCGCAAATTCCTGTGGAAACTCGCCCCTGATGTCGCCCATATAATTGCGCACGGTCTGCCAGATACGGGGCAATTGATCGGCCTTTGTTGTGGGCAGCAGTTCGACATAGACAATCGCAAGCCCCGGCCCGGTGACGGACCGGGTGTAATCCAGCGATTCCAGATCTTCGAGCTTTTTCTCAATCCGGTCAGTGACTTGCCGCAATGTTTCCGTCGTGGAGGCCCCGGGCAGGGCGGCCTGAATGATCATCGTCTTGATCGAGAAATCAGGATCTTCCTCGCGCCCGATATTCACATAGGAAAGTGTCCCGGCCACCAAAGAAATGATCATTAGAAACCAAACGAATGACCGGTGCTTGAGTGCCCAGTCGGACAGGTTGAACGATTTCATGGCAATGCGACCTGCGGGCCAACGACTTGCCCGTCCTTCAACGAATGTATGCCTTTCAGCACGACTTCATCCCCGACCTTGAGGCCCTGCGCGACGCGGATGCGGCCGCCGAAATCCTCGCCCAGTGTTACGGGGCGGGCGTGGACGGTGTTGGTGCTGCGGTCCACAACCCAGATGTGCGGTGCTGTTTCAGGGGTCAAAATCGCGCTGCGTGGCAGGCTCAGCACGCCATCGGCCTGTGCGTCGGGCGTCACAACTGCCAATGCCCCCAGTCTGAAACCTTCGGCGGCGGACTGATCCAGCGACAAGTGCAGGCGGCGGGTGCGGGTGCTGCGTTCGGCAACCGGATCAATTCGCGTCAGCACAGCGGTGGCAGTCATGTCGGGGATCGCGATCAGTTCAGCCGTAAAAGGCGCGCCGATGTCAAAGTTCGCCACATCCTGCTCACTCAGGTCGATCACGACCTCACGGCCAAGGGACCCGGCCAGCGTCACAATCACTTCGCCTGCTGCCAGCGTCGCCCCGGCTTCGGCATGCACGCTGGTGATCACGCCGTCCTGCGGGGCGCGCAGCGCGGCGTAATTGCGGATTTCACGCGCACTGGCAAGCGAGGCAAGCGCCTGATCATGGCGTGCCTGTGCAGCGGTCAATGCGCGGTCGGTATCTTCGAGGCGGGTGGCAGCATCGACGCCACGGCCGGCCAGTTGCTTGGCCCGGTTTTGTGCATCGGTTGCAGATCGCAGATTGGCCATCGCGACAGCGACACCTGCCTCGGCGGCGCGCACATCGGCGTCGAAATCTTCGGGGTCAAGCTGCGCAAGCAGATCACCACCGGTGACAATATCGCCGGTATCCACCAGCCGCGCGGCAAGTGTGCCATGCACAGGAAACCCCAGATCGATCTCGGTCTTGGCAGCAACAACCCCGACAAAGCTGGCGCGGGCCGACGCCGACAGGCTGACAATATCCGAGATGACCGGGCGCGGCGTGTCGATTTGAGGCAGGCCTTTTGGCCCGCCCGTATTTTCGGCAGCCCCAAGCGGCAGAGCGGTTACAAGCAGGACGGGCGCGAGCAGCAGCAATTTCACTTTGTGGGCTCCTGATAGGTGACAGTCCGGCCCGGATAGAGCAATTGCGCCCCGTCGGTGACGACCACAGCGCCTTCCTCCAGTCCGTTTTTCAAAATCATGCGGGCTGTCTCGAAACGGTCAATATCGATCTGCTGTAGCGAGACACTGCGCGTTTGAGGATTGACCACCCAGACGGCGGGCCCGTCCTTGGTGGCTGACATCGCGGTAAAGGGCAGGGCGATCCGGTCATCGACCTGCAGCCGCACCGTGCCGCGCACGGCATCGCCATAGCTGGCACCCGCCGGGGCATCCTGCACGCTCACAGTCACCTCAACCGTGCCTGTCGAGGCATCGACCAGCGGCGAGACCTCTCGCACTGTTCCGAAAAAGCCAGCGTCGGGGGTATCGAGCAGATCAAGCTGGATCGTCTCAGAATGTGTTTCGCTCGTTAACAATGCTTCCGGCACGTCAAATATCGCATCAAGGTCGGTTCCAAGCGCCAGTTTGACAACGGGTTGTGCCGCGCCCAGAACCTGACCCGGTTCGCCCATCCGGTCCGTGACTTCGGCGGCGGCAGGAGCCAGCAAAACGGTATCGTCCAGTGCCTTGCGCGCCTGATCGAAGTTAGCCTGCGCCTGTGCCAGAACCCCTTCGGAAATGGTCAGCGCATCTTCGGCCGCATCGCGGGCGATGCGGGTTGTGGCACCGCGTTCGATCAGTGCATTCTGGCGCACAAGGTCTGCCTGAGCCTGACGGAAATCAGCCTGCGCCGTTGCAACACCTGCCTCAGCAGCACGCAGCGTCTGTTCCTGCCGCACCGATTCCATTCGCGCCAACACCGCCCCGGCGGCGACCTTGTCGCCCTGTTCAACATTGACGCTGGCAAGCCGACCGCCTGCAGGAAATGATGCGGTCAGCGTGTTGCGGGCCACGATTTCGCCAACCAGTGCATTAACGCGCTCATCTGCCACATTTTGCGCGACCACGACGTTCACGGTCAGCGGAGTCTCAGCGTAGACGGGCAGGGAAAAGATGAGGCTGGCAAATAACGTCCGTCCGGAAATCATCATAAACCTCATCGGGAAATTGATCGGAACAGTAAAGGGCCACAAGGCGGCAATCGCAAGAGCCCGGCGGAATGTGACGGGTTGTTCAATGGAACGCAATCTAAACTAATCGGTTCACTTTGGCCAGATGCTTTCTGAGCCGTGCACTTCAGGCACGCCTGATACGGTTGTATCACCACCACATCACAGTGTCAGTTTCAAACCCATTTTGCCGTCGCTCATGCCAAGGGTCATCTGAATTGTGCCGGTTGGGTTGATAGCCGGGCGGAAATAATGGCCGGTTCGAACTTGCCTTACATGCTTCGGCAAATTTATCAATCTGGCCCTTTGGCTTAATCGCTAGACATACCGCCGGATTCTCGCGAACATGTGATTCTCGCGAGGAAAAATGATCTGGCGCGTAATTCTGTCTGCCAGCAGCCCGCGCATCGGGTCTGTCATAAGCAGGCTGCCAAATAGAGGAAGAACCATGAAACTTTCACGTCGTATCTTTATGAGTGGCGTCGCTGCAGCACCACTGCTGCATCTGACCACCTTGCCCGTCTTTGCCGCAGAGCGGGTCTTTTTCGGCATCGCAACAGGCGGCACCGGTGGCACCTATTATCCTTTGGGTGGCATGCTGGCGCAGCTGATCTCGAACACGGCGGAAATTCCAGATACCAAACTGTCGGCCACCGCCGAGACCGGTAATGCATCTGTCGCTAACGCGCAGCTTCTTGGTCGAGCCGAGATCGAATCTGCCTTTGTCGCGGCGGATATTCTGGACGCTGCCTACAAGGGCGTGAACCAGTTCGAGGGAGAAAAGGCCGAGAGCATCCGCGCCATCGGCGCACTTTATCCCGAGACGGTTCAGCTTGTTGTGCGCGCAGATTCAGGGATCGAGACATTCGCGGACCTCAAGGGCAAGACCATCTCTTCCGGCTCTCCGGGGTCCGGCCAATGGCAGTTGCTGGGTGACCTGATGATCGCGCACGGCATGACCCGCGAAGACGTCACCGAAGACTTTTCGTCGTTCTCGCAGTCGGTGGACAAGATCAAGGACGGCAACCTAGACGCCTCTCTGATCACCGCAGGTTCGCCAACGTCGTCGGTCACTGATCTGGCCAACGGTCATGAAATCCGCATCGTGCCTTTGAATGGGCCCGCGATTGCCAAATTGCAGGAAACTCAGCCGTATTACGCGAATGCGATCCTTGCGGGCGGCACTTACAAAGGTCAGGATAACGATGTTGAAACGCTCGCCGTGCGGGCGATCTGGGCAACCCATGCGGACGTGCCGGACGACATCATCTATGCGGTGACCAAGGCGCTCTACGAGAACACTGAAACCTTGGGTAACGTGCATCCAAAGGGCAAGGAAATCTCGCTTGAAAAGGCGTTGGAAAGCGTGTCGGTGCCGCTGCATCCGGGGGCCGAGAAATATTATATGGAGAAAGGCATCAAGTGATGTCGACACATGGCACTTTTAGTGCCTTTGGGGTGGCCTTTTGGGCCATCCTAACCTTGCCTGACGCGGCCCGTTCGGCCCCCTCTTTGTGCCTGAACAGCCATAGTTCGAACGAGATAGTGAAGGCCTTTCCGCTTGATCCCGGCGGGACCTTTGCATTGGGGTTCATCCATTCTGTCTCGCGCACACCTGTTGTGGATACCTATGAGATCGTCGCGGGGCAAATCATCCAGACGGCGGAAATATTCAACGCGCACGGCGCTGGCCTGCCGTCCACGACAAATGAGATGCACGCAACCGGATGGCGACACGAGAACGGCCAATTCATCCTTGACCTTGCACGTCCCATCGGTGCGATGATCGTGCGGGTCCAACCCGAATACGAAAATACCCTGCATATCAATGGCCAATCTATTGTGCTTGCATCACTGGGTCATGTCACCCTTCGGATCGCGGCCTGTGAACCATCGGAGTAATCATGTCTGACACAACGCATACCGCAGCTCCTGATGATCGCGAACTGACACCCGATGAAATCGAAGCGCTGGTGCGTGAATACGATTCAGAATCGAATTTTCGCGACCTCAAAGGGGCGGTTGCCTGGCTAGTGACGATCGCTTGCGTCACGCTGTCACTCTTTCATGTCTACACCGCTGGTTTTGGTCTGCTGAACGAAGTCACGCACCGCACCATCCACCTGACTTTTGTGATGGGGCTGGTGTTTCTGGTCTTTCCACGCCGCCGCGCCGAACCGACGCGCCGCCTGTGGATTGACAGCGCGATTTTCGGGACCTTCTACCTCTACATTATTTACGATCTGGTGAGGGCGTTGCCACCCACCGCGCTCACCTATGCGTTTGCCGCTGCTATGGTGTTGTTGACCGTGCTGACCCTGCCCATCAAGGGGCGCGGGTTGCCGGGCAGTAAGGTCGCGTTGCGGGACTGGCTTTTTGCCATCCTCGGTGCCGGTTTCTCGCTTTATCTTGTGGTCTTCTTTCGCGATGTGTTCATTGAAAATGTGGGGTCACCGCGCCCGCAGGAATACATGATGGGCTTTATCGCCATCGTCATGACACTTGAGGCGACGCGGCGCACCATGGGGCCAACGCTTGCCTTCATCGGCGTGTTCTGCATCGTTTATGCCATGTTTGGCCCCTATATGCCCGGCATCATGGGCCACCGTGGCTACAACATCCTGCGCATCATCAACCATCTTTATGTCGGTACCGAAGGCATCTATGGCGTCGCCGTCGGTGTTGTGGCGACTTACGTTTTCCATTTCGTGCTGTTCGGCATTCTTGCCCAGATGAGCGGTCTGGGCCAACTTTTCATCGATCTTGCCACAATCGTGGCGGGGCGCGCATCGGGCGGCAGTGCCAAGGTGTCTGTGGTGTCTTCGGGCTTTTTCGGCATGATCTCTGGCTCTCCGATCGCCAATACGGTGACGACAGGGGCGTTCACAATTCCACTGATGAAGAAATCCGGATTTACGCCCCGTTTCGCAGGTGCCATCGAAGCGTCGGCATCCTGCGGCGGGCAGGTTACGCCCCCGATCATGGGGGCCTCGGCCTTTGTGATGACCGAAATGCTGGGCGTGCCGTATAACGAGATCATCCTGATCGCCATCATCCCCGCCGCATTTCATTATCTGGCGATCATGTTGATGGTCCATCTTGAAGCCAAGCGCCTTGGCCTGGCTGGATTGTCCGCCGACAAAATTCCTCAATTCAAGGCAGTGTTGCGCAAATCATGGCATTTATTCTTGCCATTGGGTGTCATGGTGGCGTTGCTGTTGATGCAATACACACCGTTTTTGGCGGCCTTCTGGGGTATCATCCTTACAATCGTATTTTCCTATGTGCCGCTGCTGATGCGGGCGTTTGGCAATACGTCGATGGATCTGGACAGCGTGCTGACCCCACCGCGACTTGTGCGCGGGTTTGAGGATGGTGCGAAATTCGCGCTTGCCATCGGGGCCGCCTGCGCGTGCGTCGGCTTTCTTCTTGGGATCACCACACTGACTGGACTGGGGTTCAAATTCTCAGCGGCTGTGGTTGAACTGGCCTATGATCTGGCGGGCTTCATGACCGCGATAGATTTTACAGGACTGTTGAATGAAAAAAGCATGGCGCTGTTCTTTGGTCTCGTATTCGTCGCAATCGCCTGCATCATCATGGGCGCGGGTATCCCAACGACACCGACTTACATCATCCTTGCCTCTATCGCGGCCCCCGCGCTGATGGAATTCGATATCCCGCTCATCGCCACGCATTTCTTTGTGTTTTACTTCGGCGTTCTGGCCGATGTGACACCGCCGGTTGCACTTGCCGCCTATGCCGCGGCTGGCCTTGCGCGCTCTGACCCGATGCAGACCGGCATGACGGCATTTCGACTGTCTATGGGCAAGGCGTTGGTGCCGTTCATGTTCATTTACGCACCCAGCTTGCTGTTCGTGGACTTTTCGCTCATCGAATTTGTTGCCGCTTTGATCAGTGGGATTGTCTGCATTATTGCGCTTTCTGCCGCCTATATCGGCTATTTCAAAGCACCTCTGAACGTGCTGGACAAAGCTGCACTGACCATGGGGGGACTGCTGCTAATCTCGACCTCGTGGCTGGCAATGGCAATCGGCAGTGCGCTGGTCCTGGCGATCCTTCTGCGCAACACCCAAAAGGAGATGCCAGCGCTGAGTTGACGGGATAGATGCAGATCCTCAAGAGCTGAACAGGAGCGACCAGTTGCGCATACTAAGAGCCGACGACCTGATAGAGGTGCCTTGGAAAAATGGTGGCGGCACGACGCGCGAAATTGCCACTGGCATCACAGATCAACATGTAGTCTGGAGGATAAGCCGCGCGGATGTTGCACAAGACGGTGCCTTTTCAGACTTTACCGGATTTATCCGCATACTGACTGTGGTTTCTGGCGGTGGTATGGTGTTGGAGCACGAAAACGGCACGCTGGATGCAGAATTGTGGGACCCAGTGCGATTTGATGGCAACCTTAGGATCAACTCACGCCTAACACGTGGGGCTTTGACCGATCTGAACCTGATGTTTGATCCGACCTTTTGCGAAGGAGACGTGATCGTCCGCAGGGGTCCGTTTGAACAGGTCATTTTGCGCCCCGCATTCGGCATTGTCGCGTTGCATGTACTGTCAGGTGGCCCAACGATGAATGCCGCGCGACTGACTACTGGCGATACCGCGTTTCTTGATGAAGCAGATGCGGCACTGAGCTTGGGCGATGGGGACGCAATGCTTGAAATAAGACTTCGCTATTTGGACCTGAGCGACAACGTTAAGCTCTGCATTGGCAAGCCTTAAGATGATGCTTTCTCGTTGCGACCAAAAGAAGCCTGTTTGGCAAATCGTGATCCTTAAACATTGGACATCACGATAGAATTGCCCTCTTGCTAATGGCAACACTGGGAGGATGAACGATGGCACTTACGGCAATAATTGAGGCGCATGGAGGATCAGAGCAATTCAAATTGGTGGACGTCGCAGTTGGTGAACCGGGGAAAGGCGAAGTCCGCATTGCACATAAAGCAGTCGGCCTGAATTTCATCGATGTGTACCAGCGTACCGGGCTTTATCCGATGCAATTGCCCCACGCGATGGGCATGGAAGCCGCCGGTGTGATTGAGGCCGTGGGCGAGGGGGTGACCCATCTGAAAGTCGGTGATCGTGCTGCCTATGCATCGAACCCGCCGGGGGCCTACGCTGAGGCACGGGTGATGCCTGCCGCTCAGGTCTGTCCGCTGCCTGAAGGTATCTCATTCGAGGAAGGGGCCGCGATGATGCTCAAGGGCATGACGGTGGAATACCTCTTTCACCGCACCACGCCTTTGAAATCAGGGGATACGGTATTGTTTCACGCGGCGGCCGGTGGCGTGGGCCTTTTGGCCTGCCAATGGGCGCGCTCCGAAGGGATCACCCTGATCGGCACGGCGGGAACGGACGAGAAATGCCAGCTCGCGTTGGATCACGGCGCAACATATTGCCTGAATTACCGCAGTGGCGATTGGGTGGCGCAAGTGCGCAGCCTGACCAGCGACAAAGGTGTCGATGTGGTGATGGACGCGGTGGGCAAGGACACGTTCGACGGATCGCTCGAATCCCTGAAGCCACTCGGCATGATGATCACTTTCGGAAATGCATCTGGACCGGTGCCGCCTTTCGACGTCGGAATTCTGGCGAAAAAGGGGTCTCTGAAAATAACCCGTCCAACACTGTTCACCCACATTGGTGACCACGCAACCTGTCAGGCGATGGCAACACACCTTGGCGAAAAAGTGCTGGCCGGAGACGTGAAGATCAACATCGGGCAGCGGTTCGCCCTGCGAGATGTGGCAAAAGCGCATGAAGCTTTGGAGGCGCGCAAGACAACAGGATCCACTGTGCTGGATATCTAGGGCACCGCGGATGGGCCATGCCCGCCCTCAGTTGGCGATTTCAGGTGTCGGTCCCGGCAAAAACATCAGCGAACTGATCCCGCAGAATATTCTTTTGTAACTTGCCCATGGTATTGCGCGGGAACGCATCCATCACGACAAGTTTCTTGGGTTGTTTGAACCGTGCAAGCTGTTTGCCCAATGCGGCCATGATGGTATCGGTCGACAGATCGGCACCGGGTTCAGCCACCAGCAACCCGACCACGCTTTCGCCAAAGTCCGGGTGCGGCACACCGATAACGGCGCTTTCCAGCACACCGGGTTGTTCGTCCAGGATCAGCTCAATCTCTTTGGGATAGATATTGTAGCCGCCAGAGATGATCAGGTCTTTGTTGCGTCCGACAATCGTCACATAGCCATCGGCGTCGATCAGGCCCAGATCACCAGTGATAAAGAAACCATTGCTGCGCAGCTCTTCAGCAGTCTTTTCGGGCATCTGCCAATACCCTTTGAACACGTTTGGCCCACGTACTTCGATCTGGCCAATCTCGCCTTGCGCGACCTTTTTACCGGTTGCCGGATCGATGATGTTGAGATCCACACCGGGAAGCGGAAAACCAACAGTCCCGGCGCGACGCTCACCATCATAGGGGTTCGAGGTGTTCATATTGGTCTCGGTCATGCCATACCGTTCAAGGATGCGGTGACCGGTACGCTTTTCGAACCGGGCATGTGTTTCAGCCAGCAAAGGCGCGGAACCGGATACAAATAGCCGCACATGTGCAGTGAGATCGGCGGTAAATCTTTCGTCGTCAAGCAGCCGCGTGTAGAAGGTTGGCACGCCCATCATCGTGGTGGCCTTTGGCATATGGGCGATCATCTGATCGATATCCAATTTGGGCAAAAAGATCATTGATCCACCTGCTACAAGTGTCGTGTTGGTGGCCACAAAAAGTCCGTGGGTGTGAAAGATCGGCAAAGCATGCAGCAAGACATCAGCATCGGTGAACCGCCAATAGTCTGCCAGTGTCTGCGCGTTAGACAGCAGATTGGCTTGTGTCAGCATCGCCCCTTTGGAACGGCCTGTGGTACCTGAAGTATACAAGAACGCCGCGAGATCGTCGGCAGTGCGGCTGACGGTTGCAAATGTATCAGGCAGGTCTGCGGACATATCGATAAAGCTGCCAGTGCCATCTTGATTGAGGGTCTTGAGGGTTGCGCCGTAAGCGTCGGAAACGGGGGTGAGTGCTGCTTTGGCCTTGTCCGTTGCCAGCACAAGCTTTGCGCCGGAATTGCCGATGAAATAGTCCAGTTCTGCCGCTGTATAGCCGGTATTGAGCGGTAAAAAGATGACGCCGGTCTGAACGCAAGCGGCATAGACGGCCAAGCCTTCGGGCGACTTTTCGATCTGTGCCGCCAACCGATCGCCGGGTGCCAAGCCCAGCGTCGTTATCGCATTGGCATAGCGCCCCGCCATGCGCACAAAAGCATCATGGGTCAGCGTTGGCGCATTTGGCAAATGCAGAAAGGGTGTCGATTTTCCGGCATGGCACCCGAACAGAGTATCATAAAGCAGATTGGCCATAGCACTTTCCAGTTTGTCAGGCGTTCGATTTCAGGCGCTGTTGGTTATCGCCTTGCGCGTCAGAGAGCGCAATGCAGAAGAATATGCCACCTTCCGGCTGGTCGCCAAGGAAGTTTACCATCGGCCCCGCCAGATTGCGCCCTGCGGTTAGGCGACCCCCATTTGGGCGCTTTACCTCAAGCAGGTCGCGGCGCGGTTGCGAGGATCCGAACCGGCACCTGTGGTAAGCTAAAGTGACGCTGCAAGCAGTTGTTGTGAATAGGGCTGGACAGCTTTCATAGCCCGAAGCGCGTCCACGCCCAGAATCTCAACGATTTCACCGTCTTTCATGACGGCCAGCCGATCACACATATGTCCAACGACGGATAGGTCATGTGACACCATCAAATAGGTCAAATCCCGATCTGCCCTCAAATCCGCAAGCAAGTTCAGGATTTCGGCCTGCACAGACACATCCAATGCGGATGTCGGTTCATCCAGCAGCAGCAAACTAGGTTCCGGCGCAAGCGCGCGGGCAATTGCCACACGCTGACGCTGACCACCAGACAACTGATGGGGATAGCGGAAGCGAAACTTTTGACCCAGGCCCACATCGTCGAGCAGTTTCACCACGCGCCCATCTATGTCTTTGAACCCGTGCAAGTGCAGCGTTTCGCCCAGAACCTGATCAACGGAATGACGTGGGTGCAGCGAGGCGTAGGGGTCCTGAAACACCATTTGCACGGTTTTGAAGAAGGCCTTGGGCCGCTTTTTACCTATGGCCTGCCCTTCAACAGAGATTGCGCCCGACCAATTTGGTGCAAGACCGGTTATGGCGCGCAGTATCGTCGATTTGCCCGACCCGCTTTCACCGACAAGTCCGAAACTTTCGCCCAGACCCACGTCGAAAGTGGCACCTTTTACAGCGTCGACACGGTCGCGGTTTCGACCAAACCAGACGTTCAAATCACGGATTTCGAGCATGTTCATATGCGGCCACTCACGCTTGGGGTGACAGACCATTCCGGGTCACGCTGCAACACGTCCAACCGGTCTCTTGGTGCGTCCAGCCGTGGAAGCGAGTTTAGCAGACCGCGCGTATAGGGGTGCTTTGCCTCATGCAGTTTGTCAGCGTCGCAAACCTCGACAATGCGGCCCGAATACATGATCAGCACCCGGTCGCAGAAATCAGCCACGAGATTCAAGTCGTGGCTGATAAAGATCAGGCCCATCCCGCGCTCTTTCACCAGCTTATCCATGATGTCGAGCACCTGACGTTGCACAGACACATCCAAGGCGCTGGTCGGTTCATCAGCGATCAGGATTTCAGGGTTCGGGATTAGCATCATGGCGATCATGATCCGCTGCCCCATGCCGCCAGACATCTCGTGAGGATAGGCGCGCATCACCCGTTCGGCGTCGCGGATTGACACAGCTTCGAGCATCTCCAGCGACTTGTTGTAGGCGTCGGATTTTGACGCAGAGTTATGCAACCGGTAGGCCTCGATGATCTGGTCGCCGATGGTCATCACCGGATTGAGCGAGAATTTGGGGTCCTGCATCACCATGCTGATGCGCTGTCCGCGCACTGCCCGCATGTCTTTTTCGGATTTCTGGAGGAGGTCCACACCGTCGAGGCTGATCTGATCCGCCTCGACAATGCCGGGGGGTCGGATCAGGCGCAAAATGGCGCGTCCGGTCATTGATTTGCCCGAACCGCTTTCGCCGACGATGCCGAGACGTTCCCTGCCCAAGGTAAAGGACACACCGCGCACTGCGTCGAATACGCCGTGGCGGGAGGGGAATTTCACCCAAAGGTTCTGCACATCCAGAAGCGTTTGCATCATTCACCTGCCTTGGGGTCAAGGACGTCACGCAACCCGTCGCCCAGTAAATTGAAAGCCAGCGAAACCGTAAAGATCGCCAGCCCCGGCACAGTCGCAACCCACCAGTAATCCAGAATAAAGCGCCGCCCTTCAGAAATCATCGCGCCCCATTCAGGGCTGGGCGGTTGCGCGCCAAGGCCAAGGAAGCCCAATCCGGCAGCGGCAAGGATAATGCCCGCCATGTCCAGCGTGACCCTTACAATGAGCGACGAGATGCACAGCGGCCAGATGTGTTTGGTGATGATCCTGAGTGCCCCAGCACCCTGCAATTTGATTGCACTGATATAATCAGATGATCGGATTGTCAGCGTTTCCGCACGTGCTATGCGTGCATAAGGGGGCCAGGCCGTAAGCGAGATTGCAAGCACCGCATTTTCGATCCCGGCCCCTAGGGCGGCGACAAACGCCAATGCCAGAACTAGACGCGGGAAGGCCAGAAAAATATCGGTAATGCGCATCAGAACTGTATCAGTCCAGCCGCCGACATAGCCCGAAACGGTACCCACCAGAAGACCGGCAATTGGCGCGATCAACGCCACAAGGGCCACGATATAAAGTGTGATCCGCGCGCCGTAGATCAGTCTGGACAGGATATCGCGCCCAAGGCTGTCCGTGCCAAAGACATGCCCGTCCGTCCACAACGGCGCGAGCCGGTTGCCCAAGTCTTGGACGAAGGGGTCATGCGGTGCGATGATTGGGGCGGCGGCGGCGATCAGGACCAAGGCAACAAGTATCCCCAATCCAATCATCGCCATCGTATTTGACTTGAACGACAGCCAGCCCTGATAAAGGGCCGACAGCTTGGCGTGGCGTCGGGATGTCGGCGTCTCGGTGACCAACCATTGGTGCAGACTTTGTGTGTCGGCCATTATTTCGCCCTCGGATCGAAGACCTTGTAGAGCAGGTCAGAGAAGATATTGAGCAGGATGAATATGAGACCAACAACGACGGTGCCACCCAAGACCGCATTCATGTCCGCGCTAAGCAGGGCTGTGGTAATATAGCTGCCAATGCCCGGCCATGAAAAGATGATTTCCGTCAGCACCGAGCCTTCAAGCAGGTTCGCGTAGCTCAACGCAATGACAGTGATCAATTGCACGCGGATGTTCTTGAAAGCGTGCTTCCAGACAACATCCCATTCAGACATGCCTTTGACCCGTGCGGTGGTGATATATTCCGCGCTAAGTTGTTCCAGCATGAACGACCGCGTCATGCGGCTGACGTAGGCCAGCGAATAGTAACCCAGCAGCGATGCGGGCAGAACGATGTGCGAAAATGCATCTTTGAAAACATCCCAATTTCCGTCCAATGCGGCGTCAACAAGGATCATGCCCGTCACACTGGGCACCACATCGACGTAAAAAATGCCAACGCGTCCCGGTCCGCCAACCCACCCCAGAATGCCATAAAAGACCAGAAGGCCCATCAGGCCCAACCAGAAGATTGGCATGGAATACCCAACCAGCGCCACAACGCGGGCGATCTGATCTATCCAGGAGCCTTTGCGCACAGCCGCCAGCACACCCAAGGGCACGCCAAGCACAACTCCAAAGATAATTCCCAGTGTCGCGAGTTCCAGGGTGGCTGGAAAGACACGCGCGATGTCCTCTGAGACGGGGCGCGCATTCAATAACGAGGTGCCAAAATCCAGATGCAGCACATCCCAGAGATAGTAGAAAAATTGCACGACTAGCGGTTTGTCCAGCCCCAGCTGAAAGTAGACCGCGTCATAAGTTGATTGCGATGCCCGCTCGCCCACGATGGCCAGTACCGGGTCGATCGGCATAACGCGACCGATGATGAATGTGATGAACAAAAGGCCAAGCATGGTGACCGCGACAGAGCCTACTGTCAGCAGCATCGTGCGCAAGAACGGCCAGACCTGCTCTGACAGAGGCGCCCGCGTGGGGCGCCTCTGATTGTTGTCCTCGGAAAGGGCCACTTACTTGGTAACCTGCCAGTAAGCAGCCGATGTCACAGCCTGACCGGTGGACCAGTTGGTCACATTGTCACGCAGCGCGGACTGTTCAATCTGTTGGAACATGATCACAAAAGGAGAGATTTCCCGGAATTCTGCCTGAATATCCAGATACATCTGCACCCGTTTGTCGCGATCTCCTTCGGTCACTGCCGCCTCGACCTTTTCGGTCAGACCGCCCGCGTCCCAACCCGTACGCCACGCCAGAAGGCCTGTCGCATTGGCTTCGTCCGAGTTGTCAGGGTTATAGGCAAAGGTACCGGCATTGGTTTGTGGATCAGGATAGTCCGGTCCCCAAGCCCCCAGGTACACATCCAGTTCCCGCGCACGATACCGCGCAAGGATTTGCTTGGCAGTACCCACGGTGATGTTCACCTTGATGCCAGCCAATGCAGCAGCGTTTTGGAAGGATTGACCAATCTCGATACGTTCCTGCGCCTCACGTACGCCGATTTCGACCTCAAGGTTTTCCACACCAGCCGCTGCCAAAAGTTCTTTGGCTTTTTCGATGTTATACGAAAACGGGTTTTCTTCGGATGCGCCCAGATATGTCGCGGGCAGGAAGTTCTGGTGGATGGTGTACTGACCCTTGAGGAAGCTGTCGCGCATGCCTTCGTAATCGATCAGGTATTTGAACGCCTGACGGACTTCGGGTTTGGACAGCACAGGGTGTTTCTGGTTCAGCGCCAGATACATCAGACGGCCTTTCAGCTCATCTGTGATTTTCACCCCATCCGCAGCGGTTGCACCTGCAATGTCTTCTGGGTTCAGGTTGCGCGCGATGTCGATGTCGCCGCGCTCCAGCAGCAGACGCTGGGACGCGCTTTCGATGACGTGACGTACGATCACACGCTCCATCGCCGGGGCACCGCCGTAGTAGTCGGGGTTCGACGACAGTGTCACGCTTTCATTGGGCTTCCAACCGTCCAGCTTGTAAGGACCAGAGCCTGCCGAATTGGTTTTCAGCCAAGTGTTGCCCATATCGCCATCAACTTCGTTGGCCATCACGACTTCTTTGTCGACGATGCCGCCGATGGTGGATGTCAGGCAGTTCAGCACAAAGGACGTCGCGTATTTCTTGTCCGTCGTGATCATCAGCTTGTTGCCGTCGGCCTTGATGGTCTCGGCCACGTTCTCAGGCGTAAATCCAAATTGGGTCAGGATGAACGCTGGGGTCTTGTTCAGGATGACCGCGCGCTGCAACGAGAAAGCGGCATCTTCTGCCCGCACCGGATTGCCCGAATGGAATGAGACACCATCGCGCATCGTGAAGGTGATCGTCTTGCCATCTTCTGAGACTTCCCAGCTTTCTGCCAGATCGGGTTTATAGCCAGCGGCCAAATCCAGTGGGTCGAGATTGACCAGCCTGTTATAGACATTGCGGCTGATGTCGGAGCCCGCAAACTCAAAGCTCTCTGCCGGGTCCAGCGTCGTCACATCGTCGATACGGTGCGCGATCACCAGCATGTTTGCCGGCGTCTCAGCATGAGCTGAGAACGACGTCACGCTGACCGCCAGGCCAATCGCAACGCTCGTCAGTAGTCTGTTAAAAGCATTCATCGTAAGAACCTCTCCTGTTCCGTTTCAATTATATCTACGTGCGGCTTGGCGGGTCATGCGCCCCAGGTTTTCTTAAGCACACGCAGCCAGTTCCCGTGGCATAGCTTGACCATCAACGCGTCGTCATAGCCGTGCCTTGCCATTGCTTGCCTCAATTTAGGCAAAGATGCACAAGAGGTAAGCGCCTCCGGTACAATCGCCCCGTCATAGTCTGAGCCCAGGCCCACACGGTCTTCGCCCAGATGCTCGATCAGGTGATCGAGATGCCTGATCATCTGTTCCAATGGCACTTCCGCAACCATACGCCCATCGTCACGCAGGAACGCGACCGCAAAGTTCAGCCCAACCATGCCATCACTTTCGCGGATCGCAGCAAGCTGTTTGTCGGTCAGGTTGCGGCTGTGCGGACAGATCGCATGCGCATTTGAATGGGTCGCGACCAGCGGTTTGCTGGAATGTCGCGCCACATCCCAGAACCCTGCCTCATTCAGGTGCGACAAGTCCACCATTATCCCCAATTCATCGCACCGCTGGATCAGCCGCAATCCGTGATCCGTCAGCCCGTTGCCGATGTCAGGTGTGCTTGGATAGCGAAAGGGCACGCCATGCCCGAAGATCGTGGATCTGCTCCAAACCGGACCGATGGAGCGCAGGCCAGCCTGATACAGGACCTCAAGGGTATTGAGATCCGGATCAATCGCTTCTGCGCCTTCGATATGAAAGATCGCGGCGATTTTTCCGGTTTTCAGCGTCACTTCAATGTCCCGTGTTGTGCGGCAGATCGTCAGCGCATTGCGCTTTTCCAGATCAAACAGGATTGCAGCCTGAGACATGACCACCGGAAACGCGTCCTCCCAGTCAATCGGTTCAGGCAGAGGGAGATCGTAGGTCGGTTTGACCATCTCGTTGAGCTTGAAATCGAGATCGGCAGGGGATGGCACATAGACCGCGAAAAACCCGCCACCAAATCCGCCAGTTCTTGCGGAGGGGACATCAATCGCGCCATCTCGTCCGGTCACAAAGCTTTCTGCGGCTTTTGCACCGCCATCGCGGTACAGTTTCAAAAGTACATCGTTGTGGCCATCGAAAATGGCAGGTGATGTCGGATCACTCACGTTGCTTTTACCCCCAGAAATATCAAATCAGCTTATCCCATAAATTCTCATGGACCAGCCTCAATTACTTGATATTATCTCATACTATGATGATACTTATGTAGAGGCTTGGATGGGCACCAAAATATGGCATAGCCTACCAGAATATCAGGCCCTGCGCGCATTGATGGAAAGTGGGACAACCTCAAAGGCGGCCATTCGGCTGGGTCTTTCGCAATCCGCAATCAGCCGGTCCATCGCGAGCCTTGAGACCCGAACCGGTCGGACATTGTTCGAGCGCGATGGTGGCAGGTTGCGTCCTACCAACGAGGCCGCGCAGATGAACCGGCGTCTGGACCCCTTGTTTGAAGCGTTGGACCGCATTGATGGGCCGCCGGAAGTGGCGCGGGAAACGTTGCGAATTATCGCGCCGCCGACCTATGCGCATCGCTTTCTGGTCCACCATATTGCGACCTTTCTTAAACTCAACCCTCACTTCTTTGTCAGCCTTGAGGTGGCACCCTCTGAGGACGTCATTCGCGGCATAGTTGACCAGCGTTTTGACCTAGGAGTTACGGGTGTGGAGCTGTCCCGTGACGGCGTGAAATTAACACCCTACCGCAGATCCAGCGCTGTCTGTGCCATGGCGAGCGATCATCCATTGGCCGACCGTGACGAAATTCACCCCATGGATTTGGATGGTCAGGCGCTGATTGCGCTGACCCATCGACACGCCCGTCGCGCACAGCTTGAGAAAGTTTTGCATGGCAGCGGTGTCACATCGCACATCGTAGCCGAAGTCTCGACATCGGTTGCTGCCGTAGATCTCGCCAAGGAAGGGCTTGGCATTGCGATCGTCAACCCCTTTCCGATTGTGCAGTATCGATCAGAGGGTGTTGCATTCCGTTCATTTGCATCGCCAATCGAATATCGGAGCTATTTCGCGACACCCGATCACGGTCCGACCTCCAGCATGGCCCGGTCATTCATGCGCCACCTGAGATTACATACCGCGAAAGATTTCTTTTCAGAAAAGGCCTGATTGATGCCGTCGCAATCTTCTGGCCCTTGTTTGCATTCAGCGCCGAACCGCCGGATACAAAATTGATTTAGGCGCAAAGAGAAAAATACGCAATTCAAGTCATTTCACGTATTTTGTGCCAAGGCAGACCCGAAGCCGGCACTCAAAAACCTCACCGGTGCGCGCGCGTTATCCCAAAATAGAGGCCAAAAACTCAGCTTTTGTCATTTCTTCCGCTGCAGGAATTTGAGACCGGACCAATCCCCATCTACGGCACAGACTTTGACATCGACCCAACCCGTCGGCAGAACAACCTCGCGAATGCCATCTTCGGTCAAGTCGACAAAAAGTTTGGACGATTTCTTGGGCCAGGAAATCCAGACCATCCCGCCTTCTGTGGCACTGTCCAGCGCGTGCCGGATATCCGCCTCAAGATCGGCGCGGGTATCGCAGAAAAGATGCACCATATCGGCCTTGGTCGCGTTTTGAACAAAGGCCACCCCATCGACGCCAGCCACCAGTGTTGGATAATTTTCGGGCGCATTGACCAGCAAACAGGTCATGCCGGGCTTCAGACCAAGTTTCTGAAACAAGGGTTTGCCAGAATAGCCGAATTGCTCTGACTTTGTGTTTTTCTCCGTCACTGGCTTGCTCCGGGATATCTTTGTCTCAGGCGCGTGCGTCGGATCCATAGCTCTGAACATCTCTGTTGCACTAATTTTCACGCGTCGGCAGATCTGAGGCGTCGTCGTTTACGAGAAGTTTCATCATGCAGCGCGATCCATTCAAACACCACCGGTTTCCGCCAGATATAGTTCTCTTTGCGGTGCCCTGAAACTGCCGCCTCGCCCTATCCTGTCGAGACCAGCGCCAACGGACGTAAAGGCAGCACGGGCCTTTCTAAAGCAAGCCTGTGAGAGCGTGCGACACTATAAAGCCCGGACCCATCAGCATCGGCAAGGCCCATTGCTGTGCTCGAGTGATCGGAAGAACAACAAGTTCAAAAAAGAGCCTTAGGCCGATTAACGCACAGACCTCTTTCTACTTTCTGGCACCGACGGCGTCGTAATGCGCCCCAAATCAGCGTCCGGGAATTTGATCTCGTGCTGTGGGTGTGTCCCAGTTTTCGATCAGCTCCATTGCTTCTGCGGCTGTTTCAACGAAACGAAACAGGTCGAGGTCTTCGACCGAAATGGTGCCTGCGTCCGCCAGCGCATCCCAGTTTATAATCTTTTCCCAAAAAGCGCGACCAAAGAGCAAGAACGGTACGCGTTGCATCCGTCCGGTTTGGATTAGGGTGAGGGATTCAAACATTTCATCCAATGTCCCAAAACCACCGGGAAAGACACAGATTGCCTTTGCGCGCATCAGGAAATGCATCTTGCGAATCCCAAAGTAGTGAAAGTTGAAACAAAGGTCGGGCGTGACATATTCATTCGGGGCTTGCTCGAACGGCAGCACAATGTTCAACCCGATAGATTCCCCACCGGCATCCATGGCCCCGCGGTTGCCGGCCTCCATCACACCTGGTCCGCCACCGGTTACGATGACGCCTTCCTTCCCGCCGTTTTCCATTGATTTCAGCGTCATCAGCCGGGCGAATTCGCGCGTTTCATCATAGAAATGCGACAACTCGGCCAGAGTCTCGGTGCGCGCTGTCGCTTTTTTTGACGGCTCCGGAATACGTGCTCCGCCAAACAGGACGATGGTTGATTTGATGCCATGCGCATCCAGGCCCATTTCTGGTTTCAGCAGTTCCAGCTGCAGTCGAACGGGGCGTAATTCCTCCCGGCACATGAATTCGCCATCGGTAAAGGCGAGGCGATATGCGGGCGCGCGGGTCTGTGCGGTATCAGGCGCTTCGGCAGCGGCAGTGCGGTCTGTGTGCGCGTCACGCAACGGGTGACGGCGGTTGGCTTCGTTCATGGATATCTCCGGTTATACGTTGGGATCAAAGTGGCCCGGTTGCCCGGAACATGCAACGGGTCTGTGTTATTCAAACCTGGATCGTGCTTTTGAAAAAAGGGGTGATGGCGGCACGATCCGAGCGGGAATGATTGCGCCAACCCAAGCTGAGCGCTATAGCGCGGTAACAGTTATTCAGCAGTCGGAGACGAACCCCATGTCCAACGCCCAACTCGAGACCGCCATTGAAGCCGCATGGGATACCCGTGACCAGATCACCTCAGCGACAACAGGTGAAACGCGCGATGCGATTGAGGACACGCTGAATGCGCTGGATTCAGGCAAGCTGCGCGTGGCGGAAAAGCAGCCGGATGGCAATTGGCATGTGAACCAATGGGCCAAAAAGGCCGTATTGCTGGGGTTCCGGATCAAAGATATGGAACACCAGGAAGGCGGCGCGCAGGGTGCCGGTTGGTGGGACAAGGTTGACAGCAAATTCAAGGGCTGGGGCGATAACCAGTGGAAAGCTGCAGGTTTTCGTGCCGTGCCGAACTGCGTCGTACGCAAATCCGCATTTATCGCGCCGGGCGTTGTCTTGATGCCATCTTTCGTCAACATCGGTGCCTATGTCGACAGCGGCACCATGGTAGACACCTGGGCCACTGTCGGCAGTTGTGCACAGATCGGTAAGAACGTGCACCTGTCTGGTGGTGTTGGCATTGGCGGCGTGTTGGAGCCGATGCAGGCCGGACCAACAATCATCGAAGACAATTGTTTCATTGGTGCGCGATCCGAAGTGGTCGAAGGCTGCATCGTGCGCGAAGGCTCCGTTTTGGGCATGGGTGTGTTCATTGGCCAATCCACCAAGATTGTGGATCGTGAAACCGGTGAAGTGATGTATGGTGAAGTCCCATCAGGATCGGTTGTGGTTGCTGGATCAATGCCCTCAAAGAACGGTGTGCATCTGTATTGTGCCGTGATCGTGAAGCGTGTCGACGAACGTACCCGGTCCAAGACCAGCATCAACGAGCTGTTGCGCGACTAAGGGTGTATTCCATCGCCGGGAACCAAATGCCGTGTTGCGCAGTTTAACAGGCGGAGGGCCAATGTCGGCCTGACTTCTAAGGGAATAACACATGGGTATCGGAATTATCGGAGCCATCATCGTAGGTGGCCTTGCGGGGTGGATCGCCAGCATGATCATGAAGGCAGACACTGGCCTGATCGCAAATATCGGTCTGGGTATTGTGGGCGCGGTTGTCCTGAACTTCATTTTGGGGCTGTTCAACATATACGCGGCTGACGCTTGGATGCCACAACTGCTGGTCGGTTTGGTCGGTGCGTGCCTCGTCATTTGGGCATGGCGCGCAATACGCGGGCGCAGCTGACCCTTTTCAAGGTCGCATGGACACGTTAGGGCTGCTGCGAATTTATTTGCGGCAGCTTTTTCATGTCTGACACCAAGAAACCCAAAAAACCGTCTCGCCAGCAGGTCTATACGCTGTTGGTCGAGATCGGACGCAAGGACGGCGATGGCCTGCCTGAAAAGGCGACCGGCGCTGCGCTGATGTGTTTTGCCTCTGGCGTGGATGAGGCAGAAGCCGTGCGTGAAACGGTTGCGATCCTAAAACAGGCGGATACCAACCCTTTGGATGTCACCGGCTATGGCACCTTGGCTGACCGCGAGGCCGAGGGGCACGAGATTGACGATGAAGAACGCGGCCTGATGCAGCGCGCGCTGGAAGAGAATTCTGTGATCGTCGCGCAGATGACGCCGTTTTTTGACTGAGATTATTTCGGCGTGAAAGACATACTCTGCCCTTGTAGTGAAACGCCACCAGTGATTGACGGGATTTCAGCCGTTTTCTGGATCAATTCGCCCGATGGTACCGTGAAGTTCTAACTCAAAACGGACCTCTATCGTAGCTTTGCCAAGGTCGACCTCGCGGGACTTTGCCGCCGTTTGAGCACCTCAAGCGAATGTCTGCATTGGAGACACCGAGCCTGCAAACTGGACTAGAGCAGTTGTTTTGCGCGCTCTTGCAAAGTGGGGACCACATCTGTTTCGAACCATGGGTTTGTCTTTAGCCACCCGTTATTTCTAGGGCTCGGGTGGGGCAAGATGAGGTTCTTTGGCCAGACATCGACCCATGATCTTACCGCATCTGTCACAGTACGCCCGGAATATTCTGGCAAGTGCCAATCAATGGCGTATCGACCAATAACCAGCGTTAGCTCGATGCCGTCTAATATCTCCAGGATGCTGTCCCGCCACGCAGGCGCACATTCGACACGCGGAGGCAGATCGCCGCCCTTCCCGGTGCCGGGAAAACAGAACCCCATGGGGAGAATTGCAATCTTTGACGCGTCGTAAAATGTGCCTCTATTGATCCCCAACCAACCCCTTAATCGATCTCCAGATGGATCATCGAAAGGAATGCCTTTTTGGTGTGTTATGCGCCCCGGTGCTTGCCCAACAATCAAAAGCTTTGCTGTGGAACTGATTTGAAGGATCGGGCGCGGACCAAGCGGCAGGCCTTTGCATATCTTGCAGGCACGCACATTCTTCAAAAGTATCTGAGTAGTTGGCTGTTCGGCCATGCCTAGCCCTCAAATTTCATGGGCCACACCATGCGCGCGGCCTTTTGCAATTGCCAGGACCTACGGGGCAATGGCGGTTCGATCTTCGGACTGGTGCAACCCAACGACTGCCGGAACGGGGAGACCGAGGACCATATAGTACCCGAATTTCACTCCTGCGAATCCCATAACGATAGGCGCGGCCACAAAGGTCAGCCTGACCAAACCATCCACTGTGAAATGGAGGCTGTAGGGCAGAACCTGAACAATACCCGGATGATGATCTGTCAGTACGTTCAAAACAGAGGCTGCAACGCCCGCAGCAACCGACAGCCAAAAGACCAATGGGGCCGTTTCACCCAGCCCGAACAGGAATGGCATGGCGATCAGACCGAGCGCGACAGGGTAGTCGAGATAGGCGTGGACCGATTTGGTGATGCAGCGTAGGAACATGATTACTTCTTTCTCTTAGCGGCGCTGATATTCAGCGTTGATCGAGAAAATTTAATCTCAAAAAAATGCTTCCATCCATATCCACCCATCCAAGATGTCGCGCAGACCGTTCAGGAAATGGAACGAGCGGGCTTTTTTAGCTTGCGAAACTCTGCTGGGGTCTGGCCTGTCTCTTTCTTAAAGGCCCGCGTGAAGGCGCTGTCTGAGGCATACCCCGCGCTTTCAGCTGCATCCGTCAGCGAACACCCCAATTGATGCAAGACTTTCTTGGCGATTTCCATCCGCCATCCGGTCACATATTCCATTGGTGACATCTGCATGAGTTTTTGAAATTGAACAGCAAAGCTTGTGCGCGACATACCTGCCGCATTGGCCAGGGCCTCAACGGTCCAGCGCTCTGCCGGGGATTTGTGAAAGGCATCCAACGCGCGGCTTAGCTGCTTGTCGGAAAACGCACCCAAAGCCCAGTCGTCAGCATCCTGACTTTCGATGAAGCTACGGATCGCCTGCGCCAGGATCGCCTCAGACATCTTCAGCGCGATCAGGTCGCCTCCCATTTTGCGCCCGCCGGCCTCATCGCCAATAACGCGCAACGAGGCCTCCATCCATTTTCCGGCGGTCTCACCATAGTTCTTAAGGTGGATGATTGGTGGAAGGCGCTCCATCAAAACATGTTTTGCGTGAGGTTCGAACGAAAAATGTCCACAGATTAGCTGCGTATCACGGTCATCATCATCGCCGCCGTAAACCAACACACCGTTTCCGTTATAGCCAGACTGCTCAATAACCGTTTCAAGTGGCAGGGCCGCGTGCCGTGTTTCGGGGGCGCAGTAGAGCTTGTGGGAGGCACCATGAGGAATGATGACAAGGTCACCTTGTTCCAGACACACCGGTTTTTTCGCGCCTTCAACTTCGACCAGGCAATTGCCCCGATGGGCGAAATGAAAGCGCGCAACATTTTCGAATTGTGGCACTTCGATTCCCCAAGGAGATGTCAGGGACGTGCGGAAATATAGCGAACCGCGCATGGACAGGTTGGTGAGGATGTCACTCAGAAGATCAAGCATGGCTTGAACATACACGACCTGTGATAACTGTACAGATATCTGAACGATCTGCACGAAAATTGGAATGAATGAGCATGTATCGAACGGATCATTTGGGGGTACTCAATTCCTATCGAAACATACAATGGAGCTTCCAAAATGAAGAAACTGATTTCCGCACTCGCCGTCACATTGACCATGACAGGTGTTCATGCATCTGCTCAGGAAGTCGCTGACATGAGCGACCTTGAATATGCCCATATTGCCTATACCGCTGACAACATCGATATTCGCTATGCGCATCTGGCGCTGGCGCTGTCGACCAATCCTGACATCCACACATTCGCCAATACCATGATCCGTGACCACTCGGCTGTAAACGAAGCGGCCCTTGGCCTGCTGGACAAGCTGGGGGCGTCAGCGCAGGATAATGCGTTCAGCCAAACACTGAATGGAAATGCAGAAAAGATCATCGATGGCTTTGTCCAACTGCGTGGCGCAGAGTTTGACGCGGCCTATGCCGCCAATGAGCTGGCCTATCACCAAGCCGTGAACGATCTCGTTGAGAATACAATGATCCCCAATATCGACAATGCCGAAGTCAAGGCACTGTTCGAGCAGGGGCTTGGCGTTTTCAAGGCCCATGAAGCGCATGCTGAACTGATGGTTAAGGCGCTGCAGTAATGGCAAAATCATACCCACGCCGGGACGTGATTGGCGGGGCGGCTGCATCAGCAGTCGTCCTGACCACATCTCCCCTTCTTGCAGCTGAGCCAAATGTGCATGACATTGCGATCAAGGCGTTCAAATTTGAACCGGATCTGGTGCAGGTCCATGTCGGCGACACGATCCGCTGGACCAACCATGATGTTGCACCACATACGGCAACCGCCGACGCGTTTGGCTGGAACACCGCAGAAATCGCAAAGAGTGAAACTGCGGAAATCACCGTCATCGAAGGTATGGAAACCTCGTTTTTCTGCACCTTCCACCCGCATATGAAAGGTTCAATTGAAATTTTATAGCTGGAAAAAATTGACCTCAACCTTCGACAGATCGGTGTACCTACACGAGGCGCAAGAATGTTATCGCATGTCCAGGAACATGCTTACCCGTTCTGTTGGAAGCCCTCGAAAAATCTTCCAACAGCGTAAACGCCACTTTTAGTCGTGCGGAAAGGACATCAAATTTTTCATTTGTAAGTGCGGCAATTCGCAAAGGCCCCGGCGTCGCCTACGATGGTCTCAAAGGAGCCACCGGTTCATTATGACGGGCACCTAGGTCCAATTCGGTGATTTGTTCATTTTATGAACCACTTTTGAAACTCGTTCGGGCGTCTCCTTAAGAGCATGAAAGTTATCTATGCGGACGAAGCGGACCTTGCTGGTGGCAACGGGAATGGCAAAATGCGGTAACACAGGCGAGGTTCCTTCACCCCGCCAGAAATCTAAGAATATGTCCGGTTAATTCAGCTGGCGCTTCCTCGGGGATTGAATGTCCACATGACAGAGCTACACCCGAGACGTGGTTTGCTTTTTCCTGCCAGGTCGCCTTGACGTCATAAAGTTCACCGACAACGCTATTCTCGCCCCAAATAGCCAAAAGCGGAGCGTTGATGCGACTGGTCTGATCTGCCTGATCGTGCTCCAGATCAATGCTCGCAGCCGCTCGGTAGTCTTCGCAAATCGCATGAAGTGTGGCCGGATCACGATAGCTGCGCAGGTATTCCGCAATCGCGACCTCGTCCACAGACCCTTCGGTTTTTACTTGGCCCGCGATATGTCTGCGCAGGAAGTACTCCGGGTCTGAGGCGATCATCTTCTCGGGTAGCCCATCTGGCTGGATCAGGAAGAACCACCAGAAATAGCGCGTCGCGAACTCTTGATTGGTTTGCGCATACATTGTGTGCGTCGGGGCGATATCAAGTACGACTAGCCGTTCGACCGCATCTGGAAAATCAAGGGCAAGGCGATGTGCCACACGCCCCCCGCGATCATGACCGACGACCGAAAAGGTCTTGTGACCGAGGTGGTTCATCAGGGCGATCTGATCGGCTGCCATGACCCTTTTGGAATATGGAAGGTGTGACGGGTCACTGTCAGGCTTGTCGCTGTCGCCATAGCCCCTGAGATCGGGGGCGATGACCTGGTATCCCGCCTCCACAAGGCGCGGGGCGACTTTGCGCCAGACCACATGGGTCTGCGGGTGGCCATGCAGCAGCAATACCGGCGGTCCGGTCCCGGCGTGGGCATAGTTGATTGCGATCTCGGGCAGCGCGACCCTTTGGACGTCAAAGCCCTCAAGAAAGGCGGAGGCGACCACCTACGACCCTTCCGAAACGGCATCCGCAATTGCCGCACCACATGTCTTGGTGTCGGCTGGTCCGCCAAGGTCCGGGGTGCGCAGGGCCTCTTCTGACAACACCCGTTCAATCGCGGCGACAACTGACCCGCTGGCCTCCTGGGCACCCAGATGTTCCAGCATCATCGCTGCCGCCCAAATCTGCCCGACCGGGTTGGCGATCCCTAGTCCGGCGATATCCGGCGCGGACCCATGGACCGGTTCAAAGAGCGAGGGGAATTTACCTTCCGGGTTGATGTTACCCGAAGGTGCGATCCCGATTGTGCCAGTGCAGGCGGGGCCCAGGTCAGACAAGATGTCGCCAAACAGGTTGGATGCCACGACAACGTCGAACCAGTCCGGGTGAAGGACAAACTGGGCCGTGAGGATATCGATGTGGTACTTGTCGACTTTGATGTCGGGATAATGCGTCGCCATCTCTGCGACCCGCTCGTCCCAGTAGGGCATCGTGATCGAGATTCCGTTGGATTTGGTCGCCGATGTCAGATGGCACCCGCGTTTCGCCGCCAGATCAAAGGCATATTTGAGAATGCGGTCAACGCCGATACGGCTCATGACGGTTTCCTGCAGGACGATTTCGCGATCCGTGCCGACGAACATCCTGCCACCGATAGAGGAATATTCGCCTTCGGTGTTCTCACGCACGATCATCATGTCGATGTCGCCGGGCGCGCGCCCCGCCAGCGGCAATGGAACGCCGGGCATGGCGCGTGCGGGACGCAGGCTGACGTATTGATCGAATTCCCGCCGGAACTGGATCAGCGATCCCCAAAGCGAGATGTGATCGGGCACAACCTCAGGCCATCCGACAGCCCCAAAAAACAGGGCATCACATCCGCTTAAATGGTCTTTCCAATCATCAGGAAGCATTTGCCCGTGCTTGGTGTAATAGTCAGCGGAGGCAAAATCATGGTCGGTAAAGTCAAAACCGAGATCGAACCGCTTCGAGGCAGCCTCCAGGACACGAATGCCCTCCGGTGTGGTCTCTTTCCCGATCCCGTCGCCTGGGATGACGGCGATCTTCCAGCTGTTGTTTGGCATATGTTTTATCCTCATGGTCGCGCTCTGAGTAAGCCAGTCTTTGAGGTCAAGCAACACAAGCGCGGCGCAAGTCTGTTATGGACCTTGGGTGTTACTCGTTCGGATTGCAGAATTAATGGAATGCGTCTTTGCGCTAAGACTATTCATTCGTAGACCACACAGCATAATGCACTATGGGCACAAAGCCGACCTTGGATGACGATTGATCACCCCAACATCCCCCAAGATTTTCCAAACATTTCCGGCGTTTCCCCCTTGACCCCCACCCCGAAAGATCGGCCAATTCGGGTTGAATGTTTTGGAAAATTCACCGCCATGACCACATCCCCTTTCGCCCGTTTTGTCGCGGCATCTGGCCTGACCAACCTCGCGGATGGCATAGCGACAGTGGCGTGGGCATGGCTGGCCTCTCTGCTCACACGTGACCCACTTTTGATCGCGCTGGTCGCCGTCGCGCTGCGGCTCCCTTGGTTTTTTTTCGCGATCCCGGCGGGCGTCATCACCGACCGCGTCGACCGCCGATTGCTGATCCTGCGCATGGACTTGCTGCGCGGTGTGGCTTTTGCCTTTGCGGCTTTTGCAATCTGGGCTGCTGTGCCGCTGGCACCGCCGACAACAGCGCTCACTCAACCCGGCCTCTATATCGCCATCCTTTCCGCTGCCACGATTGTCGGCATTGCCGAAGTGTTCCGCGACAATGCGGCCCAGACCATGTTGCCCGCGCTGGTGCCACAGGACCGTTTGGAAAAGGCCAACGGGAGGCTCTGGAGCGTCGAACTGGTCGGCAACGCATTGATCGGCCCTGCATTGGGGGCGTTTTTGATTGCCGCGGCCTTGCCGCTGCCCTTCGCTGTCGGGGCGCTTGCCTATGTTGCGGCCGTTTTTCTTGTACTGGGCATCGCAGGGCAGTTTCAGCCTGCGCCAACTCAAACGCGCAATTGGCGGCGTGAATTGAAAGAGGGGTTTCAGTTTCTCTGGGGCGCACAACTGCTTCGGTCACTGGCGTGGATCACCGGGGTGTGGAACCTGCTGTTTCAGATGGTGATGATCGCCTTGGTTCTGCATGTGCAGGAAAATCTGGGTCTTGATGCCCGCGCCTATGGTCTGATCCTGGCCGCCGGGGCACTGGGCGGCATTGCCGGCGGTTGGTGGGGCGATGCGATCATCACCCGACTTGGGCCAAAGCGGACAGCCCAGTGGATGCTGCTCGCGTCCTTCCCGGCCTTTCTCGGCATTGCCTATGCTCCCGGCCCGATTGCACTCGCCGTTGTCCTCGCCGCGTTTGAATTTACCGGGTTGGTCTGGAACACCGTTTCCGTGTCTTACCGCCAACGCAAGATACCCGATGCCCTGCTTGGTCGGGTCAACAGCCTCTATCGGTTGCTGGCGTGGGGCATGATGCCTGTTGGATTGCTGCTGTCCGGTCTTATCGTGCGGATTGCAGAAGGCACACTGGCGCGCGACACCGCATTGACAGCACCGTTTCTGATGGCCGCAGTTGGCGCACTGACACTGGCCCTTGCCGGTTGGCGCGCGCTTGACAGGGGCTTTGACGCCGACTGAACCTTGCAGCATTGCACATGATACCTGCATCTGTGCGACTCGACAGAATGCGCGCCCGGGCGCATCTTTTGCCGCATCATCAAAAGGGATTCGTTATGACTTTTGTCCATCCTCACGTCGGTCACGTGCACCTCAGAGTCTCTGACCTCGACCGCGCGATCGCTTTTTATCGCGATGTGCTCGGCTTTGAGGTGACACAGCGGTACGGCAAACAAGCTGCGTTTCTGGGTGCCGGGGGGTACCACCATCATATCGGCCTGAACACTTGGGACAGTGCCGGGGCCACTCCACCGCCATCTGGTCATACCGGGCTTTATCATGCGGCATTCCTGTATCCCAACCGTGCCAGCCTCGCGACCGTTCTTGGGCGCGTGTTGAACGCCGGGATTCCTTTGGACGGGGCGGCAGACCATGGCATGAGCGAGGCAGTCTATCTGCGCGATCCAGATCAAAACGGGGTCGAGCTTTACCGTGATCGCGCGCCCGCCGACTGGCCGCGGGATGCGGACGGAAACCTCGCCATGATGAATAATCGGCTCGATATTGCCGCGCTGCTGGCCGAGGCTCCTTAGGGCACAGGTGCACCGACGTAATACCGACGTATTACCGACGCCATTTGGGGCCATGGACAATCATCCCCCTCTGGGCCAGTTTCCCCAGCAAGCAACAAGGGGCACCCCACCATGGCAACGGGTTTTTTCTGGGACGAAAAGTGCTTTTGGCACGCGGGCGGCAATTACACCTTTACCATGCCCATCGGCGGTCTGGTGCAGCCCTTGGCCGCAGGAGGCCTGCCCGAAAATCCCGAGACCAAGCGTCGATTGAAGAACCTGATGGACGTCACCGGATTGATCCGCGATCTGGACGTGCGCAGCGCTGAAATGGCCCCTCGTGAGGCGCTGGAGCGGGTGCACCCTGCGTCCTACCTGGATGAATTCAAACGCTTGTCAGATGGGAGCGGCGGTGAACTGGGCCGCCGCACGCCTTTTGCCCATGGGGGTTACGAAATTGCGGCCCTGTCCGCAGGTCTGGCTGTTGCCGCCGTGGATGCAGTCGCGACCGGAGAGGTGCATAACGCCTATGCGCTCTGCCGGCCACCCGGGCATCATTGCCTGCCTGATTTTCCCAACGGTTTCTGCCTCTTGGCCAATATCGCGATTGCGATTGAAGCGGCGCAGGCCAAGGGGATGGCCAAACGTGTGGCCGTTCTGGATTGGGATGTGCACCACGGCAACGGGACCGAAGCGATCTATTATGACCGTGATGATGTCCTGACGGTTTCGCTGCACCAAGAGGGGAATTATCCACTTGATACCGGCGCGTTGGCGGACCGGGGCAAGGGTGCGGGCGATGGATACAACATCAATCTGCCGATGCATGCAGGGTCTGGCCACACCGCCTATCTGCACGCAATGGACCGCATCGTGATCCCCGCGATTGAAGCATTCAAGCCCGACATGATCATTGTCGCCTGCGGCTTTGACGCCGCAATCATCGACCCGCTGGCGCGGATGCAAGCCACGGTTAAAACCTTTGCACAGATGACCAAGCGGATCAAACAGACCGCTGAACGCCTATGTGATGGCAAATTGGTTTTGGTGCATGAGGGCGGCTATTCCGAGGCTTATGTGCCATTTTGCGGACATTCAACCATCGCGACCTTGGCGGGAAGTACGGTCGATGCCGGTGATCCACTTGCCGTTGCGCATGACAACCGGCAACCGACACCCGCTTTTGATGCCTTCCTGCGGCAGTCAATTGACGATATGGCAAATCAACTGAACCACTGAGATATCCCATGCCTGACCCCAATCCTGATGCCTTGCTGTTTTTGCAAACCCGCCGGTCGCGTCCTGCCAAAACGCTGGGATTACCGGTCCCTGACCGTAACGATTTACTGGTATTGCTGGCCGCTGCGGCCCGAACACCGGACCATGGCAAATTGGAACCTTGGCGGTTTATCGTTCTGGAACGCGGCGCAATGGCGCGGCTGGCTGGCGTTGTGCAAACCCGTGGTGCGGCGCTGGGTCACACGGCCGAACAGATCGAAAAAGGCCGTAATCAATTTGATCAGGGCAATTTGGCGGTGGTCGTAATCGAGGTGCAAAAATCGTCCGAGAAAATTCCTCCTTTGGAACAAACCTACTCTGCCGGGGCTGTCTGCCTTTCGCTGCTGAACGCAGCCCTTGCCGCCGGATGGGGGGCCAATTGGCTCAGTGGCTGGCCCGCGCATGATCGCGGTTTCATGCGGGACGGTCTGGCGCTTGAGGATCACGAACGCATTGCCGGGATCATCCATATCGGCACCGAAACATCGCACCCACCCGAACGCCCCCGTCCAGACATCGAAAGCATCACATCATGGGTGTCTCAGTGATATTGAAATCTTTCGGCTTGGCGGTGGGACAATTGTCAGACGCACGGTTTCGCCGGGTATTTTTGATCGGCATTGGCCTGTCCTTGGCGCTGTTGATCGGGGCGACTGCCGGGTTTTCGTGGTTTATTGAATGGGTCACCCCCGAAGAGGCGTGGCTGCCTGTTTTGGGCGAAGTCAGATGGTTGAATGACTTGCTCTCATGGGGGGCCGCATTTTTGCTGGCCTTCCTGTCGATCTTTTTAATGGTCCCGGTTGCATCCGCCATTACGTCGATGTTTCTGGATGACGTCGCTGATGCTGTTGAGGGTGTGCACTATCCCGATCTGCCACCTGCACAACGGACATCCTTTGGGGATGCTCTGCGTGATACGGTGAATTTTCTGGGCGTGCTGATCGGGGCAAACCTGCTCGCGATTGTGCTCTACCTGCTCTTTGCCCCTGCCGCGATATTCATATTCTGGGCGTTGAACGGGTTTTTGCTTGGCCGTGAATACTACACGATGGCCGCGATCCGCCGGGTCGGGCGAAAACGTGCCAAGACGTTGCGGCGTGAAAACTTTGGCATCATCTGGCTGGCCGGCATTCTAATGGCGATGCCGCTGTCTGTACCGCTTTTGAACTTGCTGATCCCGATTTTGGGGGCTGCGACGTTTACCCACCTGTTCCACTTGTTGCCGCAGGGTGAAGCCAACGCTCAATATCGTCCACGCTGATCCAGCCAGACAGGATGATCCCCGCGATAACGCACCACAGGATCACCGCGACAAACGTGGTCCACAGGGCCTTTTTCTTAAGATGATGATGTTCAGGCGCGCCCGCATGGGTCCCCGGAATCACGTTCTTTAAGTCGCCTTGGGTCTGCACCCGGATCGGCAATGCAACAAAGAATGTCATGAACCAGATGATGGCAAACAGAACCAGACCAGAGACGACACCCATACTCTAAACCTCTTCCAACTCAACCAAGGCACCGTTGAAGTCCTTGGGATGCAGGAAAAGGACTGGCTTGCCATGCGCGCCAATTTTGGGTTCACCCGTCCCCAAAACACGTGCACCCGTTGATTTCAGATGATCACGTGCGGCAATAATATCGTCAACCTCATAGCAGATGTGATGAATGCCGCCGGACGGGTTCTTATCCAGAAACCCTTGGATTGGGCTGTTTTCACCCAAAGGATACAGCAATTCGATCTTGGTATTAGGCAATTCGATAAAAATCACCGTGACGCCGTGGTCCGGTTCGTCCTGTGGCGCACCAACTTTCGCCCCCAAAGCGTTGCGGTATTGGTCTGCTGCCGCGTCAAGGTCTGGTACGGCGATGGCCACATGATTAAGGCGTCCGATCATCATAATGCTCCGTTGTTCTGCATAGCTGCTTATGGCGAGCAGAGCCACTAAGGGCAATGCGTCACATTAACCTGCTGTTAGCCAACACCGCGTAACCATGGGGTCGTCAAAAGATGTTGGAGGCTTTGATGGATACGATTGACCCGTTTGCGGCGAACATCCCCGCGCCCACCGCTGCGCGCCCATTGCTTGGGCTTACTATTCTGGTTGTCGAGGATAGCCGATTTGCCTGCGAGGCAATGCGATTGCTCTGCCTGCGCTCAGGTGCGCGGATCAGGCGTGCGGATTGCCTGCGCTCCGCGAGGCGACACTTGCAGGTCTATCGCCCATCGGTTGCTATCGTGGATCTGGGGTTGCCAGATGGGAATGGTGTCGATCTGATCGCTGAATTAACGGAATGCCAACCACGCGTAGAAGCCATTTTGGCGATGTCCGGTGACGGCCATCTTGAGGGTGATGCATTGGCGGCGGGTGCTGATGGATTTCTGGCCAAACCCATAACGTCAATCGCGATGTTTCAAGAATGTATTCTGGCCCTGCTGCCCGCGGACCGCCGCCCTACGGGCCCCCGCGAAATCACGGATGAAATAGTCGTTCCCGACAAGATCGCCTATCAGGATGACATAGCCCATATTGCCGATGTGCTGGACGATCCGCCTGATGAACACGCATTGGATTACGTGGCACAATTTCTAAGCGGCGTTGCCCGTTCCGCCCGTGACGAAGGCCTGGAACAAGCGGCGCAAGCGCTCGCCACCAAACGTGCGCTAGGCCAGCCCTCAGGCTCTGAAGCGGCGGCAATCGCTGGAATGATACAAAACAGGTTGGCCCAAAAAATCGCTATTTGACTACACCGAGCAGCACGAGCAGATGTGGAGTTTAAAGCGTTGGGTCGCTTGTCGCCCGCACCAGTCCTGTCAAATCACCCAAGCGTTCAATCTGAACCCCTTCCGAAGTAAAATTACTGGGTGACAGCCAGGCTTCAAAGGCTTCCCTCAGTGCGGGCCATTCTTTGTCGATTGCGGCAAACCAGGCGGTGTCACGATTGCGACCCTTGATCACCATCGCCTGTCGAAACACCCCCTCAAAACTGAGACCCAGTCGCTGTGCGGCCCGACGCGAAGGTCCGTTGAGCGCGTTGCATTTCCACTCATAGCGACGATATCCAGCCTCAAATGCCCATTTCATCATCAGATACATCGCCTCGGTCGCGGCACGCGTCCGTTGCAATGCAGGGCTGTAACTGATGCTACCAACCTCGATTGAACCGCTTTGGGGTGCAATGCGCAGATAGCTTGCAACCCCTTCCCAGCAAGCAGACTCAAGATTGCGGATGGCGTAAAAAAACGGATCAGAAAGCCCCGCATTATCTCGGACCCAGCGGTGGTACTGTGACGCAGAAGAATACGGCCCATCCGCCATGTAATCCCAAATATGGTCATGGCCATCGAAGCTGCGAAACAACAAGGCCGCGTGTTTCTCAGCTGTCAGTGGTTCCAAACGGGCGTACCGGCCGTTCAGAATATCGCCAGACGGCATGGCTGGCGGCGTCCAGTCCTGTACGAGTGCGCCAACTGGGCGGTCGGATGTTGTATTCCTATTCATAACATCACGTTAGGGGCATGCCCCGAGACCGCCAAGTCCTATTCATCCGATCAAGCCAATCTAAAAAGTCAGAGTTATGGCACGCCGCTTCCCAATTGGTGCCATATTTTATGGCAATCCTCGATTAAATGGGAACGGGGGTTCGTGTCGAAGTGGAAGAACGATGTCTGGTCCCGAAATGCTGCGTTTCTGCAAAGAAGCATACTGTGACTTTAGAGTTGATTGGATTGTGCTGACCGCATCCCTTGTCGGACTTGCTATTGTAATTGTCGCATCATTTCACGCCGGCGATGGCGGGCTTGTGGCAAACATGGGTAGCTATTTCGCAGCTGACATAAGCGACACCTAAACTATTATCTGCGCGCGATGGCCGAACATTAAGCGTCCGGCGCTTCCCATTCCAATATTTTCAATTTGAATTTGCCGTGGGTGTTAAATTCCAGGCCATTATCCTCTGCATGATGGAACCGATTAAAGAGGAAGGCGTTTTCCAGCAACGCAGCTGAAAGGAAACCCCCATGCCATCAATTTATGACGCTATCAAGGACGACCATGACACCCATCGCAAAATGCTGGATCAGATCGCCGAGACCAGCGGCGACAGCAAAGAGCGCCGCACCGCATGGGACAGTTTTTACCACGATGTAAAATCTCATGCCGCAGCCGAAGAAGAAACATTTTATTCCAAACTGATTTCAAAGACCTGGGGCCAGGATGCTGCGCGCCATTCTGTTCATGAGCACCAGCAACTTGATGATATCATGGAGGAATTGAACGAAATGGATATGTCATCTTCTGGCTGGCTGACCCGGTTCAAGACGCTGAAGCATGATTACGAACATCACATGGAAGAAGAAGAAAAAGATGTCTTCAAACGGGCCCAAGAAGTGATCGACGCCAGCGAAATCGAAGGATACGGCGCGCGTTTCGAGGCGCGGAAAAAAGAAGAACGCGGGTTGATCGACAAAAAACGCGAAGACAGTCTGGAAGACTAATAAAATAGGGCCGCTTCGCCGCGGCCCTTTTTTGCTTATTCCTGCGGGATCACCCGCAGACCCAATTCCATCAATTGATCGGTGCTCGGATCACTTGGTGCGTTCATCATCAGGTCTTCGGCGCGTTGATTCATTGGAAACAGAATGACCTCACGAATGTTATCCGCATCCGCAAGCAGCATCACAATCCGGTCGATCCCAGCCGCACATCCGCCGTGGGGCGGCGCACCGTACTGGAATGCGTTAACCATCCCGCCGAAGCGCTTGCGCACTTCCTCTTCGCCATAGCCTGCAATTTCAAAGGCCTTGAACATGATCTCTGGCTTGTGGTTTCGGATCGCGCCGGACACGAGTTCATACCCGTTGCATGCCAGGTCGTATTGATACCCAAGCACCTGAAGCGGATCACCCTGCAATGCATCCATTCCGCCTTGTGGCATGGAAAACGGGTTGTGTTCAAAGTCGATCTTGCCGGTTTCCTCGTCCTTTTCATAGATCGGGAAATCGACAATCCACGCAAAGGCAAAGCGGTTTTTGTCGGTCAGGCCCAGGTCCTCACCAATGACATTGCGCGCCCGGCCAGCAACGCCTTCAAACGCTTTTGGCTTGCCACCAAGAAAGAACGCCGCATCACCCACATTCAGACCAAGCTGCTTGCGGATGGCTTCGGTACGTTCAGGGCCGATGTTCTTGGCCAAAGGTCCTGCTGCTTCCATGCCGCCTTCGACCTCACCAGATTTCAGCTTGGCTTGGGCCTCTTTGACGCTGATGCCAAGTTCCTGTGCCACTGCATCCGCTGTCTTTTCACGCCAGAAAATATAACCCATCCCGGGCAGCCCTTCTTTTTGTGCAAAGGCGTTCATCCGGTCACAGAACTTGCGGCTGCCACCCGTGGGCGCGGGGATGGCACGAATTTCGGTGCCTTCTTGCTCCAACAGCTTTGCAAAGATCGCAAAACCGGACCCTGCGAAATGCTCGCTGACAACCTGCATTTTGATCGGGTTGCGCAGGTCTGGTTTGTCCGAGCCATACCAAAGAGCAGCGTCCTTGTAAGAAATCTGTGGCCATTCCTGATCCACTTTACGTCCGCCGCCGAACTCTTCGAAGATACCGCCAATGACCGGCTGGATCGTGTCAAACACGTCCTGCTGGGTGACAAAGCTCATCTCAAGATCAAGCTGGTAAAAGTCAGTGGGCGAGCGGTCGGCGCGTGGGTCTTCGTCCCTGAAACAGGGCGCAATCTGGAAATATTTGTCAAAACCGCTGACCATCAGCAATTGTTTGAACTGCTGAGGGGCTTGCGGCAGCGCATAAAATCTACCGGGATGCAGACGCGAAGGCACCAAAAAGTCACGCGCGCCTTCGGGGCTGCTGGCCGTGATGATCGGGGTCTGGAATTCGCGGAACTTCGCATCCCACATGCGCTTGCGCATAGAGGCGACAACGTCAGATCGCAGGACCATATTCGCCTGCATCTTTTCGCGGCGCAGATCGAGATAGCGATAACGCAGGCGCGTTTCCTCTGGATATTCCTGATCACCAAAGACCTGTAACGGCAACTCGGCCGCTGCACCCAACACTTCGATATTGCGGGCGTAAACTTCGATCGCCCCAGTGGGCAGTTTGGGGTTTACCAGACTTTCGTCGCGTGCCTTGACGGTGCCGTCGACCCGAATGCACCATTCGGAACGCGCTTTTTCAAGCTCGACAAAGGCCGGGCTGTCGGCATCGCAGATCACCTGGGTGATGCCATAATGGTCGCGCAAGTCAAGAAACAGCACGCCACCATGGTCGCGCACACGGTGAACCCAGCCCGACAGGCGGACTGTGTCGCCCACGTTTTCCTTGGTCAATTCGGCACAGGTCTGGCTGCGATAGGCGTGCATGGCGGGTCCCCTTCGAGGGCTGAAATTTCTCGTCGCAGGTACACCTTTTGAGGCTCAGGAAGTCAAGGGCGCGCACCCGAAAAGTCCCGCCGGCAGGACCACAATTGCGCCTGCGCGGTAGAGTGCCGCACCAAACCCGCTCATTTCGCTGATCAAAGTCACGCTGACTGCGTTCTGAGACAGGATCGCCACCCCTTGTGGCAGGTCGTTCAGAAACGCGGAGTCAGGGAACATGACCAATGCAGCGGGTGCCGCGTCGGATACCAGCATGACACCTGCCAGAACGGCAAGCCATCCGATGAGAACGGCAAAGCCTATAAGGACAATCTTAGTAATCATGCACATGTTCCAATTGTGCGGGACCCGCCGCAATCGCGCGCAACTGATCCATCAGGTCCGACAGCTTGACCCATAACAAATGCCGATAATCCTCGTATCCTTGCCGTGCAAAGCTGAATATTGCTCCGTCCATTGTGGTTTGGTCGGAAATTACAGTCAGCATGATGTCATCATTGCCTGCGATTTCAACGACATCCACGCCGTATCCTGCCATAACCGCCAAGAGCCTCGTCAACGCACGGTACCGGGTCGTTTCGATTTCCGTACCCTTGTCGGTTCGCCCAATTACGGTAATACCATCCAAGCCGTTCAGGAAACCAAGGTCCGGACCTGTGACAATCATCCGCAGGGTCAATTCGTCGGCACCCGTCGCGGCAACAGCCGCAGAAATCACCCCCGCATAGGCGGATTTGGCCCCATATTCAGCACCCAGCGCAAAGCGGCGTTCACGGTCGCGCAAGGCATCCGTGGCGGCAAGATATAGCGCGGCACGATCGCCGTCGAAATCCCATTTATACCACGGCACCTGCTGCAAAAATGCTGCGTAATCGGCGGCCTGGCCTGCGGACAGATCATCCAGCGGTGTATGTGCTGACCCACGCAAAAGGGTGAAAACACGACCTATGGTTTCTTCATATGCAGCCTTTAGCGCCAGTTCGGCGGTAAAGCTGACACCGATCACATAGACCAGCTGTTTGGTTTCGCCATCCACTCCCCCATGTGACGCTGCCTGTTTCTTCAAAGCACAAAGCGACGACCAATAGGTGCGCACGGCGCGAAAATAGCCGAAATCATGGGGATCGTCTGTTTGGATCACCCGCGCGTAATCGTCATAGGCATGCACGATGTGCCATTCGGGATAGGTCAGCAATGTACGCGCCTCTGCCCGGTGATGTTCCGGGGGCAAAAGGGACGTATAGCTGTTTTCGACCGTGTCGCCACGACAGCCAAATTCGACCCACGCCACAGGCAAAAGCAATGCTGCGATCAAAAAGCCCGCACTGATCGCAATCCGCAGCAGCCATTTGCCCAGTCGACGGATCATGCGCGGTCCAGCTTCCAGACTGACAACAGAGCAAAGCCGCCAAGTGCGATATGCGGCAGGTTCGCAAGGATACGGAATATCGTGAACGACATCCCCTCTGACGCGTTGGTGAAGATGCCAAGGTCAAGATAACCATAGCCGGTGAAGAACCCGAACACCCCATCGCCCAGATAAAGCGCGCCGAAGATCAACAGAAACATCCGCGATGCACGATGCGAGATCAAAGCCGCGGCCAGCGCCCAAAGCGCCGAAGCGACATGCAGCGCATCATCAAATATATCGAGGGCAAAGATGCCGAAAGCGCGGCCATCAGCATCGGTCAGACCGGGAATATAGTTCAGCGATGCGGCCCCCATCAGGGCCATAAAATAGCCGATCGCGATCTTTTGCAAAGTGGTCATAACTGCTCCAGATAGCTGTCCCAAAGGTTGTTTCGAAAGATCATGTCAGGGTCGAGGGCACGCTTGGCGGCGGCAAATGCAGCAGCGCGGGGATAGGCGCGTTCCAGTTGCGCAACGGTGGGGTGTGGGCGATATGGCAGATAGTACGCGCCGCCAATGGCGATGATCCCGTCCACCAGATCGCGGGTCATACGCGCCATGTCCGCCTCAGCCCGCGCGGTCATTTCCTGAGAAAACGACATGACAGCGGCGATGCGGGGAACCGTGGCATAAGACAGCCAGCTTTCCTTGTCGGTATTGATGAACCGCAGCGTGACGTTCAAGAACTCTTGGTATGACGACGGGATCACGTCGCGGCACAGCGTCAGAAAATCGGGAAACCTGTCAGGGGCCACAAAATATTCGTGCAAAATATCTGTTCGGGTGTCGTCGCGGTCATCCAGCGTGATCACCGGCTCATTTATCAACGAATTGCGCGTCGTCTCACCACCACCCAGCGATGTGCCAAGGTCTGTTTCGAACCACCAGCGCAGGTCCTTCATCCGCTCATTGCCCAGTTGTGCGCGGTACACATAGCTGGCGATTTTCGACATTGTGCCAGATCCGGACGCGGCAGGCAGATCAGATTGATCATCGGTAGCGCGATAGGTGATCATGAGCGCGTGTTTGAAAAACTCGGCGCGCGACACGTTCAGGCGTCCGTAGGCCATTGTGACTTCGGGATCTGCGAGGGCTTGAATAAAGGCGGTGCCAAAATCCTCGGCGGGCATTTCGGTGAATGATGGTTTGAGCCGGGTGTTTTGCTCCATCTCGACCACCATCGACACGATGGCACCGGTCAGGCCGTAGCCGCCCATGCTCTGATCAAAGAGCGTGCTGTTTTCAGTACGCGAACAGGTAACGAGCGACCCATCCGGGGTGATCAGGTCAATGGATTTGACCGTCGATCCCATCGGGCCAAACGGCACGGGCCAGCCATGGGCATTCACACAGAAAGTCGCCGCAACACCAAAATCATTGTTGGATTGCATGACCTTGGGCGAATATCCAATCGGATCAATCGCCTTGATCACCTGTGCCCAGCGGGCCCCGGCGTGGGCGCGGTATGTTCCTTGACTGGTGTCTGGCTCGATCAAGCCATTGTCAAACGTGATCGCATGACCGTCCAATGGGATCGCCTGACCGCCCATTGAATGACGCGCAGCACTTACATTGACCGGGCGACCATTCTCGCGTGCCTCTTTTATCTCGGCCCGAAGTGCCGCGACGAGGGTCTCGCCGGGGTCATCCTTGAGGATAATATGTTTGTGAACGGACGTCTGGCTCAACAGGCTGGCATCGTTAAGCGTGCCGGGTGGGTTTGCCGTGGCGGTCGATCCCGCGCCGTCCAATGTCGGATTATGCGATGCCAAACCGCGATAGCCAAGAGCACCCAACACCGCCCCTGACCCGAGCAATGCCGCCCTGCGAGTCCAATTCTTCATCCGCAAAATGCCTTTCCACAACTCTTATCACTGCTCAGTCTGGTGCAGAAAAGCCGCCATTGAAACGGGGTAATTCCATACCTTGAACAATGTTCATATATTTACTATCTGGACAGGTCAGGTGTGATTTAGGCTGAGCTTAGACCACTCTGATCAGGCCTAATTCTGGCGTCTCAACCTGAAAGTGCGGACTTTAGGGCCATATAGGACGCCTTTGGTGTGCGCCGGAGCGTTTCAAAATCGACATGTACCAAGCCAAACCGCTTTTCATAGCCTAGCGCCCACTCGTAATTGTCCATCAAAGACCAGACCATATAGCCCCTGAGGGGCACACCCGCCGCAATCGCTTCTTTGACCGCCGCGACATGGCTGCTCAGATAATCAATACGGGCCTGATCATTCACCACGTCATCCACCAAATGATCGTCATTTGCCATGCCATTTTCCGTAACATAAAGCGGCAATTCACCAGTGTATTCCTGCGCTGTTCTGATCAGAAAATCACGCAGCCCTTGTGGGTATATTTCCCACCCCATCTGAGTTTTGGGCAACGGGCCGGGGACCTCGTGATGTCCAGGCCAGGGGCCATCGTTGGGTGCGAGCATCTTGCGGGTGTAATAATTGATACCGCACCAGTCGACTTGCGATCCAATGGTGTCGAAATCGTCTTGCCAGCCGTCCGGCATATGTGGGCCCAGCCCTTCCATCACATTGTCCGGATAGCGGCCCTTAAAGACACCCTCCAGAAAGAAGCGGTTGTAATAGCCATCATAAAGCGCTGCCGCCTGCGTGGCTTGTGGCGTTTGATCGACGGGTGTTGCCCATTCCATGTTAAAAACCGCACCAAGGTTTTCCATGCCCAGTCCGCGCATCGTCTGGATTGCACTACCATGCGCCAGCAATACATGATGCATTGCCCGTGCCGTGGCACGAACGTCGCGCAATCCCGGCGCGTGATGGCCCAGAAAATGCGACAGCCACCCGACACACCAAGGCTCATTGATTGGGGCCACGCTGTACATCCGGTCGCCAATGCGCCCCATGATGGTTTCGGTGAAATCGGCGAACCACCCGGCAATATCACGGTTCCGCCAACCCCCCAGATCGGCCAGCGGTGACGGCAATTCCCAATGATAAAGAGTGGCACAGGGTTTTAGCCCGCGTTCCAGCATGGCGTCGGTCAGACGGTCGTAAAAATCCAGCCCCTCAGGGTTTGGCGTACCGCGACCCGTTGGCAACACACGCGCCCAACTGGTCGAGAATCGGTAACAATCAAACCCGGCCGCCGCAACCAGATCGAGGTCCTGTTCGTACAGGTGATAATGATCACAGCCTATATCGCCATTTTCCGCACGCACAACATTCCCAGGTGTCGCGGCAAAGCTGTCCCAGTGGGTCTTTCCAGCACCCCCATAGGCGTGGCCTTCGATCTGGTAACTGGACGTTGCGGCTCCGAACTGAAATCCGGCTGGAAAGTCTGAGCGTTTGAATTGCATTTCTTACCCCTGTACCAAGGCGTGCCGAGATACCGGTTCTGTTGAATAACCAACCGTCAAATCCACCTCGAGAAGACGCGTGACCGGTTCCATTGAAGGATCTTGAATATAATCAAGCAGCATTTTTGCACATTCGCGACCTGCATCGCGCACAGAAGACCGGGTGGCCGTAAAGATCGGTACCCCCTCACCGTTTTTGAGATACGACAGATCGTCGTCATGGGTAATGACCGACACATCCCGCCCCATTTTAAGCCCCGCATCTTCCAATGCCCGGCGCACGCCAATGGCCGAGATCATTGAAGAGGTCAAAAAAGCCGTTGGCGCAGCTGGTAGGCTCAGCATCTCGCGGGCCGAGCGATAGCCATAAATCTCGGTCATTTCCTCACTGCGCATGAGCGCTGGATCCGGGTCAATATGCCGATCCTTAAGGGCCTGCACATACCCATTTCGCCTGCGATGGGCGAAATCCATCTCTTCCAATCCATTGATCAAAGCGATGCGGCTGTGCCCCAGATCAAGCAGGAATTTCGTTGCCCGCTGAAACGCACTTTTGTTGTTCACGTCCAGCCACGAATACCCGCCCTCAATGTCCGAGGCGCGGCCATGCACCACGAAAGGCAATCCAATTTCATGTAAAAGTGCGATCCGCTGATCATTCATACGCGGGCCGTGAACGATAATTCCGTCCACTGTCCCCCGTGATTTCAGGTCGCGGTAAACCCGTTCTTCATCGCCATCTGGCACCAGCTTGAGAAGCGTATCATAACCACGCGCGGAATAGGTTTCGCCCGCACCGGCGATAAAGTCGCCAAAGACCGGATTGACCATTTCATGACCTGATGTGACCGGAATGACATGACCAATGGCCATCGCCCGCCCGGTGGCAAGGCTCTTGGCGCGCATGCTGGGCCTGTAGTCATACTGTTCTGCCGCCTGCTGCACCCTTGCGCGCGTGGCCTCGCTTACATCAGAATAGCCATTTAGCGCCCGGCTGACCGTAGTTTGCGATAGATTAAGAATTTCTGCCAGTCTCTTAAGGTTCATCTCTTACCGCCAAAGCGCTTTGGTTATTGCCCCTTTCTACGGACATCTCAGGATCAGGTCAAAGGAAAGTTTTGGGATGTCACCGAGTTGACAATCAAGATTTAGGCATACCTGCATGCAAGTACAATACATTTCCCTTGACGGACGCCAGTCAACTTGTGATTATCCCGCCATCCAAAGCGCTTTGGCTAGATCCGAATCGCCACTAAATAATCTGCGCGCAGCGCAATTTGGGAGGAACACATGAAACGAGTACTTTATGCGGGTGCCGCTACTTTGGCTTTGGCCTCTGGCATGGTCCATGCGGACGGACATTTGGCCGGCGAACAGGTGACAGTATTTGGTCCGTGGCTTGGCCCAGATCAGGTGAACGTCGAAGCCGTGTTGGCCGAATTTGCAAAAGCCACGGGCGCAGATGTGCGCTATGTTGGTTCTGACAGCTTTGAACAGCAAATTCGCGTTGATACCGAAGCGGGATCAGCCCCAAACATCGCCGTCTTTCCACAGCCCGGCTTGGCCGCTGACCTTGCCGCCTCAGGCTTTTTGACGCCTCTTACCGCTGACACCGACGACTGGGTCCGCGAAAACTATGCGGCCGGTCAATCCTGGGTCGATCTGGGAACATTTGCCGGGGCCGATGGCGCAGAGGCACTTTACGGTTTTTTCTACAAGGTCGATGTAAAGTCTTTGGTATGGTATTCACCTGAGAACTTTGAGGATGCGGGTTACGAAGTCCCAACCTCCATGGAAGACCTCAAAGCACTGACAGATCAGATTGTGGCCGATGGCGGCACGCCGTGGTGTATCGGTCTGGGGTCTGGCGGCGCGACGGGCTGGCCTGCGACCGATTGGGTCGAGGACATGATGCTGCGCACACAATCCCCCGCGGATTATGATGCCTGGGTGTCAAACGAGATGAAGTTCAACGATCCAAAGGTGGTCGCGGCGATTGAAGAATTTGGCGCGTTTGCCCGCAATGACGCCTACGTTGCTGGTGGTGCCGGTGCGGTCGCATCCACCGACTTCCGCGACAGCCCAAAAGGGTTATTCAGCTCGCCACCGCAGTGCTACATGCACCGTCAGGCGTCATTTATCCCGGCGTTCTTTCCTGAAGGTACGGTTGTTGGTGAAGACGCCGATTTCTTCTACTTCCCGGCCTATGCGGACAAGGACCTCGGCTCCCCTGTCTTGGGGGCGGGCACCGTTTGGGGCATCACGAACGATAGTCCTGGCGCACAGGCATTGATTGAATGGCTGCGCGAACCCATCGCGCATGAAACTTGGATGGCACGCCAAGGCTTTCTGACGCCACACAAAGGCGTGGACACCAGCGTGTTCAGCGATCCAACCTTGAAAAAGATGAACGACATCCTGTTGGGCGCGACCACATTCCGCTTTGACGGGTCAGACCTGATGCCGGGTGGTGTTGGTGCGGGCTCGTTCTGGACCGGGATGGTTGACTATGCGGGCGGTAAAGATGCCACTGAAGTCGCGACCCAAATCCAAAACTCTTGGGACGCCCTGAAGTAAGCGGGGCACACAAAAACGAACAATCCGGGCGATATGACCCCGGATTGTTCCACCACTTCATGACAGTCTCGGGGAGGGGATCATGCATCCAGCGCTACAAGGTCTGATGACCATTTTTATCGGTGTTGGTGGCTGTGTTGGGTATTTCTATTTTTCCAATCAGTTGCTCGACAAGGTGCTGTTTCCGCCGCGAGGTCCGAACGCCGGACGCAACATCAATCAGGCGAATATGATCCGTCCCTGGTTGTTTCTTGCGCCTGCTATGATCGCCCTTGGGCTCTATCTTGCCTACCCGGTGATTGAAACGATCCGCCTGTCAGTGACAGAGCGTATTCCGGGCGGTGGCTACAAGTTCGTTGGTCTTGCCAACTATACTCAAATGCTGGGTGAGCCAAAGTTTTGGGAGGCCCTCAAGAACAACTTCCTCTGGCTGATTATTGTACCCGCATTTTCAACGGCTTTCGGGCTTTTGGCGGCACAGCTCACTGATCGCATCCGGTGGGGCAACATCGCAAAATCACTGATATTTATGCCGATGGCTATTTCGTTTGTGGGCGCTGCCGTTATCTGGAAACTCGTCTATGACACGCGGCCCGTTGATCAAGACCAGATTGGTGTTCTTAACGCGATCTATCTGGCCTTTGGTGGCGATGAGCCGCAACAATGGTTGACGATACCGCTGTGGAATTCATTCTTTCTGATGGCTGTACTGATTTGGATCCAGACAGGATTTGCCATGGTGATCCTGTCCGCCGCCCTGCGCGGTATTCCAGAGGAAACGATTGAGGCTGCAATTGTGGATGGGGCCAACCCGATGCAGGTGTTTTTCAAGATCAAAGCCCCCCAGATCATCCCCACAATCGTTGTAGTGTGGACAACGATCACCATCGTCGTGCTCAAGGTGTTCGACATCGTTTACGCCATGACCAATGGGCAGTGGGAAACGCAGGTTTTGGCAAACTACATGTATGACAAAATGTTCCGTGCCAATGATTGGGGCGTGGGGTCGGCGTCGGCCATGGTGATCATGCTGTTGGTGACGCCGATCCTGGTCTGGAACGTCTATAGCGCACGCAAAGAAATGCGCTGAGGGAAAGGGCAAAACAATGGATAATATTGCAGGAACAAAATCGAGCCTGACTTGGGCCGTTCACATCTCGGTTGCCGTGCTGGTGATGTTGTGGCTCTTTCCGACTGTCGGTTTGTTGGTGTCATCATTTCGCACCTCCGACCAGATTGCGACCTCGGGCTGGTGGAACTCCATGTTTCCATCGGAACAGAACCTGACATTGCGATCCGCAGACCCGGAAACGCAGCTCTTGATAGACGGCGTATATGTGATTGAAGGGAATCTCTTTGGCGAGTCCAGCGATGCAGAGATTTCCGCATGGGGCCTGTCGTCCCGCGAGATCGACACCTACGTCCCAGGAGATACGGCCGAGCTTAACAAAGGCGGTACGGTCACGGTTCAGGCCAACGGCGACTACCGTATGGAAAACGCCGAAGAATTCACGGGCAGCAGGGGCACACGGGTATTTGTGACCGCCAAGACGCCCCCGGAATTCACCTTGGAAAACTATCAAAAAGTGCTGTTTGATCCAACAAATCGGGAAGGCATGGCAAAGGCATTCTTCAACACGCTGACAGTAACGATTCCGGCGACGATCATCCCGATCCTGATTGCGGCCTTTGCCGCTTATGCGTTGGCCTGGATGGATTTTCCGGGTCGTGCGCTGCTGATCGCAGCTGTGGTTGGGCTTTTGGTGGTGCCGTTACAATTGGCGCTGATCCCGCTTTTGAAGCTCCACAACGAGGTTGGCATCGGCAAGGGTTATCTTGGCGTCTGGCTGGCACACACTGGATTTGGCCTGCCGCTGGCGATTTATCTGTTGCGCAACTACATGGTGGGCCTGCCCCGCGATATCATCGAGAACGCACGCGTGGACGGAGCAACTGATTTTCAGGTTTTTGTGAAAATCATCCTGCCCCTGTCCTTTCCGGCCCTCGCCTCTTTTGCGATTTTTCAGTTCCTCTGGACGTGGAATGACCTGCTTGTCTCGCTGGTGTTCCTGATCGATTCAACCGGGGAAACCACGGTGATGACCAAACAAATCGTTGAGCTGTTGGGCACCCGTGGCGGTAATTGGGAAATTCTGGCGACATCGGCCTTTGTCTCAATCGCTGTGCCGTTGGCGGTTTTCTTTGCCATGCAAAAATATCTGGTCCGGGGCCTGCTGGCCGGGTCCGTCAAGTAAGCGAAAGACATGCGGATGAACATGACTGTAAAACCAAACACCGTTGAAACAGCCGTGGTCGATCAAGACTGGTGGCGTGGCGCGGTCATCTATCAGATCTACCCACGCAGTTTTCAGGACAGCGATGGTGACGGTATTGGCGACCTCAAAGGCATCGTGCAACGCCTGCCCTATATCGCGTCACTTGGAGTGAATGCGATTTGGATTTCGCCATTCTTTACCTCTCCGATGAAGGATTTTGGGTATGACGTAAGCGATTACTGTGATGTCGATCCGATGTTTGGCAAACTGGCCGATTTCGATGAAATGATTGCCACCGCGCATGATCACGGCGTCAAAGTGATGATCGACCTGGTGCTGTCGCATTCATCCGACCAACATCCCTGGTTCGCACAAAGCCGACTGGACCGAGAAAACGACAAGGCAGATTGGTATGTCTGGGCTGATCCAAAACCCGATGGAACAGCCCCGAACAACTGGCTGTCGATCTTCGGTGGGCCGGCGTGGCACTGGGACCCCCGGCGCGAACAGTATTACCTGCATAATTTTCTGAGCAGTCAGCCTGATCTAAATTTGCACACACCCGCCGTGCAAGATGCCCTGCTGGATGCAACCCGTTTCTGGTTGAACCGGGGCGTAGATGGATTTCGGCTTGATACCATCAACTTTTACTTTGCCGACAAGCAGCTGCGCGATAATCCTGCCCTGCCCCCTGAAAAACGCAATGCCAACATCGCGCCGTCGGTCAATCCTTACAACCACCAGCAACATATCTATTCCAAGAACCAACCTGAGAACCTTGCCTTTTTGCGCCGCTTTCGCGCGCTGCTGGATGAATATCCCGGCAAGGCCGCAGTGGGCGAAGTGGGTGATGCACAGTTCGGGCTGGAGATTTTGGGCCAATACACAAGTGGCGATGAGTTTGTTCACATGTGCTATGCTTTCGAGCTTTTGGCCAAGGAAAAACCAACTGCGGAACGGATCGCGGAAGTGTTCGCCAAGGTCGCGGATGTTGCCGCCGACGGGTGGGCCTGCTGGGCGTTTTCAAACCATGACGTCATGCGCCATGCCAGCCGGTGGGCTCTGTCCCCCGCAGCACAACGCCTGTTTGTGACAATGCTGATGTGCCTGCGCGGTTCTGTCTGTCTGTACCAAGGTGAAGAATTGGGCCTGCCCGAAGCCGACATCGCATTCGAGGACCTGCAAGATCCCTATGGCATTGAATTCTGGCCGGAATTCAAAGGCCGCGACGGCTGCCGCAGCCCCATGGCCTGGGAGCTGTCCAATCAAAACGGCGGGTTCACCACTGGCAAGCCATGGCTGCCGGTCAGCCCTGAACATCTGAACCTCTCTGTTGCTGCGCAAGAGGCAGACCCCTCGGCAATGTTGCACCATTATCGAAAGGCCATTGGCTTGCGTCAATCAAACGCCGTGCTGGCCAAAGGATCGTTATCAAATCTGACAGTCAAAGACGACGTCCTGAGTTTTTCGCGCATATTGGGCAGCGAAGAGGTGTTCTGTGCTTTCAATCTCTCCGAGGCCCCGGCGACCGTTGACCTGCCCACAGATAACTGGGCCAATCTGGCCCCCGATATGGACACTGCCGAAACGGACAAAGGCGGGACAATTGCCCTTGCCCCTTGGCAGGCATGCATCAGCAAACGATCCATTGATCAAAAGGAAACGTAAATGGCCAATCTCAAGTTGACCCAAGTTGCCAAAACCTATGGCAACGTCGAAGTCCTCAAGAATATCAATCTGGATATTACCACAGGCGAACTCATCGTGTTTGTGGGGCCATCAGGGTGCGGCAAATCCACCCTGCTGCGGATGATTGCAGGTCTGGAAAAGATCTCTGGCGGGACGTTGGAAATTGACGGTCAAGTGGTCAACAATGTGCCCCCGTCTGAACGTGGCATTGCGATGGTATTTCAGTCTTACGCTCTTTACCCCCACATGACAGTGCGCGACAACATGGCCTTTGCTCTGAAGCTTGCCAAGAAAAGCCCTGCGGATATTGATGCGGCGATTAAGCGGGCGGCGGACAAGCTGCAACTGACCGAATATCTGGACCGTTTGCCCAAGGCATTGTCTGGCGGTCAACGGCAGCGCGTTGCAATCGGCCGTTCGATTGTGCGTGACCCAAAGGTCTATTTGTTTGACGAACCGCTGTCGAACCTCGATGCGGCACTGCGTGTCGCGACCCGCATCGAAATTGCGCAGCTCAAAGAGCAGATGCCAGATTCAACCATGATTTATGTTACCCATGATCAGGTCGAGGCGATGACCCTTGCCAGTCGCATTGTTGTTTTGGCTGACAAGGGCATCGCCCAGGTTGGCACGCCATTGGACTTGTATGAACGTCCCGAAAACGAATTTGTGGCCCAGTTCATTGGCTCACCTGCAATGAACCTGTTGCCGGGCGAGGTGGTCAAGACCGGTGTGCAAACAACAGTGAAACTTGACGGCGGCGGCACGGCGGTCTCTGCCGTCAAAACTGAAAAGGACGACATGGGCATACGCGTGAACATCGGGGTCCGGCCAGAAGACCTTGTCAGGGCTTCTGGTGATTTCTTGTTCGAAGGTGTCGTGAATTTCACCGAAGCGTTAGGCGAAGTCACTTTGCTATATTTTGAAGAACAGGACGCGGGCAATGCCGTGATTGGCAAGCTTCCCGGCGTGCACAACAATGTGCGCGGCACCTCAATCCGCCTTAACGCAGTCCCTGAAAAGGTGCAGGTGTTCCACAACGGACAGTCGCTTGTTTATCGTTAGGCATCAGCTCGCTGTCATGGCGGCCCAGTTGCGGCGAACATAGAAGTGGGTAACTGGTATCTCAGCACCCTTTTTCATCATGCCAGAACTTTGGCTCACTACCATCTTCTAAAGGCCAGTGTAATCGTCACAGTGGCCCTTACTGGCTATTCATTGCATCTACTGTAGACGTAGCGCAGCATTCGCATTGCGACCATTCGTGCACATTGCAGCATTTAAGGCGGGCCAATTCACACAACACTGACAAAGCATCAGTTGGTATGCATCGCGACAAAGTCTGCTTTCGAAACTTAACGCCATGGATGACGGGTTGCCGCTGTCGGGATCAATCAATTCTATTACCGACACGATGCTCCAAGTTGTTTCACAGGTGTCAGTCTTCCATTGCTTTAAGCAACTGGGGCAGACGCCTGCCTTGTAGCATCACGTGTTTGCGCATTAAATTGTTGGCATCCATGCCGCGCTGCTTGAGGATCGCGTTGTCTATCTCGGTGTGTTCGCGCATCGATTTATCAAGACGCCCAATCACTTCGTATGGCATCAGACGATATACGTTTATCCTTCACGGTCTACTCCGTCGTGATGCGCTCTGTCTTCAAGGACCCACCCATCTGGGGCGACCTTCTGACCGTGCTCAGCAACATCTGGCTGGTCTTTTTTTGCGCTGGCCTTGACGGTGCGGGACAAGGACCACATCGCACTCGACATGATTTACAATTGGTTGCCCCGAAAGCGGCGTTCCTGGTCCAGCAGTTCTGGACCGCCGTGATCTTCTGCCTCGGGATCGTGATGATCGTCTGGGGGATCGAGGCGGTGGCGACCATGGGCGGCAAGTACTGGGAGATGTGGTATTTTGCCTGGTAAGATGGCGGCATTGTCTTCAAGCCCAACTACATGCCAAAAATATGCCATCGCGATCGTGCCAATCTGCGGCTTCCTCGTATGCGTGGCCGCGATTGCCTCGATCTTAGAGGACAGCTTACGCCTGAAAGCGGGAATCTACCGTCAATCTCGTGACACCGTGCCGGACAACTAGCGGCCCAAGTCAGAACATCTGGACTACTAGCTTTGCGGACGTTCCCTTGTATCGCAGAAGCCGTCACTGTGGGCTCGCACTTCGCCTGCGCCGCAACTTGATCCTGGGCCTTTTCCAAATTGGCGAACGTCAAGTACCGTCCGCCAACATGGTTTAGATGTCGATGCGCTCGGCAATACTAAAAGCATCTTCCAACTCGACGCCGGGGTAACGCACCGTGCTATCGACCTTCGTGTAGCCAAGCAAAAGTTGTACAGCGCGAAGGTTGCCCATCTTGCGGTAGATTTCTGCAGCTTTGGTCCGTCGAAGTGAATGGGCGCGGTAGTCACTCTATTCCAATCCGATCGTTGTCACCCAATCGCGGACAAGCCGACCATACTGACGAGTTGAGATATGCGAGCGGTCGCGAAAGCGGTTCGCGGACATGAAGCGGCACCCGATCATCTTGGGTGATCTATCCCACGCAATGACGGTATCGCGGGTGGTTTCGGTTAGTTCGAACTGAATAAGCTTTTTGGTCTAGCTTTGGATCACCGGAGCCGGTTCGCGAACGCGATCATCTTTGCCCAAAGTGTCGAACGCTTCACATTCACCAATGTCCGCATTTTCAGTTAGGGATAAGAAAGGTTGCAAAGCTTTTCATTATAGATGTAGATACATGATGTAGCCACATCAAATTGGATTAACCATGATGGATCAGTGCATCTTTACCGCCGTGAGGAAGGCAAATCGCGTTCTATTTCGGCACTACCAAGATGCTCTGTCCGAAACAGGCATCAGCATCGTGCAACTCTCTATTCTTCGGGCGCTCGAAAGGAATGGAGCGGTTACTTTGTCTCGGCTGGCCGATGACCTAGCGATGGAGCGCACGTCGCTATACCGGACAATCGAGCCTCTGATTGAAAGCGGTGCTGTGCAGGTGGAAAATGCCCCGACGGGGAAATCAAAAATCGCAAAGCTGACCGCTGTGGGGCACGACACAATTGAGCGTGTCATGCCGTTTTGGGCGCAGGCACAAAAGCAGGTTCTGAACGAACTGGCATTATCTGAGCTCCCCGAATTTCGACGCGCACTGAACGCAATCGCAAGATTATCGTCCTGAAGTGGGGCGTTCTATAATCAATCGTGCCGGTCTGGCTTGGCTTTTGCTTGGACTGATTTGGGGCACGAATTTCGTGTTCATCAAATGGTCAACCGAGACCGTCACCCCAATGCAGGTTGCACTGGTGCGTGTTATTGCCGGGTTCCTGACAGTTGCGGCCTACGCGTTGATCACGAGACAGCTAAAGCTTTCGCATTTGAGGCATAGCATCCATTTTGTCGTAATGGCCTGTCTTGCTGCCGCGCTCTATTTCTACGGCTTTGCCGAAGGAACGGCTCTTTTGGAATCGGGTTTGGCAGGCGCGGTCAGTGCATCAATTCCACTCTTTTCACTTCTTGCGGCTGTTCTGTTCCTTCCTGAAGAGAAGCTAACCATCAATCGAGTTCTGGGTTTGCTCGTTGGTTTGATTGGTGTGACCCTGATTGCGAAACCGTTTTCGGGCGGCCTCGGCGACAGCTACGTGCTAGGCGTGTTATGGATGATGCTTGGGTCGTTCAGCCTGGGTGTGTCCTTTGTCTATGCCCGCAAGTTTGTAACACCGCTCGACCTACAGCCTGCCGCACTCACAACCTATCAGCTTGGCTTTGCCGCGCTGATCTTGTTGGCTATCACGGACAAAGCCGGGCTTGGTGCGCTCTACGATGATCAAACCTCATTTGCGGTTCTGGTCTTTGGCCTGGGCTTCTTGGGAACAGGATTGGCCTATGTGTTGTACTATTACGTCATTGGCGAGCTTGGTGCGGTGCGTGCGTCGGCACTGACCTATGTCCCGCCAGTCGTCGCTCTCGTTCTTGGTGCTTTGTTTCTCGGTGAGGCTATTGTTGCTTTTGATTACCTTGCTACGGCACTTATCTTTGTGGGTGTCATACTGGTCAACAAACGTCCAAAGTCGCAAAGCTGACTTTGGTCGAACGGCTGGTTTGTCCCGCAACCTGAAATTCCCACCTCAAAAAATGCTGCGCGATGCTCGAATGACCGGAATCGCCGCTGTGTCGCAATACGTGAATCTGCGCGTGTGCAGAGAAATTCGTGTTGCGAGCGCGTACAGCGAGAAAATCAAATTCACAAAATCGGCTCACAACCAACTTGCGCCGCATCCTACCTGAAGGTTTCGTTTTTTCATTTTGACCGTGTTTGTGACTTGAAGGTCAGAGTTATCTGACGTTCGGCCCACGCGGCACCACTTCATACCCCGGCTCTTCGGGTTCATCGTCGGTCATCTCGGCCGGGAACCCATCTGCCAGAATCGACAGGCCCGTGGCATCTTCTAAGCGGCGAATGATGTCGTCAGACTGCGCGCGGCTGCCATAGCGTGTCTGACCATCTTTGAAGATGTCGATCATCAATGGGCTGATTTCGAGCGGGATGTCATGCTGTTCCGCGATTTTGTGGAACAGGCCGATATCCTTGAGCACCAGATCCATGGTGAACGAAATATCGCGGCTGCCGTTCAAAATGACCTGACCTTCGGTTTCCGCGACAAAGGACGTGCCCGAGGAGATCGTGATTGCCTCATAGGTGGTGGCCATGTCCATGCCCGCGGCTTTCATCGTCACCATCGCCTCGCAGAGCGTCAGCAGGTTGGCGGTGGCCAGATAGTTGGTCATCACCTTGAGCACAGATGCGGATCCGATAGGACCCGTGTGCAGCACGCGCCGGCCCAAAGTGGTCAGCATCGGCAACATGCGCTCAAAAGTATCCCGGTCGCAGCCCGCAAAGATCGAGATATTGCCTGTGGCGGCACGGTGGCAACCGCCCGAAACCGGGCATTCGATGGGGGCGGCACCGGTGGCGCGCACCAGCTCGGCGATGCGTTTAACCTCGGTCTCGTCTGTGGTCGACATCTCGGCCCAGATCTTACCTTCGCTCAGCCCGGCGATCACGCCATCAGCGGCCTCCATCACGTCGCTACAGGCGGCAGGCGATGGCAGGCAGGTGATGATGACATCGCACTTTTCAGCGAGTTCCTTTGGGCTGTCCGCACTGTCCGCACCACGGGCAACAAAGTCCTGCACAAAGTCCTGGTTCAGATCCCGCACGGTCAGGTCGTACCCATTGCGCAGGATAGACCCGGCAAGTTTGCCGCCAACGTTCCCAAGTCCGATAAATCCAATTTTCATTACCTAATCCTTTTGATGGCCAGCGCTCAGGCGTTTTTCACGATCAATATCACCCGTGCGTTCCCTTTGGCCTGAATTGAATGATCCCGATCAGCACGGTAGCGCAGGGTGTCGCCCACTTCTGCCAACGCAGTTTCCTCATCTGAGCGGACCAGTACGGTTCCTGCAAGCACGGTCAGATGTTCCTCGCAATTTGCTTTGTGGGGCGCGCTGTCCAACAGAGCGTTATCTTTGAATTCAATGTCGTAGACTTCGGTCTGTCCGACATCTTCTGGGGCGCTTAGGATACGGATAATGCAACCACCTGCCTTGCTGTTGATCTGGGGTATCTCGTTGGCGCGCACCACTTCTTTGATGGAACGCGGCGCATCGGCGCTTTCATCCAAAAGCCCGGCGAAATCAACATTCAAGGCGCGGGTGAGGTTCCAAAGACTTGCCACTGTTGGGCTGGATTCGCTGCGCTCAATCTGTGACAGCATTGATCGTGAAACGCCCGAAAGCCGTGCCAGTGCTTCAAGGCTCAGTCCCTTCTTCTTCCGCTCTTCCTTGAGGCGCGCGGCAAGACGTTCTCCTATTTCCAAATCAGCAGGCAAAGGGCGGCACTTTCATTTTTTCAGGCTCATAGCAATTTCATGAATGTGCGCAGAGAACTGAAAATTTGAAAGAGGCAATTGAGACCCGGTGCGCAACAGCCTGTTGCGCTAGGCTGCCCGCTGGCGGGCAAGGTGGATCGCATCATACCACCGCAAGACGTGATGCCCGGGCCGACCGTGTTCAGGTAAACCACTGCGATCAAATGTGTGCAGGATACTGCTTTGCAGATGGGTCGCGTTGCGTCGGATGCGGCCAATATAGAGGCTTTCCAATGCCGTACCCGCCGCCAGCATTGTCTCATGACCCGGCAACAATAGTTGAGAGTAACAGATGGTCGGACCGCAAGGTTCATTAAGCGCGGCAAATCCGTTCACCAAATGACGTGCAGGCACCAATACGGCTTCCTGGCTGAACAGGTACTCGACTTCTGGTCCATCGATCACAAGGCGCTGATCCGGGGATACGATGATGTCCTGCTGCAGGCCAAAGTAGGGCGCACGCAGGCGGATGGGCTGATAGCTGCCGCGCGCAGGGACCATCCTGCTGACCCGCTGTAAAACAGGGACGATGCCGGCACTTTTGGTCAAAACGGTATCGCCACGCTGCAACTGTCCGGCTTTCTTGTACCCGAGAGGAGTCGCCAATGGCGTGTCGGGCAGAAGTGTGGGCATCGGACCAATCGGCTCAATCTGATTTGAGAGCGCTGCGAATATCATATCTGGGGCAAATGTCTGATCGCCACGGCCCAGCATCAGGTCGCGTATGTCATCCAGAGACAGGGGACGCGGGTTTTCAACGGCAACGCTGACAACTTGCATGTCTTCGGGTTGTTCCAGCGTCATGCGTCCCCATTTTGCGGTGCTGTCCCAGGAATAAGTAATGCGTACAACATCGGTGCGGCCCGCATCCTCATGTTGGATTGCGGCATGGGTGATCGCCTTGCCCTGGACCTGAACCATCGCGACCCCGCCACCAGGGATCGCCTGAAACGTGAGGCTGCGCAACCAAGGATGTGTTGTTTTATAGCCAAACAAAACCTGCGGTCGCCCGTCCGCAGACAATCGTGTTTCAAACATGATCGTGCCACGTGTCAGCATCGCACGCGGGTCATCCGCCAGCAGGGGGGTGTCTTTCTTATCTGACCCCAACCCGCGAAGGGAAAAGCGACGGTCATCGTGATCAGTGAGGGCAAGCCATGTCATGATCAGGCCGCCTGTGTCGCGCGCAAAAGGTGGGCTTCGTACCTTTTGAGTGTCCGACGTGCAGCTGGCGAATACCCTTTCCCGGTATCGGGATCCATTTCGGGGAATATCGCACAAATTTCGTCCACGATGTCCGCCTCAAAGCTTTTGGTTGTCTGCGGGCCGGGCAGAAAGCTTTCTGTTTCCAATCCTTCGGAAAACACGACCTGATGCCGGTCGAACATCAGATGAACATAGCACACCTCGCCTCCTTCACGACGCAGGACCGACCGGTCATTCACCAGGTCACGTGCGGCGATCAGAACCTCGGCTTCGCCGAACAGCAGTTCCGCCAGATTGTCGCGGATCAAGATACGATGGAGGGGCGACACCAGAAGATCACGGTGTCTACCAAAGGTGTTCGCCCGGATGTGAATTGGGGCAAAATCACCACTTGCTTCAACGTGACGTGTGCCAATCCAACGTAGCTGCTGGGGACCATCGTCTTTTGTCATCACCAGATCACCAGGTTGCAACAACTCTGCTGCGCATTCGCCATCGGGGGTTGCGATGAGCGTACCGGCAACAAAACAGGGGACACTTGTCGCGTTAACAAAGCCAACGTCCGTGTTCGTCCCGTTGTCGATCGAATAGGTGAAATTAAAGTTTTCGACATCACCGTCACCGGTAACAGTAAGTGTGCCGTCCGCGTTCAGTTGCACCGTCTGACCCGTCGGCAGGGTGATAAGGGTCCCGACTGAAACACCTTGGCCGTTGATCTTGGTGATCGTCAGCGCACCGACACCATTGTTGATATCATTGCCCAAGACATCGATGGTTTTCTGTCCGGTGGGAAATACATTGACGGCGTCAGAAATGGCAACCAGATCAGTTTGAACAGAGTCTCCAGCGATCAGAAGATTTGAATCGTAGCTGCTGTCAGACACATCCGCGATGGCGATCCGCATGGAGTTTACAACCCCAGGGTTGACGAACATGGTCAGGGTCAGCGTGATGGTGAACCCGTCCATCTCGGTGTTTGCCTGAGAGTTTTGGTTGGACACATACATGTTGATGTTGTTCGAGGTGTTGACGTTGCCGGGGTCAACATCACCATTGCCCACGTCCATCGGAACAAGGGTGCCATTGATCCAGACGCCCACAAAATCCTGATAAATTGAATTCTGAAACTCAGGGTACTCTTCGGAAGAAAACACAAACTGCATCGTCATGACCGAGGTGTCGGGGATGAAATCAATATCCAGCGTTGCCGCGTCATAGGTACGCGCGCCAGCTGCTGCGTTGTACTGGGGGTTGTTGTTTGTGCCGGATGTGTTTGTAGAGGTGTTGGCCCTTTGGTTGGCTTGACCATTGGAATTGGTAAAATCTTCTGCGTTGCCCGTCGACAATATGACGCCGGTGTCTCCCGGTACGACGCCCGGCGAAGTCGACAGCCCGCCCGAGTAGATGCCGGCGCTGTCGATATCGCCAATAAAGGTTGCCCCGGTGACAGTGACGCCATTGCCAAAGATGGCATTCGCCATATCCATGGCCGTCGTGCCCTCGCGGACCGTGTCAATCGGAAGTTCCGACGCTGCAACCATTTCTGTGTCCCAACCTTTGTTCGAGGTGGCCACAGTCAGCGCGACACGGATTTACCCCATGTCATTAGTTGATTTGATGATCCGTCTGCCCTGTTTTCAGGTGCTAGACGCGAACTACACTGCTGATGCCCTGCCTCGGGTCATATTATTAATGAATTCATAACACGAGACATGGGGAACTGTTAAGCTTTTCCTGCATCCACCCCCTTGGCACTTCACTTTTTTCGCCACAAAAAGGGTCGAACACACGTTCCCCCAAACAAAGGATCCGAAATGTCTGGCGTCGACCCTGCTGAATTGACCGCAAAACTGGTGCGTTGCGCCTCTGTAACGCCTGCAAACGAAGGGGCGCTGGAAATCCTGTATGATCTGCTTAGCGATGCGGGTTTTGACTGCGTTTGGGCGGATCGTGGTGGCATCAGGAACTTGTTTGCCCGGTGGGGCAACAAAGGCAACACCCGGTCCTTTGGGTTTAACGGACATACCGATGTTGTTCCGATCGGGAACGAAGCGGATTGGACGATGCCGCCGTTTGGAGCCGAAGTAAAAGACGGCGTCATGTACGGCCGCGGCACCACCGACATGAAATCGGGCGTTGCGGCGTTTGCGGCAGCGGCGGTTGATTTCGTGCGCAAAACCCCGCCTGATGGGTCGATCATTTTGGCAATCACCGGCGACGAGGAAGGCGATGCTGACGACGGCACCACCGCCTTGCTGGACTATATGACAGATCATGGCGAACGTATGGATGTCTGCCTTGTGGGGGAACCAACTTGTCCTGAAACCATGGGCGATATGATGAAAATTGGCCGCCGTGGATCGATGAATGCACATTTTCGCGTTGTAGGAAAACAGGGCCACGCGGCCTATCCACACCGGGCAAACAATCCGCTGACTGCAATGGTCCGATTGATGGATAAATTGGCATCCCATGAGCTGGATCAGGGAACGGACCATTTCGACGCGTCCACTTTGGCTGTTGTCACGGTCGACACCGGCAATCCGGTCACCAACGTCATTCCAGCGGCCTGCACAGCAGCGATCAACATTCGCTTCAATGACCTGCACTCTGGGGCGAGCCTGACCACATGGCTGGAACAACAGGCCAAGGAAGTTCGCGAAAACTTTGGGGTTCAGATTGAGGTAGAGGTTAAGATTTCAGGGGAAAGTTTTATCACGCCTCCCGGACCGCTGTCAGACATGGTGTCAAACGCGGTTGCCGCTGAAACAGGTGTGACGCCCACGTTGTCGACCAGTGGCGGCACCTCTGACGCACGTTTTGTCAAGGCGCATTGCCCGGTGGTGGAATTTGGTCTTGTAGGGCAATCCATGCATCAGGTCGACGAACATGTGCGGGTGGAACACATTCATAAACTCAAGGCGATTTATGGCCGCATCCTGAAAGACTACTTTGCGTGAACGTGTGCATTGTGCAGACCGATGATATTCTGGTGCGTAGAGTGTGGCGGTGGATGGCTGTCAAAGCATCGCACCGGGGCACGGTGCAAATGCTGTGAAGCCTACCCTGATCATCATGGTCAAAGAGCCACACCCCGGCAGGGTTAAAACCCGGTTGGGACACGATATCGGGATGACGGCGGCGGCGTGGTGGTTTCGCCACCAGACGCGCCGATTGATCCGCAGCATGCAGGACCCGCGTTGGCATGTGGTCTTGGCAGTGGCCCCCGACATCGAAGGGCTGCAAAGCCGCGTTTGGCCCGGCCATCTGACCCGATGGCCGCAAGGGCGCGGAAATCTGGGGGATCGTATGGCGCGGATGTTGGGGCAGGTCGTGCGCGGCCCGGCTTGCGTCATTGGGGCCGATGTTCCCGGCATCAGGCGGCGTCATATTGCAGAGGCTTTTCAGACGTTGGGCGCACATGATGCGGTGTTTGGCCCTGCGCCCGATGGTGGATATTGGTTGATCGGCCTGAAACATCCGCGGCGACAACCGCCGATGTTGTTCAAAGATGTCCGCTGGTCCAGCGAACATGCGCTTGCCGATACCAAGGCGACCATGCCGGGGTACCGCATTGCTGATATTGCGACACTGCGTGACGTGGACGAAGTGATCGATTTGACCATGACGTGACACCATGCGCGTGCTACCTGAGGCACATGAAAACATTACCGTCAAAAACCGAGATCCTCGAATGGATCGAACAAAACCCCACTCTGACCGCCAAGCGCGACATCGCCAAGGCGTTTGGGATCAAAGGTGCCGCCCGCATCGACCTCAAGCGTATGATGAAAGAGTTGGAGGTCGAGGGCCATCTGGAAAAACGCAAGAAAAGCTATCAGGACCCGGACCGCCTGCCGCCCGTATCGGTGTTGCTGGTGACAGGTACCGACAAGGATGGTGATCTTTTTGCCAAACCGATGGAATGGCAGGGCAGCGGTAAAGAACCTGCTGTACTGCTGATCCCGCGCGCCTCTGATCCGGCGCTGGGCGAAGGGGACCGTATTCTTGCCCGGCTGACGCTGGTCAAAGGGGAGGGGCACGAATACGAGGGGCGGCTGATCCGGCGGATCGGCACCAACCCTATTCGGGTCATGGGCATTTTTCGAAAAACCGGCGAAGGGGGGCGTATCCAACCCATCGATAAGGGTGCGGACCGGGAATGGACCGTTGCCAGCGACGCAACTCATGGTGCCAAAGATGGTGAGTTGGTCGAAGCCGAACAGGCCGGGCCAAAAGGACGGATGGGATTGCCGCGCGCGCGGATTATTGAGCGATTGGGTGATCCATCTGCGCCCAGAGCGGTGTCCCTGATTGCCATTCACCAGCATGGCATCCCTGACCAGTTTCCCGATGATGTCATCGCAGAGGCGGACGCCGCTAAACCCATAGGGCTTAAGGACCGTGAAGACCTGCGCGACCTGCCGTTGATTACCATTGATCCATCTGATGCGCGGGACCACGATGATGCATGTTATGCGCATGCTGATGACGATCCTAAAAATGCTGGTGGTCACGTCATCTGGGTCGCAATTGCCGATGTCGCAGCTTATGTCACCCCGGGTTCCGCATTGGACCGAGAGGCGCGCAAACGTGGCAATTCCACCTATTTCCCTGACCGGGTTGTGCCGATGTTGCCAGACCGATTGTCTGGTGATCTGTGTTCTTTACACGAGGGTGTGCCACGCCCGTCAATCGCCGTGCGGATGGTGCTGAACGCCAATGGCCAAAAGCTGTCGCATTCTTTCCACCGCGTGTCGATGAAATCACCTGCATCTCTTCATTACCAAGAGGTTCAGGACGCCATTGACGGTGCCCCAAATGACCGCACTGGCCCATTGTTAGAGCCCGTTCTAAAGCCGCTTTATGCCGCCTATGCCGCCCTGACAGAGGCCCGCAAACTGCGGCAACCACTTGATCTGAACCTGCCGGAACGGCGGATCGAACTGGGTGACGATGGCAAGGTGAGTTCTGTCAACTTCAAGGATCGGTTGGATGCGCATCGGCTGATCGAAGAATTTATGGTTTTGGCCAATGTTGCAGCGGCTGAAACACTGCTGGCCAAGAAAACGCCATTGCTGTTCCGTGTGCACGAGGAACCCTCACCAGAAAAACTTGAAAGCCTGCGTGAGACTGCGCAAGCAGCAGGGTTCACGCTGGCCAAGGGTCAGGTCTTGCAAACCTCTCATTTGAACCGATTGCTGAATGACGCGGCCGGAACAGACGATGCCGAACTGATCAACATCTCGACATTAAGGTCGATGACTCAGGCCTATTATGCGCCCGCTCACATCGGCCACTTTGGCCTTGCACTGCGGTCATATGCGCATTTCACATCACCAATTCGGCGGTATGCTGACCTGATCGTTCATCGGGCGCTGATCACCGCGCATGGCTGGGGCAAGGATGGCCTGCAGGCCGAAGAGATTGAAGCGCTTGAGCATACCGGTGCGCATATTTCTGACACCGAACGCCGATCCATGATGGCGGAACGCGATACAACAGATCGTTATTTGGCGGCGTTTCTGTCGGAACGTGTTGGAAATGAATTTACAGGGCGGATCAGCGGGATCGCGCGCTTTGGTGCGTTTGTGAAACTGGATGAAACCGGGGCTGATGGATTGCTGCCGATGCGATCGCTCGGGCGCGAGTACTTTCATCACGACGCCGAGGCGCAGACGTTGACAGGGTCAGACACCGGGATGACGATCAGCCTCGGCCAACACGTCATCGTGCGGTTGGCCGAAGCTGTGCCCGTTACCGGCGGGATCGCTCTCGAACTACTGGAGATTGAAGGTCAAAAAATACCGCAAGGCGGTCGGAACCCGGCTGGGCGCAGCCCCCGGCGCAAAGGCAGCAATGCCAAACGCAAGAAAGACAAGATCAAGCGCAAAGTGACACGGACGCGGCAGTAGTTCTGGACACCGACAACGCATCCTCAGTCCGGTCAATGTAGTGACACAGGATTTCATCTTCGGCGATCCGCGTCTTGAGCAAGGTCGTGCCGGGCGTCGCGCGCATACCGGCAAGCATCGCGGCAACGGACGCATCTGCGGCAGTTGGCTGGTCCCCGAAAAGGAACCTGCCGTGCCATAGGCGGGTTGTGATCGCCTGCAGATCAGGTTCAATTCTTTGCATCCGCTCTTGTGGCGTCAGGCGGCCAAGCCCCTGCCGATCCATCCCCTGCAAGCAGGCCTTGCGCAGTTTGTTGGTGACGAACCCCCGCAGGACCGAAGGAATAGCGGTGAAATAGGTGTCACGAATTGTCGGCCAAACGGTGTCTTCGCCCCAGCGTTGCAGGACGCAATGGAAATACAGGTGCTCCTCGGCCATCCGAATGAATGCGCGCGAGGTTGCCTTTTCCATGTCGCTGAGGCCCGCGTCAAAATCGGCCCCCTGTTGTTCAAGGTAAGCCCGGATGTTGTCGCTATCGTGGATAAGGGTTTGACCCACGCGAACAACAGGTAACTTTTGTTTGGGCATCTTTCGGGGGTCCATGCTGTCTTCGCGCTGCCATTGCAGGCCAGACATATTCAGCATCCATACCGCTTTGACGCAGAATGGGCTGGCGCTGATCTGGCCAAATGCAGGGGCAAATGTGATGAGGGTGATCATGAGGTTCTCCAATTCAGATTCTAGGCGTCTGATATCAGTGGATGCTGTCAATTTCTGTCAGCACAGGTTAAGTTGAGAACATGAATCGCACGCACCGCCTGTTTCAAATGATGACCTCACTGCGGCGCATGCCTGCACCGGTGCGGGCCGTGCAGCTGGCAGATGAACTTAATGTGTCGCTGCGCACGGTGTATCGGGATATTGACGCCCTGCGGGGTCTGGGTGCCGTGATTGATGGGGAAGCCGGATTTGGGTACACCCTGATCGAAGACGCCGCTTTGCCGCCCTTGGGTTTCGAGAATGATGAACTGGAAGCATTGGTTCTGGGGCTGCGCGACGTGGCAGTAATTGGTGATCCGGCATTAGCGCGTGCGGCTCAGTCTGCATTGGCCAAATTGACGGCACGCGTCCCACCGCGGCAGGCACACCGCCTGCAACATGCCATCTTGGACGTACGTCGTTTCAGACGACCGGAACCGCCCCGCATCAATGTTGCAGATCTGCGCGCCGCCACGTGGGACGAGGAAACCGTCAGTTTTGGGTATACTGACGCCAAGGGGGCCGCCTCACAACGCGAGGTCGATCCGTTGGGCATCGTTTACATGCAAGACACCAATATGCTGATGGCATGGTGTCACCTTCGGACAGATTACCGCGTTTTTCGCCTGGACAGAATGGATGGCTTGGCGCGAACAGGCAAAAGCTTCAGGCCTCGACGGGTTCCGATGCTGCGCGAACATCTCGCCCGGATCAGAGCCGAGATTGAAGCAATGGCGGAAAGCAGCGCGCAACGATTGTGACCTCTTTGGCGGACGGCAAAATCCTACTAGGATTGGATAGGAAGCCAATCATAAGAAATGGAGCAACTATGCTGAGGCAATTCATTACAGGCATCACGATTTTGGCAGGCTGTGTGGCCCCTATCGCTGCACATGCGCAAAAATCTATGCGGCCTGTGGCGCGTAGTGAAACCATCAAGATTGCAGCGACTGAGGCTCTAACCCCGTCACCACAGACCGCGGCCGATGCGGGACTAAATATCTGGATCAAAAATTTCCGCACCCGTGCGCTTGAGCAAGGCATCGAGGGTGCGACGTTCGATACGGCGCTGCGCGGTGTCACATATGATGCACAGGTTATCCAACGCGACCGCAACCAATCTGAGTTTACCAAGACGATCTGGGATTATCTCGACACTGCAGTGTCTGATTTGCGCATTGAAAACGGACGCAAGGCTTTGGAAAAATGGGATGAGACCCTGATCGAAATCGAGACGGATTTTGACGTCGACAAAGAAGTCATTGTTGCCATCTGGGGTTTGGAAAGCGCCTATGGCACGTTCCGCGGCAGCAGCAGCGTCATAAATTCCTTGGCGACCTTGGCCTATGATGCCCGCCGCTCAGAATTTTTCGAGGATGAGCTGATCAACGCCCTCCAGATATTGCAAAGCGGAGATACAACACCGGACCAAATGACAGGCAGCTGGGCGGGGGCCATGGGGCATACTCAATTTATGCCATCCTCATTCAACAAACACGCCGTCGATCATGACAAGAATGGCAAACGAAACATTTGGGGAGAGGATCCTACCGACGCATTGGCCTCAACCGCTGCCTATCTGAAACATTTTGGCTGGAAGAAGGATCAGCCCTGGGGTGTTGAGGTTCAGGTGCCGAAGGGTTTTGACTATCTTTCGGCAAACCGGTCAATCCAGAAACTGCCAAGTGAATGGGCCGCTGTGGGCGTCACAGATGTAAACGGAAATTCGGTCAAGGATCACGGTTTGGCTTCGGTACTTTTGCCAGCAGGCGCTGAAGGGGCCGCATTTTTGGTCTTTTCAAACTTTGAGGTGATTGAGCATTACAACACCGCAGACGCCTATGTGATCGGCGTGGGCCACCTGAGCGATCGTATAAAGGGCGCGGCACCGATCAAACATCTATGGCCACGCGAGGATCGCGCGCTGACCTATGATGAACGGATCGAACTGCAAAAACGGCTGACCGCAGCGGGATTTGATACGATCAAGATTGACGCGAAAATGGGGCCGCTGACGATCAACGCGGTGCGCGGGTTTCAGCAATCTGTTGGTGTTGTGCCGGATGGCTATCCGTCGCTGCGGTTGCTGGACAGGTTGCGCGCGCTGTGAGGGTGGCACGGCAGGACGATCGCCCTGCCGCGCAGAGATAAGTGCTTAAGACGCCGCCTTGAGCATGTCTTTTTCTTTCAGCGTGGCATAGGTCGCGTCCAGCGCGAGCTTTGCCCGTTTGGCAAACTCGTTAATCTCCTCGGGCGTGATCACCAGCGGAGGCGAGATGATCATGCGGTCGCCGACATGGCGCATCACCAGATTGTTGGCAAAGCAATGTTCGCGGCACATGTATCCCACTGTGCCACCATCGCTGGCAAAAGACGCCCGGCTTTCCTTGTGCGGCGTCAGAGGGATTGAGGCCATCATGCCGGAGATATTGACGCCACCCACCAGCGGGTGATCGCCCAATTTTTGCAGCGCTTCATTCAACGCGGGACCAGCCACATTGCGCACGTGATCAAGGATGTTTTCCTCTTTCATGATGCGCAGGTTTTCAAGTGCCACAGCGGCACACACCGGATGCCCAGAATAGGTATAGCCGTGGTTGAACTCGCAGGCATCAATGACCTTTGCAATCTTGTCGCTGACGATAGAGCCACCAATTGGCGCATAGCCAGAGCTGAGACCCTTTGCGATCGTCATTATGTCAGGAGTGATGCCCATGGTCTGCGAGCCGAACCAATTTCCCGTACGGCCAAAACCGCAGATGACCTCGTCAGCAATCAACAGCACATCGTATTTGGTGCAGATGCGTTGAATCTCGGGCCAATAGGTGCTGGGCGGGATAATCACGCCGCCTGCACCCTGTACAGGTTCACCAATAAAGGCCGCAACGTTCTCGGCACCCAATTCAAGGATCTTGGCTTCAAGCTCCTGCGCGCGGGCAAGACCGAAGTCATCTGGTGTTTGGTTGCCGCCTTCGGCCCACCAATCGGGCTGACCGATATGATGAATGCCGGGGATCGGCATGCCGCCTTGTTCGTGCATGTAGGTCATGCCGCCCAAGCTACCTGATCCAACGGAGGAGCCGTGATACGCATTCTTGCGGCTGATGATGTGGCTTTTTTCTGGCTGGCCCCTTTGTGCCCAATAGACGCGGACCATGCGCAGGTTGGTGTCGTTCGCCTCTGACCCTGAGCCTGCAAAGAAGACGTGGTTCAAATCACCCGTAGCCAGATCGGCCAATTCCTTGGCCAGCGCGATGGCAGGGACATGACTGGTCATGAAAAAAGTATTGTAGAAGGGGAGCTCGTCCATCTGCCGCGCGGCGACCTTACCCATTTCCGGGCGGCCATATCCAAGGTTCACACACCACAGACCCGCCATTGCATCGAGGATTTCGTTGCCATCGCTGTCGGTCAGGTAAATTCCCTTGGCCCGCGTGATAACGCGCGCTCCCTTTTCTGCCAGCTCATTATTTGTGGTAAAAGGATGCATGTGGTGGGCAGCATCAAGCGCCTGTAGTTCAGAAGTGGGCAGGTGGTTTGTAATGGCGGTCATGGCGCATACCTCGTGGAAAGCGGCGAAAATCAATGACCGCAGAATATGATCAAATTATGCGAAGTCAAACCGAATCAATAGGTGGGTCAATCTGATTGCAGGGCTGCGCGGACCTGACGGATGCCTTGTTCGACGTCCTGTGCCATCGCCTCGGCTGCGGCTTCGATATTGCCGGCAGACAAGGCATTGAGTAGATCCATATGTCTGTCAGGCAGATTGTTGGTGCCAAAGCGGCCGCAGACGACCCGCAAAGAGGGCCCAAACCGAAGCCATAATTGGTCAACTGTCGCGGTCATGATCGCCGCATTTGCGCAGTCATAGATAAACGCATGAAACCGATAATTATGGGTTAGATAACCGCCGACATCGCCCTGCTCGATCGCCATATTCAGATCGTCATCACAGCTGCGAAGATGGACAAGTTGAGCCGTGGTTATCCGATTTGCCGCGCGCCGCGTCAGCTCGGGTTCCAGAGCTTTTCTCATAAAACCAAGCTCTTCGACGCTTTCGGCAGTCAGAATCGGGACGCTGACCCGGCGATTGCCCTGATGGGTCAGCGCGCCCTCGGCGATCAGCCGACGAAGCGCTTCACGCACCGGAGTCATGCCCACACCCAACTCTGACGTCAGCCCCTGAATTGTAACCGCCTGTCCGGGTGCCAGATCACCAAAGAGGATCATCGCCCGCAGACGCTCGTAGACGTGCTGATGTACAGGTGCCTTTCCGGTATCCTCAGACGTGAAGGGATTCGTCGGAGCGATCAGTTCCTGGTTCATCATCAAACGCCTGCTTTATGGTCGATATCGGTTACCTTGCACCAACGTGCCGTGCATGAAAGCATAAATTATCTTGCCGTGAGAGGCAAAACTTGATCAAATTAGCCAAAGGCGGGGAAAAACCCTGTCTGTATCACGTCGGTATGACGTCTGTATAACGGGAGTATTACATGAAACTTGGAATTTTGGGCAGCGTTGCTGCCACGGCCTTGCTTGCATCCACGGCGATTGCCGAAGAGGTGCGCGTTTACAACTGGTCTGACTATATCGACGAATCTCTGCTCGAAAAGTTTGAGACAGAAACTGGTATCGATCTGATCTATGACGTGTTTGACAGCAACGAGGTGCTGGAAACCAAGATGCTAGCCGGTGGGTCAGGCTATGACGTGGTTGTGCCCTCGGGCACGTTCCTGCAGCGCCAGATCACGGCGGGCGCGTTTCAGAAACTGGACCAGTCCAAGCTGACCAACTCTGGCAACATGTGGGATGTGATCAATACCCGCGTGGCGAAATATGACCCCGGCAACCAATATGCGATCAACTACATGTGGGGCACCACGGGCATTGGCGTGAACATCAACAAAGTCAAGGAAGTGCTGGGCGACAATGCGCCTGTAGATTCGCTTGCGTTGATATTCGAACCGGCAAACATGGAGAAGCTTGCGAGTTGCGGTGTGCATTTCCTTGATGCCCCGGCAGAGATCATTCCGGCGGCACTGGCCTATATGGGCGAAGATCCCGACAGCCAAGACCCGGATGTCATTGCAACGGTAGAGCCGACGCTGACAGCGGTGGCACCGTTTGTGCAGAAATTCCACAGTTCTGAATACATCAATGCGCTGGCGAATGGGGACATCTGCGTGGCTTTCGGTTGGTCCGGGGACATTTTGCAGGCGCGTGACCGTGCGGCAGAAGCGGACAATGGTGTCGAGATTGAATTCAATGCACCCAGCGAAGGGGCGTTGATGTGGTTCGACAACATGGCAATCCCGGTCGATGCGCCAAACCCGGATGGCGCACATAAGTTCCTGAACTTTATCATGGATGCGCAGAACATGGCGGCGGCATCGAACTATGTCTATTACGCCAACGGCAATCTGGCCTCACAGGAGTTTCTGGAAGAAGACGTGATCGGTGATCCGGCGATTTATCCGACACCTGAAACGCTGGAGAATCTCTATACCACGTCGCCTTATGGCCCCAAGGTGCAGCGGGTTGTGACGCGGCTTTGGACCAAGATCAAATCCGGTACCTAAAGTTTGCTGACAAAGGGCGAGGCAATATCAGCCTCGCCCTTTTTTGACTGCCAAGACCTCCCGAACAAAAGAAAGAAGCACCCTGTGAGCCAGACTGTTTTTGCACCTTGGGATGATCCTAACGAAAAGCCACTGATCCGGTTTGAGAATGTAACCAAGAAATTTGGCGAGTTTGTCGCCATCGACGATCTCACGTTGGATATCTATGCTCAGGAATTTTTTGCTCTGCTGGGGCCATCAGGATGCGGCAAGACGACAATGATGCGCATGCTGGCCGGGTTCGAAAACCCGACAGAAGGCAAGATGGAATTGGCCGGACAAGACATCGCCGATGTGCCGCCCAACAAACGCGCCGTCAACATGATGTTTCAGTCTTATGCTTTGTTCCCGCATCTGAGCATCTGGGAAAACATCGCCTTTGGTCTTAAGCGTGACAAGCAAAGCAAAGATCAGATTGCGGCACGGGTTGATGAGATGCTCAAGCTCACCCGGCTGGAAAAATTCGCACAACGCAAACCACATCAGATATCCGGCGGACAGCGGCAGCGTGTTGCATTGGCGCGGTCTTTGGCCAAGGCACCGAAACTGCTTTTGCTGGACGAACCTCTGGGCGCGCTGGACAAGAAATTGCGCCAAGATACCCAGTTTGAATTGATGGACATTCAGGAAACGACAGGCACCACATTCGTGATCGTGACCCACGATCAGGAAGAAGCAATGACCGTGGCATCCCGCGTGGCGGTGATGGATGAAGGCCGGATCATTCAGGTGTCCACACCGGCGGCGATTTATGAATATCCAAATTCGGTTTATGTTGCAGATTTCATCGGCGAAGTGAACATCATTGAGGCCACGGCAAAAGCAGTGGGCAAGGATAAATATCAGCTCGACTGGGCTGACGGGCAGGACCCTATCGTTGCAATGTCTGAGCACCCCTTCAGCGATGGGCAAAAAGCGCATCTTGCCATTCGACCCGAAAAGATTGGCATCAGCACTGAAAAAGCCAAGGACGCGGCAAATGCACTGCAGGGAAAGGTTCTGGACATCGCATATCTAGGCAACCTTTCGACCTATCATGTGGAATTGCCCGGTGGTCAGATCATCAAGGCGCAGACCGCAAACACCCGCCGTCTTGCGCGGCGAGATATCACCTGGGAAGATCCCGTCTGGATTTCATGGAGCGCGACTGCCGGCGTGTTGTTGGCGCAATGATGCGGCGTTTTGCTCTGATTGCGGTTCCCTATGCATGGCTCCTGGTGCTGTTTCTGGTGCCGTTCATTATCGTTTTCAAAATCTCGCTGTCTGATACGGCACTGGCGATCCCGCCCTATACCCCAACCTTGCGCGACGGGTTGGGTGCCCTGCTGGCGGAATTGGATTTTGAGAATTTTGCCTTCATCGCGTCCGACGATCTGTATTGGAAAGCCTACCTCAGTTCCTTGCGCATTGCGGTGATATCAACGTTCTGCACGCTTTTGGTGGGTTATCCCATTGCTTACGGCATGGCCAAAGCGCCCGAAGAATGGCGGCCAACCCTGATGATGCTGGTGATCCTGCCATTCTGGACCAGCTTTCTGATCCGGGTCTATGCATGGATGGGTATTCTCAGCACCGAAGGATTGCTGAACCAGTTTTTGCTGTGGCTTGGTGTTATCGGAGAGCCTTTGACGATCCTGAACACAAATACAGCCGTCTATATTGGCATCGTTTACACCTATCTGCCGTTCATGATCCTGCCCATTTACGCAGCGCTCGACCGGTTGGATGAATCCCTGAACGAGGCAGCAGAGGACCTTGGCTGTTCGCGCACGCAGGCGTTTTGGCTGGTCACGATCCCATTGTCTAAGAACGGTATCATTGCCGGGTGTTTCCTGGTCTTCATTCCGGCGCTGGGCGAATTTGTGATCCCCTCGTTGCTGGGTGGTTCCGGCACGCTGATGATCGGCAAGGTGTTGTGGGAAGAGTTCTTTAACAACCGCGACTGGCCCGTCGCGAGCGCGGTTGCGGTGATCTTGTTGTTGATCCTGATCATCCCGATTGTGCTGTTTCAGCGGAACCAACAAAAGCAAGCGGAGGCAGAACAATGAAGCGTCTCAGCTGGTTCAATGTGACCTCTCTGACCTTGGGGTTTGCGTTTCTCTATATCCCGATGATCATCCTGATCATCTACAGCTTTAACGCAGGTAAATTGGTGACGGTCTGGGCCGGGTTTTCGACCAAATGGTATGGCACCCTGTTCCAGAATGAGGCGTTCATGAACGCTGCCTGGGTCACGATCAAAGTCGCTGTCATCTCATCCACCTTTGCCACAATCCTTGGCACGATGGCGGCCTATGTGTTGGTGCGTGGTGGGCGTTTCATGGGGCGCACATTGTTTTCGGGGATGATATACGCGCCGCTGGTCATGCCCGAAGTGATAACCGGTTTGTCCTTGCTGCTCTTGTTCATTGGCATCGGGTTGGACCGTGGAGTGCTAACCATCGTTCTGGCGCATACGACGTTTTCGATGTGCTATGTCTCGGTTGTGGTGTCGTCGCGGTTGGTCACATTTGATCGGTCTTTGGAAGAAGCAGCACTCGATCTGGGGTCGTCCCCCTGGGAGGCGTTCCGGCTGGTGACACTGCCCATCATCGCACCTGCGGTCATTTCCGGTTGGCTTCTCGCCTTTACACTCAGCCTTGATGATCTGGTAATCGCCTCGTTTACCTCAGGGCCGTCCGCCACAACCTTGCCGATCAAGATCTTTAGTGCCGTACGTTTGGGTGTGTCGCCCGAGATCAATGCGTTATCGACGATCATGATTGCGATTGTAACCATCGGCGTGATCAGCGCCTCTTTGGTCAGCAAACGCAATTCCCTGCGTTCCCAAAAAGAAACGCAAGCGGCGGAACGCACCGCCGAATGAAGCGTATCTATCCGGACTTCGCCTATAGCGATGCGCCCCGCGCGGGATGCTGGTGGGATGAAACCTGCCAAACGCCCGAACGGCCTGCGTTGGCAGGTGATCACCGATGTGATGTGGCCATTGTCGGGGGTGGGTTTACGGGCGTTTCAGCGGCTCTGCACCTGGCAGAAGCAGGGGTTGAAGCAACTGTTCTAGAGAACCGATATGTTGGATGGGGTGCGTCAGGACGTAATGGTGGGTTCTGCTGTCTGGGCGGGGGCATGCAGGACAACGTGGCATTGGACAAACAGGTTGGTCGATCCGGGCGTGATGAATGGCGACAGACCGAACTTGCGGCGGTTAATCTGGTTGAGGACCTGACCACCCGGTTCAACATTGAGGTCGATCGCCAATCTGACGGCGAAACCCAATTGGCACACCGTCCAAAAGATATGGAAGAGCTGCGCGATAAGCTTGACTATTATGCCGAGAATTATAGCGTAAAGGCGCGGCTGACAGAGCAGGCAGATCTAGAGTCCGAGGGCATGAACGCGGGTTTTTATGGGGCTCTGACCCTGCCCATTGGTTTTGGTCTAAACCCCCGCAAGTACCTCTTTGGATTGGCCGCGGCGGCGGAAAATGCGGGCGCAAAAATATTTCACGAAACACCTGTGATACGGATCACAAGGCATGCCGGAACGTTCCGCATCCAAACACCAAATGGCACGGTGACAGCCGAAAAAGTCATTATCGCCACCAATGGGTATTCATCCGAAGACCTGCCGGAGTGGTTGGCCGCGCGTTATATGCCCACGCAATCCAGTATTATCGTTACGCGGCCCATGTCTCAGACCGAACTGGGCGCGCAGGGATGGACAAGCGGGCAGGCGTCCTATGATACGCGCCATTTGCTGCATTACTTTCGGCTGATGCCAGACAATCGCATGTTGTTTGGTGTCCGTGGCGGGCTGATGGCAAACGCGGCATCAGAGGCGCGCGCCATAAAACGCGCACGCGCTGATTTTGACGCGATGTTCCCCGCGTGGCGCAACGTTGAAACCCCGCATGCGTGGTCCGGTATGGTCTGTATCGCCCGAAACAGAATGCCGTTTGTTGGCGAAATACCGGGCGAGAATGGCATGTTCACCAGCCTTTGCTATCACGGAAATGGCGTTGCCATGGCCAGCTATTCCGGCGCACTGCTGGCGGATATCGTGCAAGAAAAAGAACCGACGAAAATCTATCCGGAAGTGGTGAAACGCCCGCTTGCGCGATTTGAGTTGGGGCGTTTAAGGCGCGCAATCATGCCTTTTGCCTACGCCGGTTTTGCGCTGTCTGATCGATGAGGCGGGAATAGAGCGGTTGTGGAAGATGCACAGCCCGCCCGGTTTGGCTCTATCCAGCCTCTCGCAGGCCATTAACATTGCCTGCCGATACCGCCGACCCTCCCTCTAGTATCAATATGGTTTCCCCGGCTTGAGTACGGGCTTCTACGATACGGGCATAGGTTTCCACCGGGTCAGACAAAAGCAACTCGCCGTTAGCGCGGCTTTCGACCACAAAGCTGTAAAGTCCGTCCTGAAACGGCGTGCCATCATCCGACACGCCCGCCCATTCAATCGGTTCAGCAGAGACTGGGATGGCGCGGCGCTGCACTTCGTGACCGTCAATGTCATAGACGACGAGAAACACTTCATCAGACGCGGCCGCAGGGTTCGGCTCCATCGCGATGGGGCTGCCGTCAAATTGGACGGGGGCAGTGGTGCGTGCCTCCAACCCGATCCAGTTGGCCATTTGTGCCATGTTTCCCGATCCCAATTGCGCGGTTAGTGCAGATAACAGATCATTTGACAGCACCTGTTGTTCAACCATTGAAAACTGTGCCAGCTGGGCGGCGTATTCGGATGAATCCATAGGCTCAAGCGGGTTTTGATGCTTGGCCTGCGCGGTGAGCATTTTCAGGAAAGTTTCAAAATCCGATGCCAAAACAGCTTCGCTTGGTGCCGCGGCGCTTTGCGTTGCACCCCTGTTGGCGGCAGCGGTTGTCGTAGAAATATCCATGGGTGCCCTTTCTTAAAGCCTCAAGTCAAGGCCAGTCAGGACCTCGGAAGAGAGATGGATGCGTGTGTTTTCGATATCTTCATGATCAGGATCTGGGGGCACCGCTTGCCCCCTCTGATCTGTTGAGTGATCAGCCTGCTCATCCGAGGTGTTCTGCTCTGCACCTGAAAACGAAAATCCAATATCCTCGTATCCCAGCTTTTGAAATTCCTGTGCAAGCTGGTCGATATGGCGGCGCAGCAAATCGAGCGTTTCAGGACGTTCAGCCAGCACGTTCACGACCAGACCATGTTCTGAAGGAACAACGGAAAGCCGCACACGTCCCAATTCCTCTGGACTGAGGGTGATGTCAACGGGACGGGCCGGCAGGTGCTGCGCCACCTCGGCCAGTTGACGTGCGATGTACGCGGGCATCTCGGGACGTAACGGAACAGACCCATGCTGAGTTGTGGGGGCATGCGAAATTTCTGGAGGGAGCAGCGAAAATGGCTCTGTCACAAGCGTTTTTGAAAGGAGGGTCTGGTTCGGGGCCGCTTGTCGCGCTTCGGCATTCCAAGACATGCTTTGAATTAGGCCAGTTGGCATTGGTCTGGTCGAAGGTGATGTGGCCCGATCCAATGTTGGCCTCATGGTGAGGTCAAATCGTTCCGGAATTGGCATTTGCCCCCTGTGATCCATGCCCGACGCTCTGATCAGCGCATCGGCCTGTGCGCTAGACCCGGCCCTAAATACCTCAAAGGCTTTTGGTTCACCCGTCTGTGGTTGTTGTATTGTTGATTTTCCAGGTGAGGTGGACGCAGCCTTCTCAAGGTTCTTGCCCGACATTGGAACGATCATGCGCTCGATGTTCTGACTATCCACTGTCGCCTTCTGGTCTGCTCTTGCTTCAAATGGATGCGCTGCATTTGGGTGAGCGTGAATTTTTCCTTCATGGGCCACAGTTGAACTTGCTTGCGTGTTAAGGCTGAAATTATGGGAAACCTGCGCTTGAGTTTTGGATGCCACGGGCCCGTTAAAGTGATCTGGATTGGAGAGAATTTTTGTCGGTGGAACCGCGTGAGAATCGCCAGATTTGGAAGCGGCGGTGCTTTGTATGGCTTTCGCCAAATCGCCATTTTCCAATGGCTGCTGCTTTCGGTGCCCTGAAATAGCAGCGCTGATCGCGGGATCACTAGCTAGCTGAACAGAGTCTTGAACAGACAGCCCGTCTGCCAAGCTGGTGCGTTTTGCCAACGTGTTTGATCCGTCCATATCTCGCTCATCCGCTGAATCATCTGTGATGTCCGCCGGTTGATCGGTCTTTTTCGCAGGATCCGCCGGTGGGACGATGACCTGTGTATCAATAGATTTGGCGTCATTCTCGATTTCAAAAATCTTTTGAAAGCTCGCGAATGTGTCACCCCCTCGTCCGGCAAGGTCTTCATTTGTGTATTGCTGAGGCGGCACCTGTTCACTTCCGCCCGTCGACGGATTGCCTGCCGGAGCACTCTGGCTGGGGAGTTGCGATAATAAAGGATGCATGGTCGACCTCCGGGAGTTCTTCTCCGATTTGGTCACTATGCGCCGACATCCTTACTGGTTGTTTACCGCTTTCAGCGCAGGATCACAAAAATAGAACGCAATTTAAGGACCTGATGCATGACGCACTTATTACCTGTGGGACCAGCAGCACCCACTGTTGTCAAAGACAAGGCCTTGATGGAAGCCGCCCAAAAACTGGAGGCCACTTTTCTGGCTGAAATGCTGAAATCGTCAGGGCTTGGTCAGGCGAGTGAGAGTTTTGGGGGTGGGGCCGGAGAGGATCAGTTCGCGTCATTTCTTGTTCAGGAACAAGCGATGCAAATGGTCAGGGCCGGTGGCATCGGGTTAAGCGAATCAATTTATGAAACTTTAAAGGAGCGGCAGAATGTCGGATGATAGAACTGAGTTGAACGTTGACGCACTTGAGGCGCTTCTTGAAGAAGAACGCACAGCATTGCTGAGCGGTGTGCTGGACAAGCTGACGGACATGTTGCCGCGCAAAGAGGCATTGATTGATGCCCTGAATGGCGTTCCTCATCCGGACATTCCGACGCTTCAGTCGCTCGATATCAAGGTAAAGCGAAACCAGCTGTTACTGGATGGTGCCTTGGAGGGGATCAGAAATGTAGCCGAGCGTCTGGCGACCTTGCGCCGCTTGCGCGGATCGCTTGAAACCTATGGGTCCGATGGCAAGAAGCGGAACATTGGCGTCGACACGGATCATTCTGTCGAAAAACGCGCATGAGCGTTTGAATAAAAAGCTGCCTACTCAATCCGGGCGCATTTAGGGGGCGTTAAGGTAAAACCGGACATGGTGGCGATGCATCCGAGGTCGGGTGGCGCATCGTGATCAAACATAAGCGATTGCACAGGTCAGAACGACATTTCGTCCAACCCTGAATAGGGAGGGACAACAACGGACGCAAAGCGTCAATGACTGAAGGAACATGCTTATAGCGACCTTCCAGGCACCACCATGATGCCCACCGCTGACGATGATCTTCTTACGTTTAATGATGACTGGTGCCAAATTGCTTTGCGCACCCATCTCCACCACCTTTATTCACCCAAGACCTTTCTAGGGCGCTAAGGTTTACCGCCTGCTTAACATATCCAAATGTCATTACTTCTTTTGTGTCCTTGTACTTGGGTTGGCTTTTGCAGCAGATGGATATCAAGGAGTAAAGCCATCATGCAGCAACCTGTGACAGACAGTGGATATTCATGGTTTCGGCTGGTGCTGACCCTGTTGGTTGCAACCGTGGCGAATGCTGGCATGTGGGCCATCATCGTCATCATGCCCGCGGTGGAGGCGGAGTTTGCGACCACCCGTGCGGACGCGGCACTGCCTTACACCCTGACAATGATCGGTTTCGCGCTGGGCAATTTTGTGATCGGACGGGCAGTGGACCGGTTTGGCGTCACGCTGTCGCTGATCTTTGCCGCATTGGCTATTGTTGCCGGGCTGGGCCTGGCCATTCTGTCGCATTCTATCGTCATGCTTTCTTTGGCGCAGTTGCTGGTTGGCTTCGCATCTGCCGTTGGGTTTGGCCCTTTGATTGCCGACATCTCTCATTGGTTTGTACGCAGACGCGGGATCGCCGTGGCGCTTGTGGCAAGCGGCAATTACCTGTCCGGGGCGATCTGGCCAATGGTTCTGGCAGGCATCTTGCAAGACAGCGGTTGGCGTGCGGTCTATGCGGTGATGGCGGTTGTTACACTGGTCTGCGTGATCCCGCTGTCGCTTGCCCTGCGCCGACAGGTGCCGGAAGATGCGCGCGACGCAGCGCAACTGGCGTCGTCCCTCAATGCACAATCGTCAGGTCTAAGCCCGCGTACGTTGCAATACCTTCTTGGCCTTGCTGGCATCGGATGCTGCGTCGCGATGTCGATGCCGCAAGTCCATATCGTATCGCTTTGCGTGGGCCTTGGTTTTGGTCCGGCAGTGGGCGCACAGATGCTGTCATTGATGTTGCTCGGCGGTGTCGGATCGCGCATCGTATCTGGTTTGCTGGCGGACCGGCTTGGCGGTGTGCGCACTTTGCTGATTGGCTCAATCCTGCAATGCCTTGCATTATTCTTGTATCTGCCGGCCGGCAGCATGGTTTCGCTATACACGGTCAGCCTGATCTTTGGCCTGAGCCAAGGCGGTATCGTGCCCAGCTATGCGCTGATCGTCCGCGAATATATGCCCGCAAAAGAGGCCGGTGCGAGGGTTGGTTTCGTCTTGATGGCAACGATCCTGGGCATGGCGCTGGGCGGTTGGATGTCGGGCCAGATTTATGATCTGACCGGGTCGTACCAATGGGCCTTCATAAACGGCATTGTCTGGAACGGGCTGAATATCGCAATCATGATCTGGCTGCTCAACCGCAGCCGTCCGCGCGCACCGCGCATGGCCGTTCAACCGCTTTGAGCGTGCTTGCGTGCCTTGGTCAGGGTGATCTGCTTTTGCCGCTCGCGAAAACGATCTTTATCCCAATCTGATGTTTCATCAAAACAATTGTGGCAACTGACGCCGGCCTCAAATTCTGGTCGTTTGGTATCAGACGGCAAGATCGGTCTGCGACAGCCATGACACAGCTCATGCGGCCCTTCGACCAGTCCGTGCCCCACGCTCACGCGGTTATCAAAGACAAAGCAATCGCCCTGCCATGTGCTTTGATCCTGCGGGACCTCTTCAAGGTATTTCAGGATGCCACCTTTTAAGTGAAATACATCTTCGACACCCTGGCCTAGTAAGTAGTTTGTCGATTTCTCGCATCTGATGCCGCCGGTGCAAAACATTGCGACCTTTTTGTTGTGGAACCGATGCTTGTTTGCTTCCCACCACGCAGGGAATGCTCTGAAGCTTTCTGTCTCAGGGTCGATGGCCCCGTCAAACGTGCCGATCGCCACTTCGTAGTCGTTGCGGGTGTCGATCACCGCCACGTCTGGGCTTGCAATCAGGGCGTTCCAGTCGCGCGGTTCAACATAGTTTCCGACCCGTGAAAGTGGATCAACATCGGGTTGGCCCATCGTGACGATCTCACTCTTTACCTTGACTTTCATCTTGCCGAAGGGGCGGTTGTTGCTGGTCGACATCTTCCATTCCAGATCGGCACATCCGGGCAGGGCGCGCAGATTCGCGATCACGGTTTCGATCCCGGCTTGCGGCCCAGCGATGGTCCCGTTCACCCCTTCATGGGCCAGCAACAAGGTGCCTTGTACGCCCTGCGCGACGCAAAGGTCGAGCAGCGCAGGTTGCAGTGCGTCGGGTTCGTCAAACCGAGAAAAGTGATAAAGGGCAGCAATTGTGTACATGGGCAGTGAAATAAAGGGTGCAGGGTCTGTTGCGCAAGGGGGCTGTGGGTTAAAACCCGGACAAAGCACGTTTTGACAAAAGGACTTCCCATGCAGGCACTCATTGTTATCGACGTTCAGAATGATTTCTGCCCCGGTGGCGCGCTTGCCGTGCCACAAGGCGACGCAATCGTGCAGGGCATTAATGCAATGATGGCTGACTTTGATGCCGTGATTCTGACCCAGGACTGGCATCCGGCGGGCCACTCCTCATTTGCGTCAGCGCACAAGGGCAGCGCGCCTTACGACATGATTGAAATGCCTTACGGTCCACAAGTTCTGTGGCCCGACCACTGTATCCAAGGCAGCATGGGCGCAAAGTTTCATATGGAACTACAGCAAGACCGTGCCGATCTGATCATCCGAAAGGGGTATAACCCTGCCATCGACAGCTATTCCGCGTTTTTTGAGAATGATCACAAGACACCGACCGGATTAGAGGGATACCTGCGCACCCGCGGAATATCAAAGCTGACTATGGTTGGCCTCGCATTGGATTTCTGCGTGAATTACTCTGCTGTTGACGCGGCGAAACTGGGGTTCGATGTGACTGTTCAAAAGAATCTGTGCCGGGCAATTGATCTGAACGGATCGTTGGACACGGCACTGTCGGGCATGCAGGCGGCGGGGGTCAACATGGTCTGATAGCCGATGATGCCGCCCTTGCTGTGGTGACAAGAATGACGTCCTAAAGGCCATCCAAAATCGGCCGCCCTGCGGTTATCACGCCTTTCACAATCTTGATATCCTTTGCCAGATTGGACCGGTCGCCGAACCGGTCATTGGACAGAATCTTCAATTCCTCTTGCTTGGCGAATTTGAGAATAAACACGTCGGCTTCGGTCCCGGCCGGGCAGACCATAACCTGTTTTTGGGGCAGGCCCAAAGCGAGAGAGAACCCTTTTTCTGTCAGTGACTTGTCTTTCAGATGGTGGCGTGACGACGCATCCAGGAAAACAATGGGGGTGATATCGCGCTGCTTCAGATAGTCCACAACGCTCCGCAAAGTATCGAGTTGGGCGGTTTCTCCATCCCAGTACATCACGTTGGTGCCATCAATCACAATGCGACGCTTGGTTGGTGTTGGTGTGCTGTTTTTTGAGATGGGTTTTGGCCCGGTTTGCCGCGACCTGAGGATCGAAGTGATGGTCAGTGCAACAGCGACGGTGAGGGCCGATGCGACCCAGTATGGGATCGTTTTGGCATCAATTGGCATTTTCGTGCTGAGATAGGCAACAGCCAGGGCTGTCAGGGCCAAAGACGCCCAATAGAAACGCATCAAAAAAGTGATGTACCCAACCAGAGCAAGCCCCAGAACAATTACTGCCAAGACGCCAATTGGGTCCAAATTAATCTCCGCCATAAAATAAACCACTCGATTGATGGCCACGTAAATAGGGCCTTCTGATGAACTTATCCCTAAAACAAGTTGCAATTGCCCTTGCCCTTGCTGGTCTCTCCTTGGCACAAACAATGGAATTACAAAGGAAAGTTCAATGGTCGATATCGCGTCCCGCGTCTATAACCACAAGTGGAAGATCGACCCGATTGTGCGATCCCTGATTGACACGGATTTCTACAAACTGCTGATGTGCCAATCGGTTTTCCGCAACAAACCCGATACGCAGGTCACGTTCAGCCTGATCAACCGGTCCAAACACATCCCGCTGGCCGACCTGATCGACGAGGGCGAATTGAGTGAGCAGTTGGACCATATCCGGTCCCTGTCCCTCAGCCGGGGCGAATCCACCTGGCTGCGGGGTAACACGTTCTATGGCAAGCGCCAGATGTTCCGCCCTGATTTCATGGAGTGGTTTGAGGGATTGCGCCTTCCGCCTTATCATCTGGAACGCAAAGGCGACCAATATGAGCTGACGTTCGAAGGGTCCTGGCCTGAGGTCATGCTGTGGGAAATTCCTGCACTTGCGGTGTTGATGGAGTTGCGCGGGCGTGCGGTTCTGAACTCAATGGGACGGTTTGAGCTGCAGGTGCTTTATGCCCGAGCGATGACCCGTGTTTGGGAAAAGATTGAAACCTTGCGCGGTATTCCTGATCTGTCGATTGCAGATTTCGGGACCCGTCGCCGCCATTCGTTTCTCTGGCAGGATTGGTGTGTTCAGGCCATGCGCGAAGGTCTGGGGGATGCTTTCACAGGCACATCCAACTGCAAAATTGCGATGAGCCGTGAGGTTGAGGCCATTGGGACCAACGCCCACGAACTGCCGATGGTTTATGCCGCCCTTGCCAAGGACGACGCGGCCCTTGCGCAGGCCCCCTATGACGTCTTGCAGGACTGGCAGGACGAACACGAAGGCAACCTGCGTATTATTCTGCCGGACACCTATGGCACAAAGGGATTTCTGGACAATGCCCCCGATTGGCTGGCCGGTTGGACTGGCATCCGGGTCGACAGCGGCGATCCGGCACAGGCGGCGCAAATCGCAATAGACTGGTGGCGTGACCGAGGTGAGGACCCGGGCGAAAAGCGGGTGATTTTCAGCGATGGTCTGGACGTGGAGAAGATCAGAGAGTTGCACACGGAATTTGCGGGCAAGGTGAAGGTGTCATTCGGCTGGGGCACATTGTTGACCAATGATTTCCGCGGCTTGGTGCCGGATGATGCATTGGCCCCGTTCAGCCTTGTCTGCAAGGCGGTTGCGGCAAACGGCCAGCCGACGGTTAAACTGTCGGACAACCCCAATAAAGCGATGGGACCAGCGGATCAAATCGAGCGCTACAAACGGGTGTTTGGCGTGGGGGAGCAAGCCGCGCAAAAGGTCGTGGTTTGAAAAATGCGCAACGCGGTGCCGTCAGTTTTCCGCGGCAGTCGAGAATCGGTTCGTAAACGCCCTATTTTTATGAGAACCCCTGTGCTGTATCGCGACAGTAAAGTGTCGGTATTGCATAGGTAACAGCAACGGTTTTTCGGATCATTTGCCCGGTTAACCCGGCGCACGGTGGGGTTTGTCAAGAAAGGGTTAATGGCGGTTGTGTGGACGAAGTGAGGTCTCGCTGCAGCCCGAGCCGCAGGCAGAGCGCGGCCTCGGCAAGTATTGTCTGCCCATATGCCGGGGCGAAATACGGGGATAATTCGGGCGCGAAGAACGTACGGCGCTGCCAGCGAGATAAACCAGCCCGGCAAGTACCAAGCCGACGCCAAATACACGCGCGAACAGACCAGATTGCCAGATCAGTGCGCCCATCAGCAAGCTGTTGCCGCCAAGGTCAATCCGCACAACAGAAGGGCAGAAGAAACCGCACATGCCAACGTTCGCACGGTGTTCCAGAACGTCCAGAGAGGCAAATATGTTTGGGTCCAATAGTCTTGAGTCGCGCTGCCGTCCAACTTCATTCCGGCAAGTGTTTCGTTCATCGGCACGTTGAAGAAAAGCGTCACGCCAAAACACCCAAAAAGGTATGTCAGGCCGGCGATTGCCATCAACACGCTGGCCGGTCCATCCAAGTGGGCTGCGGTGTATCCGACGATGATAAACGAGATGGGCACCAGGCTTAGAAAGAGCGTCATGAACACCCAACGAAAGACCTCCCGGTTGATGACTTGCATTGTTTGAACGGCTTCCACACCGCCGGTTTTGGCAAGGGAGCGCATGATGAAATCGGAAAATGCGAGGAACACGCCGCCCACAAATGCATAAGCGAGGACGGCGAATTGAATGAGGAAGAATAACCAAAGTGACATTGGGCAAGCCCTTGGATGTGAGTTGAGGATGGTCCGGGGCGCATTTCTGCGCCCCGCTGTGGTCAGTGCATCACCGCGTAAAGAAGTGCTGTTTCACAGTGGCTATCGGCCCAGAGATCAACCACTGAAAGCGTGTCTTTCCAACGGTCAATAATCTTCTCCGCGCAATCGTCGCGGATGCCCTCCATAGCAACGCGATAAGCCAAATTTGCGTTCTGAAACTCGACAGCTTCAAACCCGTTCATGAACCGATCATTGAAGCCTGACATCAGATTGTAGACCGTGGTTCGTACATCAAATGCGTAGTCGCGTGCGGCCACGACGTCCTGACGGTTGCCAAGTATGGACACGTGCCCAGAGAGGAAGTGTTCGAAGTCGTATTCTAGGAAAGTCGCAAAACTTTCGAAATAGGCATTCACGTTTGTTGTAGCGCCAAAGTTCATGAACGGTGCCTCGCCCGGCGTGATCGTATCGATTGCCATAAGAAACTTCTGGTCCGGCAAATAGATCATCACATCGGTGTCTTCGGCATGGTAATTGGCCGTTTGAAGCTGGATGTCCACGCCACCAATTGACAGCTCCAATGCAGAATCGAAGACCTGCGTTGGTGTAAGAACGCCTTCAAGATGGAACTCTTCAAGCGTTTCAGCCACTTCAGCAGCGGCGACAATTTCCAGTCCGGGGATGTCGGCGAAAAAGTGACCGCCGCCGTTATGATCACGGTGGCCGTGGCTCATGATCAGATGCGTAATTGGGGCATCCGGGGCAGTCATCGCTATGGCTTTGCGCAGGTTTGCACCAAAGCTGGGCGGCGCGTCCAGAACCACGACACCATCGTCGGTCACCACAAATGCGGATTGATAGACGAGGTCAGTTACAAAGAAGAGCCCCGGTTCGATCTCGCTTACGTGCAAGCCGATTTCGGTGTTGATCGTCGAAGCCCGCGCCCGCATCTGCGGCAACTCCGGAGCGAAATTTCGGAAGCTGTCAGGATGGTTGGAGTCAAGCGAGATTGTATTTGCGAGGTTGCGGTCAGTCTCTGCCAATGTCGGCACTGCCGATGCAAGCCCGACGACACAGGCGACGGCTGCGAATGTGAGGCAAGTATGCATTTTGGATCTCCCAGGTTTGAATGCGATGACCATGGGATAGGGGATCGGTTGGTTTGGAGTATTGGCTGATCCTGCCAACAAATTGACCAAAGCGGTCAGGGTGCCGCCGCAGGCCTGTTCTGTGCTTTGCGGTATGTCGCAGGTGTATCACCAGCCCATCGCTTGAAGGCACGGTTGAAAGAACTTTGCTCTGAAAACCCTGTCAGGAATGCGACTTCCGCGATTGAATAACGCTCGTCACACAGTAACCCCTCAGCCAATTCCTGTCGTGTTTCCTCAGTCAGAGTTCGAAAGGTCATGCCATCGTTCGCCAAGCGTCGATGTAGCGATCGAACACTCATGCCGAGGTTGCGCGCCACGTCTTCCATTTTTGGCACCCCTTCGCTCAACGCACGTGCGATCACATCCCGGGTCCGTTCATTCAACGACTTTGTGGGGGTTATCTGTGCCAGTTCCTGATCGAGATGCTGCTGCAGGAATTGCGTAATACCCTCATCGCCAAGCTTGTTGGCCCGGCTAATACTATCAGCCGAAATCAGGATTGCATCGCGGTCTGAACCAAAAAAGACCGGACAGCCAAAGTAAGCTTCGTGATGTGCAGTTGCCCCTGGCTGGGGATGGGTGAAGTGGACTTCAAGTGGCGTGAACGCGCCGTCTTGAGACACTTCTCGCGCTATTGCGGTCGCACTTGCAATTGTTGCTTCGTTGGACAATCGCAGCCCCAACCGGCGGGCTCCAGGTCGGTGCAGCGCGAACCATGTGCTTACCCCGTCAGGCTCCAGTTCGTAGGCGACAACGCTTGTCCAGAGGCGGGCGTAACGCACCACACGGGAATACGATCCAAGCAGCGTCGGAGCCGCTTTGAACGCAAGGCCCAACGCGCCATAGTCATCACATCGCATCGATGCACCGGTTCGCAACGGCAATTGCGTTGCGTCGATTTCGCCCGCGGTCCTCTCTAGCAGATCGTAATATGCAGATGCCAAGACCATAACTTTGGGATCAGCCTTGGCATTGGGGTCAAGGCCAACAGATTGAAGCAAGGCCGCAGCATCAACACCACCACCTGCAGCCGCCACCATCTTGCGTACAAAAAGTGAAGTCACAGCATCCATGGACGCCATCATAATGTGGCTATGGCGATTGTCACTTTTGCAATGTTGCCATTGACGGCAGCGCAACAATCACTGTTACCTCACCTGGGACAACAAATGGTAAACCGGCATCAGGGTTTCAAACTCCGCTATCGTGCGATCAACAAGATCCGGTTTGGTGACAAACCCCGGATCATCCTTGTCAATCCAGGCCCCAAAACCTTTGCGCCGGAGCGCTTCGCCATTGGGATGGTCCTTTTCAAAGCCGGGGGGCATCCGTTTCAGTTCGGGTTCCCCAATGCGGATCCCTTTCTCGCGCAGTTCCGCGCTGAGGCTGATCAGGTCTGATCCCATGGATCCCCCCATCGCGGCACGGAAGGTGGTCAGCGCATCCTTGGGGTATTGAAAAACACCACAGCCAAGCGAGAGCTTTTCGGGTGAGACGCCAAAGAACCACATTGGGGGCTGGCCCGCCCGGCCCAAGGGCATCAACGCGATGTGAAGATGCGCGTTGTATGGCGTCTTGTCTTTCGAAAAACGGATATCGCGATTGATCCGAAAGATCTTGCTGTCGTGGCTATGACCGGTCAGCTCACCAAGCCTGTGCGCCAGGTCTGCTGCGAATTGCTTGCCGGGTTCTTTGAGATGCGCCTCATAGGACGCTTTGTTGGCGGCGAACCATTCTCTGGTGTTGTTTTTCTTAAGGTCACTCAGATATCTGATCGCCTCTGGCGAAAATGCGCGAAATGTCTCCATGTGTTCCTCCGTTCATGTCTTTGCGGGCAGTGCGGCGGCATGGACCAAGCATAGATGAAGCCAGCGCCGAATAGCTGCAACATCACAATCATGTGCGTCGACGCGCACGAAACCGCCTAGCTTACGGGTGCCGTGGATCACCTCCTGCGCATCAGGGTCCCTTAGCGCGGTTGCTTGGTTCGCCTTGCCCACCCGAAACATGAACCGGCCAATACCGTCCTGATGCCGCCGCGCCCCGCAGAGCATGTTGCCATTCAGGAAAAAGCAGAGCCCGCCCATCATCTTTTTCTCAGAGATGCCCACATGCGCGCCAAGCGCGTCGCGCATGCGTTGATTGAGGTATTCATCAACAGGCATCAGAAAGACAAACCAAGTTGCCATAGGATCGTGACCGAGAGCACGAGCATTGTGGCTGTTGTCAGCCCGGCCCCGATCGCGCGGCCCTTGCTGTCCGCTGCGGCGCGAAGGCCGAAATAATGGATAAGTCGAGCCACCAGAAGTGCTGCACCACACAGGGCAACCAGCCAGGGTGCAGCGCCCGCAATTTCCGCCCCTGCAAGCGCCAGAAGGGCAAGCGGCACGTATTCCACAAAGTTCCCGTGTGCCCGCATAAGCCGCAACAGGTCTTCGTTGTCTCCATGCAGCAGCAGGATACCGGTTCTGGCGCGCTTTACGCCGACAGCAATCGCCATGGGTATGCTCATCAAAACAAACACTGCGGTCACACCCAGCGCGATCCGAGGGATATCTTCCATCTGATACTTCCTTTCGCGAGGGGGCCTAGGTGGCCATGCTTTCGTATGTGATGAGGGCGAACCGCGCACCCTGCGGATCGGTCAGGGTGGCCATGCGCCCGACGCCCGGCATATCCATCGCGGGCTGAACGACCGCTGCGCCTTTGGCCTCAGCCTTGGCGACACTCGCATCAACATCGGCAACCGTGAAAAAGATCGTCCAGCTTCCGGTATCTTCCGGCATGGGCGAGAAGCCCCCGATGGCCGTCTCGCCGACAACGGCAGCCGAATAGCTTGATCCATCCTGCATCGGCATGTCGTTGATCGTCCAGCCCAGCACATCCTGATAAAATGCCTTGGCCTTTCCTTGATCAGGGCCGGAATGGCCGATCCAGCCGGAATTGCCGATGGTGGTCATGTCAAGAATACTCATGGTCATCTCCTTTGGTTGGACCCGCCACATGCGGGTCTGAGTCAAGGACGGATGAACGACGGGCTTCCCTACAACTGCTTCAATTCTTTTTTGCTGATTTCAATTTTATCTTTGATAGCAACGCGTTCAGGCGCAGTGGGTGCAAGTTTCAGGACGGACTGGAATGCCAAAATCGCCCCTTGATGGTCCTCCACTTGCTGCAAGAGCGCGCCGCGCATTGCATGAAACCAACGATATTCCGACAAATCCTCGGCCAAGGGTTCCATTGCTTTCAGGGCGAATTCAGGGCCATGGAGTTTGGCCTGCGCCGCAATTTGATTGAGGCGAATGACAGGGGTCGGTTGAAGCGCATAAAGCGCTGCATAATGGCCTTCGATCAGCGCCCAGTCTGTATCATCTGACGACGATGCGCGTGCATGCGCAGCGGCGATTGCAGCCTGGATGATGTAAACCCCGTGATGATTGATACGTTGCGCCTTTTGCAACAGGGCCGTTGCCTCGGCGATATCTTTACGGTCCCACTTCGTTCGATCCTGATCATCGAGTGCGACGAGCTTCCCTTCCGGATCGATCCGAGCCTCCCTTCGTGCGTGCTGCAACAACATCAGCGCCAAGAGGGCTGCCTGTTCGCCCATGGCTGGGAACAGCGCGACAAGCAGCCGCGCCAAGCGGATTGCCTCCTCGCACAGCGTCAGTTTCATCTGCGAGGGTCCTGCCGACGTTGACCACCCTTCGTTGAACATCAGGTAGATCATCAATGAGACCTCACCCAGCCGTGCACCACGTTCTGCCGGGCTTGGCGTTCCAAAGGCGACGGCACTGCTGGCGATCTTCTTTTTGGCACGGGTGATCCGTTGTTCCATGGTCTTGGGCTTGATCAGGAAGGCCCGGGCAATCTCTTCCACTGCAAGGCCAGCGATGATCCGAAGCGCGAGGGCTATCTGATCCCTTCGGTCCAATTCCGGATGGCAGCAGATAAACAGCAGGCGCAGCACATCGTCACGCATTTCGTCGGGGTCAGGCATTTCCGCAGGCATTGGCTGAAATTCCTCATTGTGTCGCAAAAGGATGGCGGCCCGGCGCTGCGATGTGCGCAGACTATCCAGCCCGGCATTCCGGGCCGTCGCAAGCAACCAGGCCAATGGGTCACGCGGTGCCCCGTCCTGCGTCCAGGCAGTGAGCGCCTTGAGGCAGGCGTCGGCAAACGCCTCCTCAGCGACGTCGATATCGCGGAAAATCCGCGTCAGCGCCGCAATGGCCCTTGGGCGCTGTTGCGCGAAGGTGGCCTCCAACCAGTCAGACATTGCCTATTCCGATGAAATTGCACCTCCGGCCCAAGCCACCGGTCGGACTTCCAGACGGGCGATGGGTGACGATATCATTTTCGCGTATTCCAAGGCTTCGTTAAGGTCTTTGAAATCCGCGGCATAGAAGCCCAGAAAGTTCTCTTTGGTGTCAGAAAACGGGCCATCGGTGATAAGCGGACGGCCACCCTTTGACGTCGCAGGCTCAACCATGACGGCTGACGTTGGCGGCATAAGTTTCATCGATACGAACTTTCCCCGCTTTTTCAGCGCCGCCTGAAGCGCGCCATGCCCCGACATGACTTCATCCTGACGGTCTTTGGGAAGCGCTTCAAACACGCCCGCCTCACCGTAAATCGTGATTGCATAGATCATTTCTACCTCCGCAGTTTTGTGACATGCTGCAAGGACGCGCGACAACATGCAAATCCTACAATGCAGCAGGCTCTCGCGGCTTGTTGCGGTCAGTTATCGCACCCCGCATTAAAAGCTGTCGCTCCTCATCCCCGTCGCTGTGCGCGTTCGCGCCAGACGATGACCAATCCTCCGAGGATGATCAGCAATGCCCCCGGAAACAGCTCGTTCCATGGGGCCTCATCGTAGAACAACCAACCGAACACAAAGGCGAAGGGGATACCGAAATAGCTGAACGGGGCGAGGTTGCTTTGCTCGGTCATGCGGTAGGCGGCGATCAGCAACAATACCGCTGAGCCGCCAAACGCACCCATGCCGATGATCCATAGCAGGTCCGTGGGGGATTGAAGGGGCGTAAAGCCTTGTGTGAACGCTGCGAGGATCAGCGACCCAACCACCGCGACGCCCGAAGAGTATAGATTGATCAGGGCCGTCGGCACCTCATGGTCCATCATGCGCGCGGTGATCCCGGTAAGCGCGTAACAGGCCGCTGCGGCCAGCGGCAACAGGGCGGCAGGTGTGAACGTGTCCCGCCCCGGCCCCACAATCATGATCACGCCGACAAAGCCGATCAGCACTGCGGCCCAACGGGAGGCCCCCACCTGTTCACGCAGCAAAGGCACGGCAAGCGCGACCATAAACAGCGCATTGGCATAGGTGATCGTGGAGGCGGTGGCAAAGCTGAGCAGCCCCAGCGACAGGTAAAAGAAGTATTGCGCAAAGGTCAGGATCGCCCCGCGGGTCAGCGCCAAACGCCATTGTCGCACGCGCATGTGCCGACCGCGCGCATGCCAGTCAGCAGACCACCACAGCGCGATGGCCGCCGGGATAAGCCCAAACAAGTTGCGATAGGCAGACAGTTCGGCGGCACCATAATGCCCGGACAGATGTTTGATGATCAGCCCCATCGCGTCAAACAGGACCAGCGCCAGCAAGGAGTAAAGGATCGCAAGTGTAGTTCGGTTTGTCGGCATGTAACTTTCGATTTTCAGAGATTCGGACGAAGGGAGGCGGCCCGTGATTGCGCACATATGAGCGACAACTGCCTCAGAGACCAGAAAAGAAGCGCTTCTGATCGGTATCGCGTCGCAAATCCACCTTGCGTTTGGAGATGCAAAATGCGTAATTGGGGGCGCTTGGTGTTCCGAAAAGCGCCGTTTGGTGTGGGACCGAAAAGGGAATTCAGTAAGGGCCGTTGCATGCAACACCCGAAGCCGAAGCCGCCCCCGCGACTGTAAGCGGTGAGCCAAGGCCCAATAGCCACTTGTCCGATCATGGACAGGGAAGGCGGGCCAAGGCCACGACCCGCGAGCCAGGAGACCTGCCAGGCGAGAATGAAACGCAACATGCCGTCGGGTGTGACGGTAAGGAGTACGACAATGACCACGATGACAAAAACGCTTAGCGACAGCCGCGCCCGATTTTTTCCAGCTCTGTTTGCTGCGATGATCGGCGTTGCCGTGATTTCGCTGACCGGCCATGTACAGGCAGCAGCCCTGCATGACGCGGCACATGATGTGCGCCATGCGACAGGTTTTCCCTGCCACTAATCATTTTTAGGTGCGTGTTTGAGGCGGGCTTGTCGATGGACAATGCCTGACCCATTGCGTTTGTGCAGACGTCAATCTGGCCAACCTGCCAAACGCGATTGATCGCACAGTACGATCATATCGAGGATACATTTATGTTTCAGAGGTTTCTGATAACTTCGCTGTTCGCAGGTGCAGCGGCGGGCCTGATTGCGGGCATCCTGCAATTGATGTTTGTGCAGCCCGTGCTGTTGCACGCAGAGCTTTATGAAAGCGGTGCGCTGGTGCATTTCGGGGCAACACCACCAAGCGCGCATCCTGAATTGTCCGGCTTTGATACCGTGCGTGATGGGCTGAGCCTGATTTTCACCATGCTGACCTATACCGGTTATACGCTGGTTCTGGTCGCCTTGATGAGCATTGCAGAAGGACGCGGTGCTCAGATTGACGGCCGCACAGGTATCCTGTGGGGCATCGCCGGTTTCGTGACCTTTCATTTCGCGCCGGGCCTGAGCCTTGCCCCGGAAGTGCCGGGTGTTGCCGCCGCAGATGTCGGTGCACGGCAAATCTGGTGGTGGGGCACAGTGGTTGCCGCAGGGACCGCGATGTGGCTGTTGGCCTTTGGCCGCAGTTGGACGATGTGGGGCGTCGCCGTGATCTTTTTAACGGCTCCGCACATGATCGGCGCACCGGAACCCGACCAATTTGCCGGAACGGTCCCGCCAGAGATTGCGGCCCTTTTTGCTGCCCGCGCCTTTGGTGTCGGGCTGGCGGCCTGGGTCCTGATCGGTTCATTTGCGGGCTATTTCTGGCAACGTGAAGGGGCGAGGGAGAATGGATAGAAGTCTTGTGCTTTTCGCGATTGGCCTGATTTTTGGCGGTGGTATCGGGTTTGTCGTTGCGGCAGGAAACGGCATCACGTTCGACGGCCATGATCATGCGGACACAGCAACCCATGGCGATGCCAACCTCGCCACGGCGCACGAAAACATGGACCATAGCGCGGCGCATGACACACCGATGGATGTGCCATCCGAGGATGCGCCAAGCGTATCACTGGCGCTGATGACCGATCCGATGGCGGGTCATAATCTGCAGGTCACAGTTGAAAATTTCGTATTTCAGCCCGAGGGTGCCAGCCTTGCCGCGGTCCCCGGTCAAGGCCATGCACATGTTTATGTAAACGGTGAAAAACTGTCGCGGCTTTATGGCGAGTGGATGCATATTGCTGCTTTGCCCAAAGGCGACGTGACGGTTGAGGTAACGCTCAACAGTAATGACCACCGACCGCTTGCCGTCGATGGCACACCGATTTCTGCCAGTACCACGCTGACCGTTGAATAGCCGGGCGCAACTTGCCCGGCACCCCTCAATAGGATAGGCCGCAGGCTTGATCCGCACCCTGCTTTAGGATGTACCCGATGACCGTTACCCTCCACGTCTGCACCACCTGCCGCGCCGGCGAAGTGCTTGAAGAAGACGCGCCGCGCCCCGGTGCGTTGCTGCATGCCGCACTTTCAGGTGCCACGGCACCTGATGGGGTCAATATCGTCGGCGTTGAATGCCTGTCTGCCTGTTCGCAGGGGGCGGCGGTGGCATTGTCGGAACCGGGCAAATGGACCTATGTCTATGGCCGACTGACCAAGGATGACGCGGGCGATATCCTGGCCGGCGCTGCCGCCTATGCCGCGACCACCGACGGCCTTGTGCCATGGCGCGAGCGCCCGGTGATTTTCCGCAAACAAAGCCTTGCCCGTATTCCGCCAATGGAGCTACCCAAATGACCGATCTTGCCAAAATTCCCGTAACCGTGATCACCGGCTTTTTAGGGTCTGGGAAAACCACATTGATCCGTCATTTGATAACCCATTCCAAGGGCCGCCGCTTGGCGGTTCTGGTCAATGAATTTGGCACCGTTGGTGTGGATGGTGACATCCTCAAGTCCTGTGCGGACGAGGATTGCCCGGCAGAGAATATCGTCGAACTGGCGAATGGCTGTATCTGTTGCACTGTGGCGGATGATTTCATCCCCACGATTGAGGCGTTGATGGCGATGCCGACGCGGCCTGATCATATTTTGATCGAAACCTCAGGCCTGGCGCTGCCCAAGCCGTTGCTGAAGGCGTTTGATTGGCCTGCAATCCGGTCCAGGATTACGGTCGATGGGGTGATTGCGCTGGCCGATGCCGAAGCGGTGGCGGCAGGCACTTTTGCCGCAGATGTTGCGGCGGTAGATGCGCAGCGTTTGGCGGACGACAGCCTTGATCATGAAACACCCCTTTCTGAAGTGTTCGAGGATCAGATTTCCTGCGCTGACATCATTCTGATGTCCAAGGCGGATCTGGCTGGCACAGATGGGCTTGCCGCTGCGCGTAAAGTGATCGAGGCGGAAAGCCCGCGCAAAATTCCAATTCTCGAAATGAGCGAAGGCGTGATCGACCCAAATGTCGTGCTGGGCCTGAATGCGCAGGCTGAGGATGATCTGGCGGCGCGGCCCTCGCATCATGACGGGCATGATGACCATGAACATGATGACTTTGAAACCGTGGTGATCCCGATGCCCGAGGTGGAGGATGTCGATGCCTTGGTGAAATCCATTGAACGGTTGGCGCAAGAACAGCATATCCTGCGCGTCAAAGGATACGTCGCCGTGACCGGCAAACCCATGCGTCTGCTGGTTCAGGCCGTGGGCGCGCGGGTGCGGCACCAGTTTGATCGGTCGTGGGGCAGTGACATCCGGGCAGGGCATCTGGTGGTGATTGGCGAACATGATCACGTCGATCCCGCCAAAATTCGCGCGACGCTGGGTGCCTGACCCATGCATGTCGTCTTCCGTGAAAGCCATGGGCTGGAGGATGCGGACACCCCGTTTGATCCGGGGCAATCGCCCGCTGATCTGGTGGTGCTGTCCTTTTCCGACAGCGACCTTGGCGCATTCGCGGCAGGCTGGCATCGTGGCGGCGGACCAGAAGGCAAGCTGCCCACTTTGCGTCTGTGCAATCTGGTTGCATTGCGCCATCCGGCGTCTGTCGACAACTATGTCGAAGCGACGCTGACCGGGGCCAAGGGCATTTTGATTCGCCTTATAGGTGGCGAAAACTATTGGTCCTATGGCATCATGCAGGTTCAGGATTTCGCCCGCCGAAACGAAATTGCCTTGGCGGTGCTGCCCGCGGATGGGCGCGAGGACCCGGCGCTTGATGCCCATTCGACGTTGCCTGTTTCGACCCTGCGCCGTCTGTCGCATCTGTGTGATGCAGGCGGAGCCGTTGCCGCGCAGGCGGCCCTGGCACAAATGGCGCTGGCTGCCGGACTTTATGCCGGTCCGGTTCTGGGCGCGAAGACCGTTCCGGATTGCGGGTTTTATGACCCTGATCTGGGTGTGGTTCCCTTCGCCGACACCCAAGGCGATGCGGTCGCAGTCACGTTTTACCGAAGCTACCTGACTGCCGCTGACACCAGCCCGGTAGATGCGATGATCAACGCTCTACGGGATCGCGGGTTCAATGCCATCGGTCTTTTTGTGCCTTCGCTCAAAGCAGAAACAGCCCGGTCATTTCTGGGCGCGGCTTTGACGCAGATTGATCCGGTGGCGATCGTCAATGCCACTGCGTTTTCGGGCCGTGGCGGTGATGGCACGTCGCCGCTTGATGGCCCCGGTTGCCCGGTCTTTCAGATTGCACTTTCCACGGCACGCCAAAAGGAATGGGCCGCTTCAGAGCGCGGGTTATCGCCTGCGGATCTGGCCATGCACGTGGTTCTGCCCGAGGTAGATGGCCGGATTTTCACCGGGGTTGTCAGCTTTAAGGCACCGCAAAAGAAAGATCCCGATCTGCAATTCTCGCGCTTTGCCCATCGGGCAGACAAGGACCGGATCGCTGCGGTGGCTGACCGGGTTCTGGGGTGGCACAGGCTGGGCCAAACGCTCGCAAAAGATCGCAAACTTGCGCTGGTGCTGTCGACCTATCCCGGACGGGCCGACCAGATTGCCCATGCTGTCGGACTTGATGCCTTGGCGTCGGTTGAGGAAATGTTGCTGACGCTGGCGGGGGCCGGGTATAGCGCTGTGCCCAGCATCGGATTTGGCAAAACCCTCACTCAACAGACGGTTGAATGGCCGCTGTCTGCGTATCAAACAGCGCTTGCGCGTCTGCCGAAACCCTTGCGGGCCGATCTGGAAACGGCGTGGGGCGCACCTGAAGCAGACCCGTTGTTTGCGGGTGGCGCATTTCATTTCCCGGCCCAGACCTGTGGCAATGCACTGGTCGCGCTGCAACCGGAACGCGGTTCGATTGCGGCGCGCGACACGGATTATCACGACCTTGCCCGTGTACCGCGCCATTCCTATGTGGCGTTCTATTTGTGGCTGCAGGCGCAGGGCATGGATGCCCTGGTTCACATCGGCGCGCATGGCACGCTTGAATGGTTGCCAGGCAAAGCGGTGGCGCTGTCGAATGACTGTTGGCCCGAGGCGCTGACCGGAAGCATGCCGGTGATTTATCCCTTTATCGTCAATGATCCCGGTGAAGCCGCGCAAGCCAAGCGGCGCATTGGGGCGGTGACATTGGGCCACTTGCCGCCCCCGATGAAAGACAGCGAAACACCCGAGGGGTTGTTGCGGCTTGAGCGTCTGTTGGATGAATATTCCACCGCCGATGGGCTTGATCCGGCGCGGCGCGATCGGCTGATTGAAACGATCCGGTCCGAGGCGCAAGCCGCAGGTGTGGAAAGCGATCTTGGCCTGACCGAAGACGCCAGTGCCGCCGAAGCGATCACCCGCATTGACCGGTTTGTGTGTGACATCAAGGAAAGCCAGTATGGCGATGGCCTGCACGTTTATGGCGCGGGAAAAGGCGAGTTCGAAGGACTGCTTGCCGCACTGGATGGCAAACGTGTCACCGCTGGGCCATCGGGTTCCCCATATCGCGGGCGTACAGATGTCCTGCCCACGGGCCGCAACCTTTATTCCGTCGATCCACGAAGCGTGCCGTCGCGGGTGGCCTATGCCCAAGGGGTGAAGCTGGCCGAGGAATTGTTGCGGCGGCATCTGCAGGATCAGGGTGATTGGCCCAAAGGTCTGGTTGTCGATCTTTGGGGCTCTGCGACCATGCGCACAGCGGGTGAAGAGGTTGCAATGGCGCTGCATCTGGCTGGATTGGCCCCAAAATGGGACGAAGGTTCAGAACGCGTTTCGGGATTTGAGATCCTGCCGCTTGCCCTGCTGAACCGTCCACGTATTGACGTGACCTTGCGGGTGTCTGGGTTGTTCCGCGATGTGTTTCCGGGTCTCAGTCAGTTGTTCGAGGCCGGAGCCACCGCCCTTGCAGCGCGTGAAGAAGCGCCCGATATGAACCCGTATCTGACGCGGTCACCCCGCGTTTTTGGCCCAAAGCCGGGTCTTTACGGCATGAATATGGAAAGTGCGTTGCACGATTATTCTGATGCCGGTCGGGATGCGGCGGGTGAGGCGTGGCTCAAAGGGTCCGAATGGGCGATCAATGCACAAGGTGAGGCGCATCAGGACCGCGCCGCGTTAGAGGCGCGTTTGCACGGTGCTGACGGATTTGCCCATGTGCAGGATTTGACAGAGACGGATGTGTTGCTGGCCGCAGACTATGCCAGCCATGAGGGAGGGTTCGCGGCAGCGATGGCCCATTTGGGCGCGCAAAAACCAGCGATATATCATGTGGACAGTACCGTTGTTGGCACACCGCGCGCCCGCACGATGCCCGAAGAAATCGCGCGGGTGGTGCGCGCGCGCGCCGCCAATCCCGATTGGGCCAGCGGGATGATGCGCCATGGGTTCCGAGGTGCGGCTGAGGTGGCGGCGACGCTTGATAACCTTGCAGCTTTCGCGCATCTCACCCGTGAGGTGCCGGCGCATCTGATTGACCTCTACTTTGATGCAACGCTGGGCCGCGACGATCTGGTCGCTTTCATGGAGGCGGAGAACCCACAAGCCCTACAGGAAATGCGCGATCGTTTTGCGGCCCTGCGCGATGCCGGTTTGTGGATCACGCGCCGTAATTCAATCAGCGCCCAGATGGACATGGCGGATTGAGTGGTGCACCCCAGATAAAGGGCTGGTGCCCCGGCGCACTGCGCCCGATGCTGTCTGGTGATGGCTGGGTCGTGCGCGTGCGCCCCTATGGCGGCAGGTTGCGCCGGGCGCAGGCAGATGGCATTGCCACGCTCGCGGCGGCACATGGGAACGGCATCTTTGACCTGTCGGGTCGTGGCAACATTCAGATGCGCGGCGTGCGCGAGGACAGCCACAAACCACTGATTGAAGGGCTGCGCCGCATGTCACTGGTGGACGCGGACGCCAGCGTTGAGGGCCGGCGGAATATTCTTGTCACGCCGTTCTGGCAAACCGGGGATGACACGGAGCTTTTCGCCGCTGAGTTGACCCAGGCTATGGCGGCACCGGATGCGCCGGCATTGCCCGGCAAATTTGGTTTTGCCATCGACACGGGGCGTTCACCGGTCTTGCAAACCGCATCTGCGGATATCCGGTTGGAACGGGACGCGGGCGGTGGGCTGATCCTTGTTGCGGATGGTGCTGACACTGGCAAACCAGTGACGTCTGAAACGGCTGTGGATGAGGCCGTTGCGCTTGCACACTGGTTTATGGTCACCTGCAAGGACCACACGCGGATGAGGCGGCTGATGACCGCAGGCGCAGCTTTGCCACCCGGTTCTATTGTGCCGCGGCAGACCCAAAGTTATGTCCCAAAACCCGGCCATACGCCCTTGGGTGCCATGACTGCTATGGCGTTTGGACAAATGACATCGGAAACACTTGCAACGCTTGCCAAACACGGTGGGCTGCGGATGACGCCGTGGCGGATGCTGCTGGTCGAAAGCGCGCGGCAACTGCCACAGATTGATGGGATCATCACCGACGCCAATGACCCGTTGCTGCGCGTTGTGGCCTGTACCGGTGCACCCGGGTGCGCCCAAGGCCTTGGACCCACACGCGACGTTGCGCGCGCGCTTGCCCCGCATTTGCCGTGCGGGCAAACACTGCATGTCTCAGGCTGTGCGAAAGGGTGCGCGCATCCCGGTGCAGCCGATCTTACGATCAGGGCGACCGAAACTGCGTATGATCTGATCCGGAACGGCAGGGCATCTGATGCCCCTGAGCAGACCAACCTCACCCCCGACACTTTAATCAAGGCGATCTGATGCCCCATACCTACATCACCGATGGCGCAGAGATTTACCGCCAGTCCTTCGCCACCATCAGGTCAGAGGCGGCATTAGGCCGTTTCACACCTGAAGAGGAAATTGTGACCGTGCGGATGATCCACGCCGCCGGGATGGTGGGGTTGGAGGAACACGTGCGGTTCTCGGACGGAATGGCCATTGCCGCACGCGCGGCACTGGAAGACGGTGCGCCAATCCTGTGCGATGCTTATATGGTCAGCGAGGGGATCACCCGCAAACGGCTGCCAAAGCAGAACGAGGTCATCTGTACCCTTCGGGATCCAAAGGTACCGGACATGGCCAAGGCGATGGCCAATACGCGGTCTGCGGCGGCGCTTGAGTTGTGGCGTCCGCATCTGGCGGGTGCCGTGGTGGCCATTGGCAATGCGCCAACCGCGTTGTTCCATCTGTTGAATATGCTCGACGACCCTGACTGCCCGCGCCCAGCAGCGATCATCGGTTGCCCGGTTGGCTTTATCGGGGCTGCGGAATCAAAAGAAGCACTGATGCAGGACTTGCCAGTGCCTGCCATGATCGTGCAGGGACGTCTGGGTGGGTCGGCCATCACGGTGGCTGCCGTGAACGCGCTTGCCAGCAGGGTGGAATGAACAATGGGTAAAGTGATCTGTGCAGGCCTGGGACCGGGCGACCCTGAACTAATGTCAGTAAAATCTGACCGGGTGATCCGTGGGGCGACCCATCTGGCCTATTTCCGCAAGAAAGGCCGCGCGGGTCAGGCGCGTACGATCGTCAAAGATATGCTGCGCGATGATGTGGTCGAGTACCCGATGGAGTACCCGGTAACCACCGAGCTGCATTTCAGTTCGGATGAATACAAACAACTGATGGTCGATTTCTACGCTGAATGGGCCGACAGGCTGGGCGCTTTGGCACAGGCTCACGAGGTTGTCGTGCTCTGCGAGGGCGATCCGTTTTTCTATGGCTCGTTCATGCATCTGCACACCCGTTTGCAAGGCCGCGCGCAGGTCGAGGTATTGCCTGCAATCCCCGGCATGGTTGGCTGCTGGAATGCGCTTGATCAGCCATTCACCTGGGGCGACGATGTGATGACCGTGCTGATGGGTACTTTGCCAGAGGAAGATCTGATCACCCATATGGCGCGAGCCGATGCGCTTGTGGTGATGAAGACCGGGCGCAACTTGCCTGCCGTGCGCCGCGCGCTTGCCACCACCGGTCGGCTGGACGATGCATGGTTGGTAGAGAAAGGCACAATGCCGGGACAACGTGTTGCCAGGCTGATTGACGTCGATGACGCCGATTGCCCCTATTTTGCGATTGTTCTGGTGCATGGTCAGGGCCGCAGGCCAGAGGCGGCGGAATGACAGGCCAGACCAAAGGGTGGATCGCCATCGCAGGGCTGGGGCCGGGGCGCGATGATCTGGTAACACCTGAGGTGTCTCAGGTCTTGGCCCAAGCCACCGATGTCATCGGCTACATTCCCTACGTTGCACGTGTGGCCCCACGTGAGGGGCTGAACCTGCACCCAACCGACAACCGGGTTGAGATTGACCGCGCACTTCATGCGCTGCAATTGGCCGCGGTGGGGGCACGTGTTGTTGTGGTGTCCTCGGGTGACCCCGGTGTATTTGCGATGGCGTCTGCCGTGTTTGAAGCGCTGGAAAACCACCCCGAGTTTGCCGACGCAGAAATCCGCGTTTTGCCCGGCATCACCGCGATGCTCGCCGCCGCTGCTGCTGCCGGTGCACCATTGGGGCATGATTTTTGCGCGATCAACCTAAGTGATAATCTCAAGCCATGGGCAACGGTCGAGCACCGATTACGCTTGGCGGCGCGGGCGGACTTTGCAATGGCGTTTTACAATCCCCGTTCCAAATCGCGCCCGCATCAATTCGCCGAATGCCTGAACATCCTGCGACAGGAATGTGGGTTGGACCATCTGATCACCTTTGCCCGCGCGGTGAGCACCCCAGAACAGAGGATCAGCACGGTCACGCTGGGTGAGGCGACCCCCGAGATGGCAGATATGCGCACTATTGTGTTGGTTGGCAACGCCGCCACTCGGCGGGTAGGGCGGTATGTTTACACGCCCCGGTCGGTGTCATGACCCAGCCACGCCATCACCTCGGCCACGCCACCGGCGGTGACGTCACCCGGCAAGATAGGGCGGTTTGCCATGATCACCGGCAGGCCCAGAGTGCGGGCGGCATCCAGCTTGGCCCGCGCGCCCACGCCGCCCGCATTCTTCGCCACGACATGCGTGATGGCGTGTTCACGCATCAAGGCGACATCCCCTTGGGTCGTGAATGGCCCCCGCGCCAGCAACACCGTGACATCGGGCAAGGGCAGCTCCGCATCCGGTGCATCCACCAGCCGCAGCACATAGTGATGCTGTGGTTTGGCGGCAAAGAGGCCAATCTGTTGTTTGCCGATTGCCAGAAACACCCGCGCGGGCGTGTCCGGCAGGGCCGCGGGAATTTCATCGATTGTCGACACAAGCGTCCAGTTGTCACCGGGCCCAGCGGCCCATGGCGCGCGCTCAAATCGGATCAGCGGAACCCCGGCATCGCGACAGGCGGCAAAGGCATTCTTGCTCATGCCCGCGGCAAATGGATGGGTGGCGTCGATGACATGGGTGATTTTCTTTTCGCCCAAATACTCAATCAACCCCGCCACACCACCAAAGCCACCGATACGGGTGGGCAACGGTTGCGGCACCGGGGATTTGGTGCGCCCCGCATAGGAGTAAACCGCATCGATCCCCGCATCAAACAAAGCTCTGGCCATCTGGCCCGCTTCGGTTGTGCCACCCAGCAAGAGAACGCGCATGATGGGTGATCCTTGGCTTAGCATCATCGGAATGGCTGACGATAGCGCGACAAACCTGCCGCCTGCAAGCCGTACCGCTCTTGACGCGGCGGATATTGTTTTCGGTGGTCCACGTCATCTGAAATTGGCCGATGCAGGCGCACGTGGTCTGCCGTGGCCAATTCCCTTTTCCATTGAGCCGGTGCTGGCACATCGCGGTCAGCGCGTTGCTGTTTTGGCATCAGGCGATCCATTTTGGTTTGGCGCTGGCGCAAGCCTTGCGGCCCATTTGCAGCCAGAAGAATGGCGGGTGTTCCCGGCACCCTCCACGTTCGCATTGATCGCGGGCCATCTTGGCTGGCGGTTGGAGGACACGACCTGCCACGGCCTGCATGCCGCGCCTTTTGAACGGCTCCGTGGGGTGCTGGCACCCGGTGGCCAAATGATCTGTCTGGTTCGCGACGGGGATGCACCGCAGGCATTGGCGGCGTGGTTGACCGGACAGGGCGCAGGTGCTGCGACCCTATGGATTTGCGAGCGGATGGGCGGTGACGCACAGCGCGTGCGTCGATCAACCGCCGGGGAATTTGGCCTTTCAGACATCGCAGCACCGGTGGCCGTTGCCATCGCCTTGCCCGAAAACGTCGGACTCTCGCGCGCATCTGGGCTGCCAGACAACAGCTTTGCCCACGATGGACAGATCACCAAACGGCCCATCCGGGCGCTGACATTGTCAGCGCTTGGCCCTCGGGCCGACGAACTGTTGTGGGACATTGGTGCCGGGTCTGGATCAATCTCGGTCGAATGGTGTCTGGCCGGTGGCCGTTCAATCGCATTTGAACAGGACGCGACACGCGTCGCCAACATCGCACAGAACATCGAGGATTTTGGCATCGGCCACCGCATGTCGGTTGTTCAGGGCGATGCATCCACCGCAGTGCAGGATCATGCGGCCCCAGCCGCCGTGTTCGTCGGCGGGGGCGGGAACGCGGCGTTGTTTGACCACCTGTTTGATCTGCTCCCCAAGAGCACGCGACTTGTGGCCAATGGGGTGACCTTGGAAACTGAAAGCCTGTTGTCACATCTTCATGTCAAAATGGGCGGTGAGCTGTTGCGCATTGAAATGGCGCAAGCCGCACCGCTTGGGCGGATGCGCGGCTGGGTCCCGGCACGCCCTGTTGTGCAATGGAGTGTTACGTTATGAGATTCGCTGGCATCGGATTTCGCGGCGCGGCGGATTTGGCAAGCCTGCAGGACGCATTGCAAAAAGCCATCAGCGCAACCGACGGCGGTGCAGTTGATGCGCTGGTAAGCGAGGCGGCAAAGGCCCGTGAAAAAGTGTTTCGCGAGTTGGCGCAGGCGATGCGCATTCCGGGCATGGGTGTGACGCAGACGGATATGGCTCAGATGCTCACGCCGACCCAATCCGCCCGCATTCAAGATAAATTTGGCACAGGTTCATTGGCCGAAGCCGCGGCCCTTGTCGCCGCCGGACCGGGTGCGCGATTGCTTGCAGAGCGGGTGATCTCAAGCGATGGTATGGCCACTGCGGCGATTGCCGAGAATTAAGGGGAAACAAGCCTGTGACGGTACATTTCATTGGCGCAGGGCCGGGTGCCCCTGATCTGATCACATTGCGCGGGCGTGACCTGATCGCGGCCTGTCCTGTGTGTCTATTTGCCGGGTCTTTGGTGCCCGAAGCCTTGCTTTCGCATTGCCCCGAAGGGGCGCAGGTGGTCAACACGGCGCGTATGTCGCTGGATGAGATTATCGAGGTGATCGCGCAGGCGGACGCGGCGGGTCATGATGTGGCGCGGCTGCATTCTGGTGATCTGTCGGTCTGGTCCGCGATGGGCGAACAACTGCGCCGATTGCGCGCACTCGGTATCGCGTATGACGTCACGCCCGGCGTGCCGTCTTTTGCCGCAGCGGCGGCGGAACTTGGTGCTGAACTGACCCTTCCCGGTGTCGTTCAATCCGTGATCCTGACCCGCACGTCGGGGCGTGCCACGGCAATGCCTGATGGCGAAACGCTTGAGAACTTTGCCAAGACGGGGGCGACGCTGGCAATCCATCTGAGCGTTCATGTTTTGGACAAGGTCGTGAAGGAACTGACCCCATTTTATGGCACCGATTGTCCGGTTGCCGTGGTCTGGCGCGCAAGTTGGCCGGATCAGCGCATCGTCAAGGCAACGCTTGCCACCTTGCAGACCGCGATCGGTGCCGAAATGGAGCGTACGGCGCTGATCCTTGTCGGCCACGCGCTGGGGTCCGAAGATTTTGGTGAAAGCCGTCTTTATGCGGGTGATTATGATCGGCGGTTCCGGCCTGTTGGCACAGACCCGCGCTTTCCGGAGACAGGCGAATGATCCCCCCCGGCATTCTGATATCCGCACCCTCATCAGGCACAGGCAAGACCACACTGATGCTGGGTCTTTTGGCTGCACTCAAGGCACAAGGCGTCAATGTGCAGCCCTTCAAGAGCGGCCCGGATTACATTGATCCGGCGTTTCATACCGCCGCGTCAGGGCGCGCATCTTTCAACCTTGATAGCTGGTCGATGGACCGTACGCGTATCGACGGTTTAACAGGAAACGCGGCGGGCGCAGATTTGATCCTTGCCGAAGGGTCGATGGGGCTGTTTGACGGTGTGGCGGTGCCGGGCGCGTGCGGAAATGGCGCAAGTGCTGATGTTGCGGCCCTGATGGGGTGGCCGGTGGTTCTGGTTCTGGATGTGTCCGGCGCGGCGCAATCGGTGGCGGCGACGGCGCTGGGTTTCAAATTGATGCGCCCGGATGTGACATTGGCGGGTGTGGTCCTGAACCGCGTCGCATCACCGCGCCATGATACCTTGGTGCGGGTCGGGATGGCGCAGGTCGGCGTGACGGTGCTGGGGTCCTTGCCCCGCCGGACAGCGATTGAAATGCCGGAACGCCATCTGGGATTGGTGCAGGCCGGAGAACAGGAAAACCTGCCCCAGCTTTTGGCAGAGGCCGCAGCGTTTGTGGCAGAACATGTGGACATCGCAGCCATTCGTGCAGCGGCCGCCGGGACGATGACCGATGCACCCCCGCCAGCAAAGATACCGCCGCCCGGGGGCCGTATCGCGCTGGCACAGGACAATGCCTTTGCCTTTGTCTATCCGCATCTGTTGGCCGGCTGGCGCGCTGCGGGGGCTGAAATTCTGCCATTCTCACCGCTGGCCGATGAGGCGCCGGATGCCAGCGCTGATGTGTGCTGGTTGCCCGGCGGGTATCCTGAATTGCATGCAGGGAAACTGGCGGCAGCGGCGCAGTTCCGCACCGGACTGCAAAGCTTTGCCCAGACCAAACCGGTGCACGGCGAATGCGGGGGCTACATGGCGATGGGTGCCGGGATCATCGACAAGGAAGGCGTGCGTCACAAAATGGCGGGCCTCTTGGGATTGGAGACGTCATTTGCCAAACGCAAGATGCACCTTGGCTATCGTAAAGCGGACCTGAACGCAGCGATCCCCGGCCATGATGCACGGGCGCGGCTGCGCGGGCATGAATTTCACTATGCCACCATTGTGACCGAACCTGATGCGCCCTTGGCGCACATCACCGACAGCAACGATCTGGACGTTCCGGAAACCGGATCGGTGCGGACCTTTGAAGGTGGCGGACGCGCGACGGGCACGTTTTTTCATATGATCGCTGAGGCACCATGAACGGCTTTGTCTCTTTCGTCTCATCAGGACCGGGTGATCCAGACCTGCTAACGGTCAAGGCGGTGGACCGGCTGCAAAAGGCCGAAGTGGTTCTGTTTGATGATCTGAGCGCAGGACCGATCCTGGAACACGCCAAGCCTGACGCTGATCTGATTGGTGTGGGCAAACGGGCAGGGCGCGCGTCGCCGAAACAAGATCACGTCAGTCGGGTTTTGGTTGAATATGCTCAAGCTGGATTGCGGGTGGTGCGCCTGAAATCCGGTGATTGCGGTATGTTTGGACGACTCGAAGAAGAGATCATCGCGTTGCGGACGGCGGGCATTCCATTTGAGATTATTCCCGGTGTGACCTCGGCCTCTGCTGCGGCGGCAACGGCGGGTATTCCGTTGACCCGCCGCCTGACCGCCCGGCGGGTGCAGTTTATTACTGGCGCAGATGTCACCGGTGATTTGCCAGCCGATGTGAACATGGCCGCTTTGGCTGATCCTCTGGCGACCACCGTTGTCTATATGGGCAAACGGACTTTTGCAGGACTGGTCGCGCGTTTGATGGAACATGGGCTGCCGGGCGATACACCTGCGATGCTGGCCGAAGCGGTATCCACCCCCGCCGAAAAGGTTCAACGATTTACGATTGCGACCCTTGCCCTCCATCTGGAAAAAGCGACAAGCACCACACCTGCGCTGATCTTTTACGGCCCATTGGCGGAGTTTGATGGGTGAAGGTTTTTGTCTGCAAGAGCTGTTCTGTCGAAGGTGATTTTGTCGACGAGGTGCGCGTCGGATTGCAGGAGTTGGATGTTGTCAGTGTCGACTGCATGTCAGGCTGTGAGCGTGCACAGACGATTGCGTTCCGCAGTCCCGGCAAGGTTGCGTATCTGTTCGGTGACATCACTGTGGCGGACATGGACGACTTGCGAAATTTTGTGCGGCTTTATCTGGCGTCCAAAGATGGGACATTCCCGGATGCACGCGTGCTTGGCAATCTGCGCTCCAAAGCCATCGCGCGGATACCGGGATGAGCGTTTTGCATCTGACGCTGATCGGGATCGGGACGGGCAATCCCGAGCATCTGACCCTGCAGGCGATCCGCGCGATCAACCGACAGGATTTGATCCTGATCCCGCGCAAAGGCGAGGGAAAGGCCGATCTTGCCGAACTGCGCCGCGCGATATGTGATGAGGTTCTAAACAACAAAGCCACACAGATTGTGGAATTTGATTTGCCTGTGCGGGATGAAGCGACAGCGGATTATCGGCAACGGGTTGATGATTGGCACGACGCCATTGCGCTGGCATGGCAAGAAGCGATGGCAGGTCATCCGGGGGCCGCGAAAATCGCACTGCTGGTCTGGGGGGATCCATCCCTTTATGACAGCACCTTGCGGATTGCCGCGCGGCTGGACCCCGCGCCGACGCTTGAGGTGATCCCCGGCATCACATCATTGCACGCGCTGACCGCGGCACATGCGATCCCCGTGAATGACATTGGCGCGCCATTTGTCGTGACCACAGGGCGGCGGTTGCGCGATGAAGGGTGGCCCGCAGGAATCGACACTGTTGTTGTCATGCTGGACGGCGATTGTGCATTTCAGACACTGGCAGCTGACGGGGTGCACATCTGGTGGGGTGGGTATGTTGGGATGAAGGAACAAATCATTTGCGAGGGGCCGCTGGTCGAGGTGCGGGATCAGATCACCAAAATGCGCGCTGAGGCGCGGGGCCGGCACGGTTGGATCATGGACATATATATCCTGCGCAGAATGTCCTGAGGGCCGCCGATATGCGGTGCACAATTGCTTTGGCGTTAGGTATCCGGGTCGACTTTTCCGCGCATTGCCTTGACCTCACCACGCACCTTCTTGGCCTTCAATCGGCGTTTCTTAGACCCCAAAGTGGGCCGGGTCGCGATGCGTCGCTTGGGCGGTGTCAGTGCCTTTTTGATCAGTTCGGCCAGACGATCGCGCGCAATCTCGCGATTGCGCGCCTGTGATCGGGTTTCGTCGCACTGAATGACCAGTGCACCTTCAAGCGTCCAGCGCCGTCCGGCCAGCCGTCGCAATCGCGTTTTGACCGGCCCTGTAAGCGAAGGAGACGTTGCTGCCTCAAACCTCAGCTCGACAGCAGATGAGACCTTGTTCACATTCTGACCCCCCGGCCCCGACGCCCTCATGAAGCTTTCGGTCAATTCCCAGTCTTGCAGGGCAACGGTATCGGTGATGCGTAACATGAGTTCAATATCGCATGGGCATTGGCCAAGTTGAAGGGCGAGAAACGAAATGGGCCGCTCCAGCTAAGGAGCGGCCCAATCGAATGGTTTAAGGAGGTGGGATCGGTTAGATCAACTGATCCACCTGGGTTGTTATCGCTGCCAAGGGCTGCCCTAGCAGGTTACCTCCCAAGCTGTTCCGACACCTCGCTCCAGTACCTTTCTTGACACTAGATCACCTCCTTTACATTTGTTGAACTCACCTGAATCGTTGCACAGGTATTTCAAAACGCAAAGCACTTTTTTCGCTTACATCCCGAAAGTGTGACATTGCCGCACAGGAGGTTCCCTTTGTAATTGCGACAACAATCACGCCGTCGGCATGAGCTTGCTGGTGATCATGCGGAACGGGATCAGTGCGACCAAGGCAATGCTGAGTTTCACGGCCCAATCTGCAAGCGCAAGCGAAACCCAGAGCGGGGCAGCCGGACCAAAGCCGAGCAGTGGCAATATTTCAGCCGCCCAGGAAACGTCTGTGGCAGGGTGCACGAAAGATAGCGCACCGGAAAAGGCGATCCCAAAAAACAATGCCGTATCAACTGTGCTGCCGATCAAAGTGCTGATCAGGGGCGCACGCCACCATGCTCCGCCGCGCAGAGCGGCAAAGATTGAGACATCGAGAAGCTGTGCAGCAAGGAACGCCACTCCAGAACCAATTGCGATGCGCAAGGTGACCAGTGGGCCAAATTCGCCCATGATCTGGGTGCCGATCAATGAACAGATTAAGCCAACCACAAACCCGACAAGGACAACACGGCGTGCGGCCGATGCGCCATAAACGCGGTTCATCACGTCTGTGACCAGAAATGCGAAGGGGTAAGTGAAAGCACCCCAGGTCAACCATTGACCATAGAGAAATTGAACGAGGATGTTTGAGGCCACAACAATGGTGGCCATGGCAAGAATGCCGGGAAGATAAGTGCGTGTCATATGTAAACCGTTTTTTGCAAGGGTGCGGCGACTTGGCCAGCGGGGATCGCTGACAGGGGCGCTTTACGGTTTCCTGACGATGCGCGCAAGCTATTCTTCCAGAGTGAATTCCACGATCTGTGTCTGCTGAATGGGTAGAAAATTGTCGTCAGAAACCAGCGTTACGAATGTTTGACCTGACATATCCCGCCAAACGCTGATGGCTTCAAAATTGTCAAACTGGCCGGGGCCGGTTGTGAGCAGGGTTTCCTCGCGCAATTCAGGCGCAGCAAGATCGAACCTGCGAATGCGACTGCGAAAGCCCAAAGGCGTCACAGCCCGTTCGAGAAGGAAGAACAGCCCATCATCACTGAAATCCGCGCCCACTGGCAGGAAGGGTCCGCGACGCGGGATGTGATAGGCCACATGCCATTCCTTGCCGACACTTGTGAAAACGGGAAATGGGGTATCAATCATGCCTGACAATTCGGGCAGTGTGTAAAGTGTCCCATCGGAGTGAACGGCGAGCGCCTCAAGGCCAGAATTGTCCTGCAGGTCGAAAAACTCTGTTGTGGTCAAGGCGCCGAGGATGCGCGCAGAGTCGAGATCCACCTGTTCCACCCGATGATCTTGTTCAAAGGATACATATGCGTGACCATGCGCGTCTATGGCCAGCCCTTCGGCATCCAATTCAAAATTTTCTGACGAGACCCTGACGGTAGGCGTCAATATGACATGCCTACGCAACTTGATCGCTGTCAGGATGCCCTTCTCGCGCACCATCGTCGCAGTGACGAGACTACCCTTATCGGTGATCAGCGTTATCTCGGTGCCGTTTGCCGTCACCTCGGCCCCGGAGAAACCGCCAAACCACGGATCGGTCTGTGACCAGAGCAATTTGGACACCTGTCGAAGTGATGGTTCGGCCTGTGCGGCCAGTGCGACACAGGTGAATACAACGAAAAAGGCTGTTCTGATGACGTAGATCAGTTGTCCAGCACAGACTTACATTGGGCCGGCAGGTCGGCCAGCACCAGTTCACGCTGGGGCTTTGGTTTTGGCGCGTTTGGATTTGGTGGCGGCGGGTTCAGAATGTTGCGCTGCCATTCGCGCGCATCAGCGCAGCCATCCCCGGCGGGGGGTGGTGTCTGATTGGTGCAGCCACGCGCGCCAGCCGGACAGGCAAGGCGCACGTGGAAATGATAGTGATGCCCGTACCATGGCCTGATTTTGCGCAGATAGGCACGGTTGCCTTTTTCATCATTGCACATCTGCACCTTGGCACCGGGGAATACGAAAATACGCTCGACACGCGGGTCTTCGGCGGCGGCTTTGATGATCTCGTGGTGCGCGCGGGTCCAGCTGCTGTTCACATATGCACCGCTGGCGCGGCGCATTGAAATCGATGAAATGCTTTCGCGCTGTGCGCGCGAAAGGCTCAGTGTTTTCGGGGGCAGCATCCAGATATCTGCATCCAGACCAATCTGGTGGCTGCGATGGCCTGTCAACATCGGACCGCCACGCGCCTGGCTCATATCGCCCACATAAATACCAGCCCAGCCGGGCTGCTGTGCGGCTTTGGCGCTGAGTTTCTTGACCATATCAATCAGGTCGGGATGTCCCCAGTTTCGGTTGCGCGACAATCGCATGGCCTGCCATGTCGGGCCTGTTTCGGCCAGTTGTTCTGCCCCTGCAAGGCACCCCTTGGCATAGCTGCCATAGGGCGCGGATGACTGGGGCGAGGCAAAACTTTTTGCCCCAAAAAGCTTCTTCGCCTGCACATTGCTGAGTGCGCCACCGGACGAGCCGATGGTGGGCAGGACCGCTGATCTGCCGCCGATGTCATTGCTGGATTTGTCGCCGCCACACGAACCCATTGTCAGGACCAAGGCCGCACAGGTCAAAAGGCGTGTCAGGATCATTTTTCAAAATCTCCGTTCGGTTTGACCCATGCTAACAGTATTAGGCCGATAATGAACAGACCCACAACGGGTGTAATGCCAAGGCGCTGGCTGCCTGTGATGTCACTTGTGATCGCAATCAGCGCAGGTGCAATGAATGAAGTTGCCTTGCCCGACAATGCATAGAGGCCAAAGGATTCGGTCATGCGGTCCGGGTTGCCCTGACGTGTCATCATGTTGCGCGATGACGCCTGCAATGCGCCACCTGCGGCACCAATCAGTGCACCGGCCAGATAGAACATGATATCGGGCAAGGCTGAGCCATCCGCAACGGTCATGCCCAACACGGATGTCGGCGTCAGCGAGATGATCAGGCAGGCCGTGAAGATCAGGATGATACAGCAAAACACGATTACCGGCATAGGCCCGACGCGGCGGTCAACCCGGCCACCGATCACACAAAAAATAGCACCTGAGATGGCGGCGAGGATGCCAAAAATGCCAATTTCCTGAATTGACCATTCCAGGACACCTGACGCATAGAGCCCGCCAAATGTATACATGCCATTGAGCGCGTCGCGGTAAAACATCGACGATCCCAGATAGGCCAATAATGAAGGATGTCGCGGCAGATTGCGCAGTGTCTGCACCAGATCGGTCAACCCTTTGCCCAGCCGATACCGCGCCGCCGCCGGTTTGGGAGTGTCGCGTGTATAAAGGAAGAAAGGGACCATGAAGACCGCGAACCAGATCGCAGTCAGAGGCCCGACCACGCGGGTATCGGCCCTGGTCGCCGGGTCCAGACCAAAGAGCGGTGACAGTCCGGCCATCGTTTTGCCGCTGGACCCGCTTTGGAACAAGGTAATCATGATGATCAATGCAAGCACCCCACCGGCATATCCAAAGGCCCAGCCGTCCCCTGAAATGCGCCCGCGTTCTGCAGGGTCCGGGGATAACTCCGGCAGATAGGCATTGGTAAAGATCGTCGCGAACTCCATTCCGATAAGGCCAATGCCGAAAAAGAACAGCGCCCAAAGCACCGAGAAATCCTGTGGGGCGGTCCACCAAAGCGCGCCGGATCCAACGACATAAAGCAGCGAGAACAGCGAGACCCAAGGCAACCTTTTGCCGGACGAATCCGCAACCGCACCCAGGATCGGCGCGAGGATTGCGATGGCAATGCCAGCGATCGCCAGACCATACCCCCAATAGGCCTGCGCCTGCGCCTTGGCGGCAGACAGATCCATGCCGCCCTCGACCAGAGAAGCAGTTGCCGTCTGGGCAAAGTAGGGGCCAAAAATGAAGGTAAGCATAAGGGTGTTGTAAGGCTGGCTCGCCCAATCAAAGAAATACCAGCCCCAGATGCGTTTGCGCGCGTTGATCTGTGTCATAGCTACCTCGTTCTTCGTTGGCTGAAGGTAGAACAGGGCAGCGGCGTGTGCGCAAGATACCGTTTCGTGCTCAGGCGTCCTGCATGGGCGGCCAAGGACGGTGCGTTTCAGCAGCGCACCATTTTGCCACCCAATCCGGCATGTCCGGCGACGTGGTCGGTTGCCCCATTGCGGTCAACACGGTGTGCGGCGCGACAATACCATTTTTGTCGGTCACCGCAGACCGATAAAGGACATGGCTCGCGCATTCACTGTTCCGCTTCCACATGGATTGTTCAAGATAGATAAATTTGTCATCCCAGCACAGTGCCCGGCTGCGCATTTCAAAACGTTCAAACCCGCGAATGCGGCGGCGGAAACGGGTTGACGTACCAGCCATGGTCAGCCCCCACCCTTCACGCTTTAATACACTGATCATACCGGCGCGCTGGGCCATTGCCGTGCGCCCCAGATCATAGAGCGACAGTGCGCGGCCATTGTTCAATTCAAGCCAGACATCCAGATCATGCGGCCAGCAGATGTGATGACTGACGTGGGTTTCAGTCAGCGTTTCAAATGGCGGTTGGCGGCTGGCCAGAAAGAGATCTTTGAACAGACGGACGAATGGGAACATTTTAGCGCCTCCTTTGGCCGTAGTCAGGTGCACCTGAACGCGTGCGCGTCAAGCATGAACCTCGCGGCACTCTTGCGGTTTTGTGCGCCGACGCTTAACTGACAGGCACCACTTTGAAAGGGTTTGCCATGTCATCGCTGTTTGAAATTTTGATGCTGCTGCTGAACATCGTTTGGTTCGTCATCATCGCGCATGTGATCATGTCATGGCTCATCAATTTTCAGGTCCTGAATTTGCGTCAGCCTTTGGTCGCGCAAATCTGGTACGGGCTGAACCGGTTGCTGGAACCCCTTTATAGCCGTGTACGGTCGGTCATCCCTGCGATGGGAGGGCTCGACCTTGCCCCCTTGGTTGTCTTGATCGGTGTGGCCATTTTGCGGATCATCCTGACCAACAACGCGGCGGCATTTTATTAAACCCAGATTGGTCTGGTGTATTTTTGGGCCAATGAGGCGCAAGTACTTGTTCACCAATTGTTAGTGTGGGAGTCTGCAAAAAAAGAGCAGACAAACATATGGGTTCCCACATGACGGCCACACTTTCCGGCGCTGATACGCTGATCCGTGATGTATTCGGCTTTGACTCGTTCAGGCCCGGACAGCAGGAAATCGTCGAGGCGGTGACAGCCGGCGAAAACGTTCTGGCGATCATGCCGACGGGTGGCGGAAAATCTCTTTGCTTTCAATTGCCTGCGCTGATGCGCGAGGGGGTCACAGTGGTGATTTCCCCGCTCATTGCACTGATGCGGGATCAGGTGCGGTTCTTGCAAGAAGCGGGTGTGTCGGCCGGTGCCTTGACCTCTGGGAACACACCTGAAGAAACCGACGCCGTCTGGGAGGCGCTGGAAGCAGGTACCCTCAAGCTGCTTTATATGGCACCCGAGCGGCTGGCGGCGGGGTCGGCTATGGGCATGCTGCGGCGCGTGAACGTGCGGCTGATCGCCGTCGATGAAGCGCATTGCGTCAGCCAATGGGGTCATGATTTCAGGCCAGATTACCTTCGCATTGGGGAATTGCGACGCAGTTTAAATGTGCCGCTTGCTGCGTTCACGGCAACGGCGGATGCAGAAACCCAAGTCGAGATTGTGCAAAAGCTGTTTGATGGGGTTGCGCCACGCGCCTTTCTGCGTGGGTTTGACCGCCCCAACATCCATTTGGCTTTTGCGGCGAAAAACAAACCGCGCGACCAGATTTTGAATTTTGCGTCCGCGCGCAAAGGCCAATCGGGAATTGTTTATTGCGGAACGCGGGCCAAAACCGAAGGCCTGGCCAAAGCACTGCGCGACGAGGGTCATGTAGCGCTGCATTATCATGGCGGTATGGAAGCCGAAGATCGCCGCATCGCTGAACGGCGGTTTCAACAAGAAGACGGTCTGATCGTGGTCGCCACCGTGGCCTTTGGCATGGGCATCGACAAACCTGATATCCGCTGGGTTGCGCATGCTGATTTGCCGAAATCAATCGAATCCTATTATCAGGAAATTGGCCGGGCTGGCCGCGATGGTGCGCCAGCCGAGACATTGACCCTGTTTGGAGCAGACGACATTCGCCTGCGCCGCAGTCAGATTGACGAAGGATTGGCCCCGCCCGAACGGCGCAGCGCGGATCATGCGCGGTTGAATGCCTTGCTGGGTCTGGCAGAGGCGTTGGAATGCAGGCGCAAGACATTGCTGGGGTACTTCGATGAAGCGGAAATCACCTGCGGACATTGCGATCTGTGCGATGCACCTGCCGATGTCTTTGATGGCACAACAGCGGTGCGCAAGGCACTTTCTGCGATCTTACGGACCGAGGAATGGTTTGGTGCGGGGCATCTTATCGATATTCTGTTGGGGGTTGAGACCGACAAGGTGACACAGCGCGGCCATACCAGCCTCCCGACATTTGGTGTGGGTACCGAATATGATCGCCGCCAATGGCAGGCGGTTTTTCGGCAGATGATGGGGCATGATTTGATCCGGCCTGATCCGGAACGGCACGGCGCATTGCGCATGACCGATGCGGCGCTCCCGATCCTGCGGGATGAGGCCAAGATCAGCCTGCGCCGGGATTCGATCAAGGCAGCATCGGCTACCCGCCGACCCGCGGTCAAAGAGATGGTAAGCGACGAGGACGCGCCGTTGTTGTCAGCTCTCAAGGCCAAACGCCGCGGTCTGGCAGAGGCGGCCAAGGTCCCGGCATATATTATTTTCAACGACCGCACGTTGATTGAGATGGCCGAAACCCGGCCCCGCGATCTGGATGCAATTGCGCGGATCGGTGGCGTTGGTGCGAAAAAACTTGAGACTTACGGCAAGGCGTTTCTTGAGGTCATCAACGGAGAGGTGCAGCAAATGCATCCGACAAGGCGCAAATTGGCGGGCCGTGATGCGGGCATGGTCTATGACCAGTTGTTGCAGGTTCAGGCAGATCTGGCGCGCGGTTCTGCGGGTGCGGATAAGCCGATGTCCTGCTCTGCCTCGGTGCTCGCCAAGGTGGCGCAACTGCGCAATGCCGACGATAGCGCGCTGAAAAGGCTGCTTGGCGACAGACATGCCGAACGATTTGGGCCGGCTTTTCTGGACGTTCTACGGGACGCGGGCTAGATCAGGCACATCTGTACAAAGGGGACTATGATGTTGGTTGTTATTTCGCCCGCCAAGCGGCTGGATTGGGACACACGCGACGTTGCAACGACCGAGCCTGCCTTTCAGGATGATGCGGTGCGACTGGCCAAGACGGCACGCAACCTGACCTTGGGTAAACTCAAGGGACTGATGGATTTGTCAGATGATCTGGCGCGGCTCAACCGGGACCGGTTTGCAGCCTTTGAAGATGAACCGGTCAGCGATGTCACAAGGCCGGCAGCACTGGCTTTTGCCGGCGACACCTATCAGGGTCTGGAGGCTGGCAGCCTTGACGCGGATGAGATGGCCTGGGCACAGGATCACCTGCGCATTCTGTCCGGGCTTTATGGCGTGCTGCGTCCACTGGACGCGATCCAGCCCTACCGATTGGAGATGGGCAGCCGCCTGAAAACGCGGCGGGGTAGCAACCTTTATGACTATTGGCGTGACACGCTGTCCAAAGCGCTGAATACGCAGGCAGCCGCGGTGGGCAGCGATGTTTTGATGAACTGTGCAAGCCAGGAATATTTTGGGGCAGTCGCGCCAAAAGCACTAAAACTCAGGGTCATCACGCCCCAGTTCATGGAAGACAAGGGCGATGGAAAAGGGCCAAAGATCGTGAGCTTTTTCGCGAAAAAGGCACGTGGTGCCATGGCCCGCTTTATCGTACAACATCGGCTGACAGATCCGGACGCCATTCATGGCTTCGAAGCGGGCGGGTATGTCTGGCAGAAAGCAACATCAACACCGGATCGCCCGGTGTTTGTCCGTCCCTATCCCGCAGCCTGAACAGGGTCGGCAGATAGGGGTGGGATGATACCTGCGCTGACTGCCGCCTCAATGCGGGCAATGATGTCTGGCTTGCGCAGTGGTTTTGTCAAATAATGATCCAGCCCAGCGGCCAGAATGCCCGCGTCATCACCGTCCATCGCATGTGCCGTCATCGCCACGATTGGCACATGCGCACCTGTGTCTGCCTCAAGCGCGCGGATGGCTCTGGTGGCCTCTTTTCCGTCCATCGTGGGCATTGAAATATCCATGAAGATGATATCGGGGGTAAGGGTTTGGAACAATTCAACAGCCTCCTCACCATTGCCCGCAAAGGTCAGATCGACCTCCAGATCCTTGATCATTTTTCGAAACACCAATTGGTTCGTTTTGTTGTCCTCGGCAGCGAGGATGCGCATCTTTCTCAACGACACTTGGGTAACTGGGGTGGGTGGCATGACCACCGCCTCCAGCTGCATCAAAAGCTCCTGACGGGGCAGAGGTTTTTGCAACACGCCCTGAAGATGAACCCGTGCGGGATCATTTTCCAAATGGCCGGGATTTGAGCTGAGCAGTAAGATCGGAACGGTGTTGCCGGTGCCGCGCACTGCCTTGGCCAATTCGACGCCATTCATCTCAGGCATGTTGTGATCGGTCAGGACAAGATCAATATTCTCATCCAACCGGGCCAATGCTTCTTGTCCACTGGCGCAGCTGATGACACCAAGGCCCAGTTGTTCCAGCTGCCGCTGCAATATGGTGCGGTTGATCGCGATGTCATCCACAATCATGATGCGGCGCAGTCCCGCTGGCAGACTATGATGATCGGGATGCAAATGAGAGGCGGCTGCCATATCCAGTTTAAAGCCAAAGCATGATCCGACGCCCTCTTCTGAGGTGACCCAGATGGTGCCACCCATCATTTCGATGAGGTGCTGCGAGATGGCAAGGCCAAGTCCGGTGCCGTCAAACTGGCGGTTTCGTTCATTTTCGACCTGATTGAACTCACCGAATATGTGGTTGACCATATTTTCGGGAATGCCAATGCCGGTATCCTCAATGGTGATGTGCAGTGCCACATTGTTTGTCGCCGCATCGGGCACCCCTGTGACTCTGACCAACACGTGCCCGCTGATGGTGAATTTGACGGCATTGCCAACCAGATTGTTCAAGACCTGCCGAACGCGCCCGGGGTCGCCCAGCAACTTGGTCGGCAAGAACATGTCATAGTCCAGCAGCAAGTTCAGGCCCTTGCTGCGCGCAGATGTTTGCAACAGCATCAGGACCTCCTGGATGGCCCGTTCAAGGTCAAAGGGTTCTGGATGCAGATCAAGTTTCTTGGCCTCAATTTTCGAATAATCCAGCACGTCGTTGATGATCACCAACAACGCCTCGCCGGAATTCTTGATCGTATCGACATAAAGCCGCTGCTCGTCGGTCAGTTCTGTGTCGTTCAGGACATCCGCCATGCCAACGACACCGTTCATCGGTGTCCTGATCTCATGACTCATGTTAGCAAGGAAAGCCGATTTGGCGCGGTTGGCGCTTTCTGCGATGGCGCGGGCTTCTTTCAATTGCTCCTCATAAATAGCGGTCGCCGTGATATCGAGGCCAAGCGATACCATGTCGCCCCCCGGTCCGCGCTGATCGATCAATTTGATATGAGTGCCATTCCAAAGCTGTATGACGATGGGTTCGGGTTGCAGGTTGTGCAGGCGTTCCGTCATCATTTGGCGCCAGCCGTTCGGGTCCAGATGGCCGGTGTTGACGATACCTTCGTCGGTGAGAGCCTGAAGGATCGTCACATAATTGACCCCCGGCTTGACCACCTCAAGACCATCAAAGATCGCCAAATAGGATCGGTTGGCCATTATCATTTCGTTGTCGGCGTTAAAGAACGCGAAGCCGTCGGTTATGGTCTCAATCGAATACCATAACCTGCGTTCGACGATCTCGATCTTTTGGTTTGCTGCGGTGAGGTCGGATTTGACCCGTTGATTTTCGCCCCTAATGTTCTCAACTTCGGCACGGGTTTCGACAATTTCCTCTGTGAGTTGCTGAGCATGTTGACCCAACTTTCGGTTTGCTGCGAACAGTTCGGCTTGTTTGAGCTCCAGCAGGCGCTCTGCCGCAAGGCGGCTGCGCCGCTCTTCGGTCAGTTTGTTGGCAAGGCTCATCCGCCACTCCGATGTGGTCCTCAAGACGTCATGCGCAGACTGCTGTAACAGGGTGAACATATGCTTAAGTCCTGCAGCAACACTTGCTCGATGGGGGGGCGCGTGGCACGATGACAAGACCCCGATTGGAGAGTGTCATGACTTTTTTCCGCACGTTGCGTCTGATTTTTCTGATCCCGATTTTTTTCGCGACGCAAGTCTGGGCTCAGGCTGCTGTGCCGGATCATCGGTATGTTTATACGCAGGATGTGGATTTCTTTGGGGCCGACCTGACCAATCTGTTTGATACGACGCAATCGGCCTGCGAACGTGCGTGTTCCGCGCAGGCAGATTGCGTCGCCTTTACCTTCAACAAACGCTCCAACGCATGTTTTCCAAAGTCAGCCATTACAGACAAACAATCCTACAACGGGGCGATGTCGGCCGGCAAAGTTCCAACGGACCCCGACGTGATAAACAATGCTGCTGCACGAGCGGCTGATCTGGGGTTTCTGACAACTGACGATCTAGAAAACGCGCGGACGCTGGTTGGCAACAACGCGCGGCGCTTGCCCGTCGGCGACGCCGTTCTGGACGACCTGATCGCTGCGATGGTGGCGTCAAGCCAATCGGGTGCCACACGGTCGGCATTGGTATGGGCGGGCAAAGCGGTTGCCGCCTCAGACCGTGCTGACCTCTGGGCGCGATATGCGCGGTTGTCGCTGCGCGAGGCAAACCGGGAGGGCAATTCCGAGCGTCGCCGCGCACGCCTTGATGCGTTGTCAGCGGCGGTGAACGCTTACCTGCGGGCAACCGATGCCGGGGTCCGCGTGGATGCGCTGGATGTGATGGCGCAGGCATTGGAAGCGAACCGGCGGGGGCGCGACATGATCCCGGCATTGCGACTGGCCCTTTCCCTGACCCCACGCGACGATTTGAATGCAGCGCTGGACGAGGCCATTGGCAAATACGGTTTCCGCATTGTGGAACATCGGGTCGATAACGACGCAGCAGCGCCGCGCATTTGCGCCGAATTTTCGGAAAAGCTGGTGCAGGCCGGAGTCGATTACGAACCTTTTGTGCGGATTGAAGGCAAAGGCCTGGTCGTGCAGGCGGACGAAAGTCAGCTTTGTATTGATGGTGTCGAACATGGCGTGCGCTATGATGTCACGTTTCGTCAGGGACTGCCCGCTGGAAGCGCAGAAACGCTGCACAAGGATGTGCGGTTGGTCCTTTATGTAAAAGACCGTAGTCCAGTGGTGCGGTTCCCCGGTCGGGCCTATGTGTTGCCACGCAGCGCGCAGGCGGCATTGCCTGTTGAGACGATAAACGTCGATACACTGGATCTGAAATTGCGGCGTGTCAGTGACCGCAATCTGGTGCGCGCGATCAGAGAAAGCTATTTCGGAAAACCCCTGAGCAAATATGAGGATGATCAGTTCTCCAGCGACCTTGCACAGGAAATCTGGAGCGGGACAGGCGATGTTCAAAATACACTGAACGCAGACATGACCACGCGCTTGCCGATGGGCGATGTGCTGGCGGGTCAGACGGCGGGCATTTATGCGTTAAGCGCTTCGGTGCCGGGGCAAGATCCGTATGATTACCCGGCAGCGACGCAATGGTTTGTGCTGTCTGATCTGGGATTGTCGACTTGGGAAGGCGTGGATGGCATGCAGGTTTCTGTGCGCCGATTGTCAGACACCGCACCGCTTGCTGGGGTAAAACTGACCCTGATTTCGCGCGCAAATGCGATTCTGGGTGAGATGACATCAGATGCTGATGGTTTTGCAGCATTTCCGGCGGGCCTGACCCGCGGGACGGGTGCCGCCGGTCCCGCGTTGTTGATGGCTGATGATGGTGGGCAGGATATCGCGTTCCTGCCGCTGACCGATCCGTCCTTTGATCTGTCTGACCGTGGCGTAGAAGGCCATCCGCCCAGCCCGCCGATCGATACGTTTCTGACCACCGATCGTGGTGCATACCGCGTTGGCGATACCGTTTACGCCACGGTCCTGACCCGGGATGCGCAGGCCAGGGCGCTGACAGATTTGCCAGTGACCGCAATTCTCAAACGCCCTGATGGCGTCGAATATAGCCGCACTCTTAGCCAGAATCCTGTCGCTGGCGGGCATGTTTTTGCTATGCCATTGGGGCCGGACGTGCCGCGCGGTGCCTGGCGTCTTGATATCCTATCAGACGTGGAGGGGCCGGCGCTGGCAAGCCAAACCGTGCTGGTTGAGGATTTTCTGCCGGAACGGATTGATTTTGATATCAGCCTGCCGGATGCACCTTTGCGGATCAATGGCACGCCCCCTCTGTCTGTCGATGTTCGGTACCTGTTTGGTGCGCCGGGGGCGGATTTGGCCGTGCAGGGCGATCTGCGCCTGCGTGCAACACGTGAAATTGCGGGCTGGGATGGGTACCTGTTCGGCCGCTACGATACCCGATTTGGCACGCAAACGCAGTCCATCGGCGACGCCGTAACTGATGGTCAGGGCAGGGCGACGCTGGCCCTGAAACTGCCGGAACTGAACGAAGATCCCGGAATGCCGCTTGAGGCTCAGGTGATATTGCGTGTCTCCGAAGGGTCAGGTCGACCAGTTGAACGCCGGCTGACCAAACCAATTGAGCCTGAAACGGCGTTGATCGGGATCAAACCGAACTTCGACGATGTCCTGCCCGAGGGCAGCGAGGCCTCGTTTAATGTGATCGCGCTCAACTCTGACGGAACATCTGCACAAATGCCGGTGCGCTGGACATTGAACAAGGTCGAGACGCGCTATCAGTGGTACCAGCTTTACGGCAATTGGGAGTGGGAGCCGACGACACGTCGCATCCATCAGGGAATGGGTGAGATAACATTGGGTGAAACGCCTTCGACCCTGACTGCCCCGACGGAATGGGGCGAATATGAACTGTTGATAGAACGCATCGGTACGCCCTACGCGGCAACATCGGTTCAATTCTATTCTGGCTGGTACGGTGGCGACGGGGCAAGGGATACGCCCGATCGTCTGGACCTGTCGTTAAATGACACAGAATTCGGCATGGGCGACACCGTTCAGCTCCGGCTGGTTCCTGAAAATGACGGCGTGGCCCTGATCAGCGTGTTGTCGAACCAGGTGATTGAGCGCAGGGCGGTAGCCGTGTCTGCGGGGGAAAACCTGATCCCGCTGGAGGTGACCGAGGATTGGGGTAGCGGGGCCTATGTCACAGCATCGGTCCTGAGCGCTATGGATGAGGCAACAGGCCAAAACCCTGCGCGCAGTCTGGGACTGGCACACGCCGCTGTGCGACCGGGTGCCAAGGAACTGTCGGTCCGCTTTGAAACACCGCAGGAGGTTGATGGGCAGGCGGGCACGATGCGTGCTGCGGTGCTGGTCGATGGGGTGAAACCCGGCGAAACGGCTTATGTCACCCTTGCCGCAGTTGATGTGGGAATTTTGAACCTCACAGGGTTCAACGCGCCTGATGCGACCGATCATTATTTTGGTCAAAGAAGGTTGGGCGTGGAAATTCGCGATCTCTATGGTCGGCTCATTGACGGAATGAACGGCGCGATGGGCGCTGTGCGGTCGGGCGGTGATGCGGCAGCCAGTGCGCAATTGCAATCGCCCCCGCCAACCGAAGAGTTGATGGCGTTCTTTACCGGTCCTTTGCAGGTCGGCCCCGATGGCCGCGCCGAGGTCGAGATCATCCGCCCAGCATTTAACGGGACCATCAAACTGATGGCGGTTGCCTGGTCTAAAAGCGCTGTCGGCGATGCTTCTGCCGACGTTGTTGCGCGCGATCCGGTTGTCGTTACCGCGTCGCTTCCACGGTTTCTCGCCCCCGGCGATCAAAGCCGTTTGCTGCTGGAATTGGTTCACGCAACAGGTGCATCTGGTGAGATGGCTTTGCAGGCCATTGCAGATGCTGGTGTGGCCCTTGGCGATGCGCCAACAATCGTAAGCCTCCTTGATCAAGGGTCGCAGCGTCTGAGTGTTCCAATCACGGCGCGCGAAATTGGCGATCATCTGATCACCATTTCGCTGACCACACCGGATGGCAAAGAAATGCGCAAGGTGTTGACCATGCCCGTGCGTGACAATGATCCAGAAGTATCTGTGACCCGGCAGTTTGCGCTGGGCGCTGGTGAGACCTTCACTTTCGATGGTAATGTTTTTGCGGGATTGCGGTTAGGCACGGGCAGCGCCACGCTCACCGCTGGCCCCTTGGCGCGGTTCGATGTGCCGGGATTGCTACGCCAGTTGGACCGTTACCCTTACGGCTGCACTGAGCAGGTGACATCGGGCGCGATGCCGCTCTTGTATCTCAGTGCGATGGCTCAGGCCGCAGGCATTGGGGAGCCTGCGCAGATCGACGACAAGATCGGCAAAGCCATTGCCCGCATTTTGACACGGCAGGCCAGCAATGGTGCTTTCGGTCTGTGGCGGGCCCAATCGGGCGAGTTCTGGCTTGACGCTTATGTCACCGATTTCCTGTCCCGCGCCCGCCGTGAGGGGCATGTCGTGCCGGACCTGGCCTTTGCACAGGCGATGGACAACCTGCGCAACCGGATCAGCTATGCGCCCGATTTTGACGAGGGGGGCGAAGACGTTGCCTACGCCCTTCTTGTGCTCGCTCGCGAGGGAGCCGCCAGCATGGGAGATTTGCGTTATTACGCGGATACCAAAATGAACGATTTCGGGACGCCTTTGGCCGCCGCCCAGCTGGGTGCGGCGCTTGCTGCTTATGGCGATCAGGTTCGCGCCGATCTAATGTTCCGCCGCGCCGGGGCGCTGTTGCTGCGCGACAGGGATCGGCGGCGCGGCTGGCGGTCAGATTTCGGGACCAACCTGCGCGATACTGCCGGTGTTCTCAAACTAACCGCAGAGGCAGGCAGCACTGCCATTGATGCCGCAACGCTGGTTTCCTGGGTTGGCAATGACAACAGACATTTGTCGACACAGGAAGCGGCGCAGGTCGTTCTTGCCGCACATGCGCTTGCATCACCGGATGCAGTGCCGGGTCTCAGGGTGGACGGTCAATCGGTGAATGGCCCTGTGGTAAAACGCCTGAATGACGCCGACCCGACCCCAGCGGTGATCGAAAACATCAGCGATAAAGCGATGGATGTCACAATGACCGCTTATGGGGTGCCAGAGGTACAGCCAGCGGCGGGCGGATATGGGTATGCGATCACGCGCAGCTATTACACGATGGATGGTGTGCCAGCGCAGGGCCCGATGAAATCAGGGGATCGGATGGTGGTTGTTCTGGAAGTGAATCCCTTCGAGGATACGGGCGCGCGGTTGATCCTGGATGATCCACTTCCGGCAGGTTTTGAAATCGACAACCCCAACCTGCTGCGCAGCGCTGAGGTCGGTGCGCTTGACTGGTTGCAAACCAAGGAGGCCGAAAACGCCGAATTCCGTAGTGATCGGTTTGTCGCAGCGGTCAATCACCGTGACGCCGATGCCTTTCGACTGGCTTACATTGTACGGGCCGTGACACCGGGGACCTATCATCATCCCGCAGCCACGGTGACAGATATGTACCGGCCAGAATACCGCGCCAATACTGACGCGGGCGAGGTGACGGTTACCCCATGACCCGGCGGCTTGGCCTCTTTGTACTTGTCGCGGTACTTGGCATCGCGGCGGGCGTCAGGGACGGGTTCGACGCCTGGGTGGATGCAACGGATCTGCCGCCTGTCCTCGTTGAAACGTCGGTTGAGGTGCGCGACCGGGATGGTGTGTTGATGCGGGTCTTTCCGGTTGAAGATGGGCGGGTCCGACTGGCCCTCAGTCTGGAGAATGTCGACAAAGATTATCTCGCAATGCTGATCGCCTATGAGGACAAGCGGTTTTATCGCCATCATGGTGTGGACCCGCTCGCGGTGCTGAGGGCCACCGCACAAGCGGTTTGGAATGGGCAGGTTGTTTCTGGCGGCTCGACGCTGACGATGCAGGTTGCGCGCCTTTTGGAAAACTCCGGCACTGGACGGTGGCAGGGCAAACTGCGCCAAGTGCAGGTCGCGCTGGCGCTGGAAAGGCGGCTCAGCAAGGATGAAATCTTGGGACTGTATCTGGCTCATGCGCCGTATGGCGGTGCTGTCGAAGGGTTGCGCGCGGGGTCTTTGGCGTGGTTTGGCAAAGAACCTGCACGGCTGACCATGGCAGAGGCGGCTCTTTTGGTGGCGCTGCCGCAGTCACCCGAAAAACGCCGCCCCGATCGCCACCCTGACGCGGCCATGGCTGCTCGCGCGCGGGTCCTGGACCGTGTGGATGCACCCGAACAAATGCAATTGGCAGCAGTGCCACAAGCGATGAAACCCTTTGTCAGACTGGCCCCGCATCTGGCGGACCAGATGCAGCGTGCGGACCCGTTGGCCGGGCAACACGAGCTGACCTTGAATGCCCGTTTGCAGGCAGAAATCGAAAACCTTGCCCGGCGCGCTGTTCAGGGTCAGGCTCGGGGCGTCTCGGCAGCCATTGTCATTGCGGATCATCAGACAGGCGAAGTGCTCGCCTCGACAGGGTCGCCCGATTATTCGGCCCAAGGTGGCGCGCTTGGCTTTGTCGACATGACCCGCGCTGTGCGCTCTCCGGGGTCTACGTTGAAGCCCTTCATCTATGGGTTGGCCTTTGATCAGGGGCTGGCCCACCCCGATACACTGATCGACGACAGTCCGGTCGCCTTTAGGCGCTATGCGCCGCAGAATTTCGACGGGCAGTTTCGCGGAGAACTCACGGTACGGGAAGCTTTGCAACTGTCGCTTAATATCCCACCCGTTCTGCTGACCCAAGAGCTTGGCCCCGCCCGGCTGATGGCCAGTTTGCGCGCAGGTGGCGCTGATCCGCAGGTGCCGGGTGGCAAGCCCGGTCTGGCGGTGGCGCTGGGTGGTGTCGGCCTGACCCTGAACGATCTCGTGCAGCTTTATGCGGGGCTTGCCAATGGCGGCAAAACGCGGCCGTTGGTTTGGCGGCTGGGCAGTGAAAACGCATCTGAGCAACGGTTGATGTCACGGTCCGCCGCATGGCAGGTCGGTCACATCCTTGCCAGCATCACGCCACCTGCGGGCACCACCGCGCGCAGCGGCCAGATCGCTTATAAGACCGGGACGTCCTATGGCCATCGGGATGCCTGGGCGATTGGGTTTGATGGCCGCCACGTGGTTGGTGTATGGCTGGGCCGCCCCGATGGTACCCCGGTGCCGGGTGCCTTTGGAGGTGATCTGGCCGCGCCAATTCTATTTGAGGCCTTTGGCCGGCTCAAGCCAACGCCCACGCCACTGCCAGCGCCGCCGCCCGAAACCCTGATCCTCAGCACGGCGGCTTTGCCCGTTCCGTTGCGACGCTTTCGCAGTCGCGACGCGGCGTTTCAAAAGGCCACAGATGCACCTTTGGTCAGTTTCCCCCCTCAAGGGGCTGTGCTGCGGCAAAGCGGTGACAGTATTCCGCTTAAGCTACGCGATGGCGTTCTGCCGATGACGGTACTCGTGAATGGTGCGCCCGTTTTGACCGGTGTCCGTGAACGCAGTGTCATGCTGCCAATCAGCGGGCCGGGTTTCTCACAGATATCAGTGATTGATGCCAGAGGCCGCGGCGCGCAGGTTGAAATCCGTCTGGACTGACGTTGCAGCCCCTGGCACGGGTGAGGGGCTTTGAGCCCGACACAAACGCTGAACGGGGTTCTGGTTTTGGCCGCCTCTACCGCGTCGAATGGGTACATCATCGCCAACCAATGGGTGGAGACGCTGACCTTTATGCAGATGTTTTGACGTGGGAGATGCTTTTGTGCCTGAACGTGCTGACAATCCGGGCCTATGCGCTGATCGGCTAAGTCCCGCAAACCTCTAATGTGCATGATTGCTGCAGGGTCCGCTCTGCGCTAAGACGTCAGGCAATGAAACGTATGATTTATTCTGTTGTTGCTTTGATGATGGCGACCCCTTTGGCGGCACATCCGCATGTGTTTGTCGACACGGGGCTGGAGATGATATTTGATGATACCGGCCATCTGACCCATGTGCAGGTTACATGGCAATATGACGCCCTTTACTCCTTGTTGATCACTGAGGATATGGGGCTTGATCCTGATTACGACGGTGTTTTGACTACAGCCGAACAGGCGGCACTGACAGGTTTCGATATGAAATGGGTCGAAGGTTTCAACGGTGATCTTGAGGTGTTGAATGGGGCCGAGGTTCTTGCCTTGTCAGGTCCGTCAACGACCACTGCGGTGTTCGCAGAGGGCCGGATTACAACCACGCATGTACGCGAATTTCTGTCGCCTGTGGCTGTCGTGGAGCAGGTGGTGATCAAACCTTACGATCCAACGTATTATACCGCCTATGATGTGACTTTGCCTGTCGTGATCAAGGGGTCTGATACATGCCGTGCGCGCGTGAAGATGCCGGATATAAATGCTGATCTTACCGAAATACGTGACCAGCTCAGCGCGCTTGATCCCGACGCTGAACCCCAGGATGCGGGGCTGCCGAATATTGGGGCGGAACTGGCCAATGATGTGATCTTGACATGCGCCGGATCATAACTTTGGCGGCTTTGGTTGTGGTGTTGGGCCTTGCATTGATGTGGCTCAACGGAGGGATTGCGGACCTTGGCCTATGGGCCGCAAGCCAGCAACGCGCGTTTCAAAACTCCATCGCGATATCATTGCGTGGCGCACGTGCCGGTGACGCAGGTGCAGTATTGGCACTGGTGACCGCTTGTTTTGCCTATGGTCTGGCGCATGCTGCGGGTCCGGGCCACGGCAAGGTTCTGATTGGGGCCTACGGGTTTGCGCGCAGGGTGCCGATGTTCCGATTGTCCCTCGTTGCTCTGGCGGCATCTCTTGGTCAGGCGGTGACAGCAATTGTTTTGGTCTATGCGGGCGTGTTGGTCCTAAACCTAAGTCGTCAGGCCATGGTTGGCATGACAGAGCAGATTTTTGCGCCCGTAAGCTATGGCGCTATTGCTGCAATTGGATTGTGGTTGGTCTGGCGCGGACTGCGGCGGTTGCGCCGGGCCAGCGCGCCGCAGGTTCATAGCCACTCAGAGCATGGCGAGGTTTGCGCAAGTTGCGGTCACGCCCATGCTCCCACGTTGCAGCAGGTGGAAAACGTGACCTCACTGCGCGAAGGTCTGGCGCTGATTGCAGGTATCGCCATTCGGCCCTGCACCGGTGCGCTGTTTGTGTTGATCATTACCTGGCAAATGGGCATCGCGCTGCTTGGCGTACTTGGTGCTTTTGCAATGGCGATTGGCACGGCGGTGATCACGATCTCTGTCGGTCTTGCGACAACTGGCCTGCGCGGTGGTATTCTTGCTGGTGTCGCCGGGTCCACGCGGGGTGCGCAGATTGCTGCTGTCGTGGAAATGGTCGCAGGGTGTTTTGTCGCTTTCCTTGCCGCGGGGCTGCTGTTTCGCGCGATCTAGGCGATCATCGCCGTCCTTCATGCAGCCACGCACCGGTAATCAGAGCGGCGCTGAGTAGCAATACCAACCATCCCGGCAGGATCGGCGTCTGGCGCACATCACGGGTTTCGTAGGCACCGCGCGGGGTCAGGCCCAGCCATCCGCGTCCGGAAGCGGGACGACCTGCGCGCACGTTGCGCAACCTAGGTAATCCATCCTCAAGGCGCACAACACCACCGCGCAATGTGGAAATCGCAGGTGCCAAGGCCACTGCATCGGCGATGGTTTCGACAAATTCACGTGGTGCCGCAGGGCCAAGGCCGATCACCGACGTCTCATCGCCATTCTCGAGCCGATAAAGGCCAATGTCGGGCCCTTGATACGTGCCCTCAAATGTACCGGGTCCGTTGGGCGTCAGATCCACCACGCTGGTGCTGCCATCGGGTGCAGTAACAGTGGCCGGGGGGGCGGTTTCGCCCAGGGTCCGGCGCGTGATGCGCATGCTTTGACCCTCGGCGGTCGCCGTCAGCGCTTCTTCCTCAAGCTCAGGTTCTTTCATCATCCAATGGGCCAGACGGCGCAGCAATTCCAACTGTGGTCCGCCCCCTTCATAGCCCCGGCTCCAAAGCCATGCATGATCCGATGCCAACAGCGCCACGCGTCCTTCGTCCACACGGTTCAGGACCAAAAGCGGCCGCCCTTCGATCCCTTCAAGAACCACGTTTCCCTGTGGTTCGGCGACATCAATCTGGCGCAGCCAGCGGCCCCAATCGCCATTGCCGGGCAACCCGGCCGTGACCGGATGACGCTTGCCCAAATCGCTGACCGTTGGCAGATAGGGATCCTCAAACACCCGCGCGGAAGGTGTGGCAGGCAGCACAGACCCCAAGGGCGATCGATATAGGCTGTCTGCGCTGGCAAAATCGGGGCCGGCAGCAACAAGCACCGCCCCACCATTGCGCACATAATTCGCAACATTCTCAAGATAGAGACCGGGCAGGATGCCGCGCCGTTTGTAGCGGTCAAAGATGATCAGATCAAAATCGTCGATTTTCTCCATGAACAACTCACGGGTGGGAAATGCGATCAGGGATAGTTCGCCCACAGGCACACCGTCTTGCTTTTCGGGTGGCCGCAGAATGGTGAAATGCACCAGATCGACAGAACTGTCAGACTTCAGCAGGTTTCGCCATGTGCGCCCACCCGGATGCGGCTCACCGCTGACCAATAGCACGCGCAGGCGGTCGCGCACGCCGTTCATCTGGATCAGTGCGGCATTGTTGCGGTCCGTCAACTCGCCATCTGCGAAGGGCAGCGAAAAGCGGATCACATTGCGCCCCCCGTGGGGCAGCGTGACAGGAAGGGTAATGTCCTCGCCAATCGGGACGCGGAACATCTGGGCCGGTTCGCCGTCTATGGAAATATCAAGGGCTGCAAGGGTTTGCCCGGCAGGTGCCGCGCCCAAATCGTCGATGCGCAGGGTAAGCGTCACCGCCTCACCGATGATGGCAAATGCAGGGGCGTTGCGCACGGTCAGGCGGCGGTCCCAATCGTCCGCTCGCCCCGACAGCAGCACATGCATGGGCGCGGGCAAATCGATAGGCAAATCGGCGTCATGCACGCGGCCATCGCTGATCGCTAGGATGCCAGCAACCCGCGCGCGGGGTTCTTCGGCCAGCGCATCGGCAATGGCAGTCATCAGTTCGGTGCCCGCATCCCCCGCACCATCCGGCACAGAGACACGGCGCACCTCGGTATTGGGTCGCGCGGCGATCTGGGCAGCGATGGCATTGGCGGCATCGGCACTTTGATCGGCACGGTCGCCCAGTTTTTGGCTGGCACTGTTGTCTTCGACAAGCAGTACAATATCGCTGAGCGGTGCGCGGTCTTCTTGCTGATATGATGGCCCTGCAAGGGCTCCCAGGACAACAAGTGCCGCCAATCCGCGTAACGCCCAGCCCTGCAGGCCCCGCCAACCAGCCAGTACAACGCCAAGGACCGCAATAATCGCCACAACAATCAGCAGCGACAGGGGAACCAACGGGTCAAATACAATTGTTGCCGTCATTGCCCCAACCGATCCAGCAGGGCGGGAACATGCACCTGATCTGACTTATAATTGCCCGTCAGCACATGCATGACGAGGTTCACACCAAACCGATTGGCCAACTCGCGCTGCCGCTCACCGGAGTACCCGCGCCCGATGGGCAACAGGGGTGCACCGTCACTACGCACGGCCCATGCTGCGGCCCAATCGTTGCCGCCGATGATCACCGGCGTCACACCGTCGTTGAGGTTTCTGAACGGCATCCCCTCAATGCGTTCGGCATCAGGTGGAGATGCCTCAACCCAGACATCGCGGCTGACGTAGCGACCGGGAAAATCCTGCAGCAGATAAAACGTTCGGGTCAGCACATGGTCGGCGGGCAGCGGTTCAAGCGGTGGAATATCAAGCGGCTCGGCGAGTTCCTGCAGCTTGCGGCCATTTGGGCTGGCCGCCCCATAACGCGCGGTATCCGCGTCGCGGGTATCGAAAACGATCAACCCGCCAGATCGCAGATATTCGTTCAGCTTGCCATAAGCCTCGGCAGAGGGGCGCGGCTGATCGGGTGTGATGGGCCAATAAAGGATCGGGAAAAACGCCAATTCGTCCGTTTCGAGGTCAACACCGATTGGTGTTGCGGGTTCGACCGACGTCCGAAAGAAAAGCGTGTCTGACAGGCCGACGAGCCCTGCATGGGCGATCCCATCAACCTGTGCATTGCCCGTCACGACATGTGCCAATGACACTTCGTTTGTGGCTTCAAGGGCGAAGGCATCTGCGTTGATTTGGGCATGGCCCGTGATCGGCTGACCAACGAAAGGCAGCGCCAGCAAGACCACCGCTGCCGCATTGCTGCGGGTCAACAAACGGCCAGACAGCGCCAGTGAAGCGACAACATCGGCCAGAAGCAGCGAGATCGAAAGGCTCAGCAGCCAACCGGCGATGGGCTGCTCCGCGGCCACGGCAAGGCCCCTGACCGTCACATCGGTGGGCCATGTCGCGGGCGTCAGCGTGCTCTCGTCTGTGAAAACATTGCGCGCCAAACGGCGATCACCGGACCCGTATATCCCGGGTTGCATCCGCGGCCCTGCAGGCGCGTTGATCAGGTCAGGGCCATTTACACCGGGCAGATTTCCAGCATCTGTCAGAACGCCATAGCCATCCATAACCCGAAGTGGTGTCCATGTTGTGCCCACCAGATCACCGGCGTCCGGTGTTGAGGCCGCAGAGGACACCGCCAACCGCTCCATCATCTCAACGAACAGCCCTGAAAGTGGTAAAGTGGACCATTCCGCCGTTGCCGTTACATGAAACAGGACAATCTGCCCTTGACCAACAGGCTTGCGCGTAACCAAAGGCGTCCCATCACTGAGCGAGGCGATGACACGGTTTGCCAACGTGGGATCCGGTTGCGCCACAACTTGTGCAGAGACCACGACATCATCCGGGACATTCAGACCAAAAAAGGGTGATGTGTCCCGGAACGGTGCAAGCGATTTCGGCTCCCCCCATGACATCGCACCCCCGACACTGCGCCCGCCGGCGCGAAGGCGCACAGGCATCAGCGGGTCTTCGTCAATGCGGCTGATGTCGCTTGCGGCAATGCGGGGCCCAGCAAACCGAACCAGCATGCCGCCACTCTCAATCCAGTCCATCAGTGGCCCCGCTTCAGCCTCTGAAAGCGTCGCAATATCGGCCAGCACGATCACATCGGGGTTGGCCGGTAATACATCTGCAAGTGATCCGCCGATCAGATCAGCGGTTGGTGCCAGCGCCTGCTCGATGTAGTGCAAGGGCGACAGAAGTTGCAGGCCCTCGCGGTCATTGCGCCCGCCAATCAATGCAACTTCGCGGCGGCGCAAACCGTCATCCACAATCGTTGTCGCCCCGGCAGAGCGTTGCCCGGCAATCACGAAACCCGTCACCCGCGCCCGCATTTCCGCAGGCAGGGCCAGTTCGGCGCTTGCGTTCACGGACCCTTGTTCAAATAGCGCAGGGACAGTTGCGAGAATACGTGCATTGCCGGCAGGGTCGCGCCCTTCTGTCTGGATCACGACTTCCCGTTCAGGTCCCGCTGCGGCGCGGCTAAGCTCCAATTTGACGACATTGTCTTCGTACCGCGCGGGAGCGATGGCCAACACGTTTGCGGCGGTCTGATAGACATCAACATTGCCCCGTGACTGCATCGCGTCCAAAGCGACAGCGCGTCCGTCAAAGTCCAACCCATCACTGAACCAAAGGGTGTCGAATGCCGGCAATTCAGTCATTATTTTTGCCGCTTTCTCGAGGTCTGCAAGGGATGGTTGCCAAGCGGCAGGGGCAAATCCAGCAAGCCGGGAACGCCAAACGTCGGCGGATTGAAATGCTGGGATGTCCGGCCGGGTCAGGACCAGGAATCCAACGGTGCGTCCGGCGCGGCCGGCACGGGTCAACTGCGCCTCAATCGCTTCGGTCTGTTGCGGCCAACGGGGCGCGCCCGCCCATGTGCCATCCAGGACGATCAGCAGGGGCCCATCACCCTCAGCCTGATCTGCTTGGGGGTTTAGAACTGGTCCCGCCAACCCTAAGATGATCGCCGCAACTGCCAATATCCGCAGCAAAAGCAACCACCATGGCGTACGGTCCGATACGGTTTCATCGTCATTCAACCCCAACAGCAATGCGACACCGGGAAAGCGACGCCGGATTGGCGCAGGCGGCACTGCACGCAGGATCAGCCACAGGACTGGAAGCGCCAATAAGGCGACAAGCAACCAGGGTGCCGTAAAGCCTATGCCCCCGAAGACAATCATGCTGCGACACCTGCCCGTGCATCAAGCGCACCATAAAGCCACAGCAGGGCGGACTGTGCCGAGGCATCCGTGTGATGCAGGCCATATTGCCATCCGGTCAGGGTGCAGAGCCGCTGAAGTTCGAATTTCCGGTCCGCAAGGCGTTCAAGGTAACGCCCCTTGAGGTCATTCGCCTTGAGCGTTTCGTGACTTAACGTGCCGCCGATACTTTCGAAAATTGTACGTCCCGTGAAAGGAAACGCTTCCTCGGACGGGTCCAGTACATGATAGAGCACCCCGCGCACGCCACGATCGGCGGCCTTGGTCAGTGCCAGTTGCACACCAGCCATATCACCCATGAAATCCGACACAAATACCGCGCGCGCATGGGGGATCATGGCGCGGTGTTCCGGGGGGCTGTAATCGGTCTGATCATCACGACAAAACATCTCGGCCAGCCGCAAGACCTGAGGATTGCCCCGACGCGGGGGCAGGGTGGTACCCGTGAGCCCAACCCGTTCACCACTGCGCAGCAGCAGGATGGACAGCGCCAGACCCAGCAAGCGTGCGCGATCTGCTTTTTGCGGTACATTTGCGTCAGATGCGAAACGCATCGACGCACCCTGATCGACCCAAAGCATCACTGACTGTGCGATCTGCCATTCGCGCTGGCGCACGAACTCCTGATCCCCCATGGCTGATCGGCGATAGTCAATGGACCGGCGGCTGTCGCCCATCTGGGCCGGGCGGTACTGCCAGAAATCGTCACCCATGCCCGCGCGTCTGCGCCCATGGGCACCCAACAAAACCGCCCCCGCAAGATGTTCGGCCCGCGCCAGCAGGTCCGGCAGACGGGTGGCCTCACGTTCAGCAGATGCGCGTAAGGTGCCAGGGGTGTTCACGCTGCGGCCTTTGCCCCGGACAAATTGGCGGCAGTTTCGTCGATAAGCGCATACAGGCTGTCACCACGCGCCCGCGCCGCGAAATTCAATGCCATGCGGTGGCTCAGGACCGGGCGCGCCATATCAATGACGTCTTCGGCCGAGGGTGCCAAACGTCCCTGCAACAAGGCGCGCGCGCGCACCGCCAGCATCAGCGCCTGAGCGGCACGTGGGCCGGGACCCCAAGCAACAGTTTCGCGGACTTGCTGGCTTGCTCCGGCCTCTTCGGGGCGAAAGGCGCGGACCAGATCAAGGATCATCTCGACAACGGATTCCCCGACTGGCATGCGACGCAGCAAACGCTGAGCGTCGAGCAATTCAGCGGCAGTAAAAGTCTGGGTTGCCTGCGCGTCTACCTCGCCTGTGGTGGCAATCAGAATGTCACGTTCCGTGTCGCGGTCCGGATATGCGACGTCTATCTGTACCAGAAAACGGTCAAGTTGTGCTTCGGGCAGGGGATACGTCCCTTCCTGCTCAATCGGGTTTTGCGTCGCCAGCACGTGAAACGGCACGCCCAATGCCCGGTCCTGCCCGGCAACGGTCACCGTTTTTTCCTGCATCGCCTGCAACAGCGCGGATTGCGTGCGTGGGCTGGCACGGTTGATTTCATCAGCCATCAGAAGTTGGCAAAAAATTGGCCCTTCGATAAACCGAAAGGACCGTACGCCATCGGTGCCGGTTTCCAGTACCTCTGACCCCAGAATGTCAGCCGGCATTAGATCGGGCGTGAATTGCACCCGGCTGCCATCCAGCCCCATCACCGTGGACAGCGTTTCAACCAGCCGGGTTTTGCCCAGACCCGGCAAACCGATCAGCAAACCGTGACCACCGCATAAAAGCGCTGTCAGCGTCAGGTCGACAACCCGTTCCTGACCGATAAACCGACTGGTAATAGACTTCTTTGCCTCAGCCAGCTTTTCGCCCAACGCTTCGATTTGCGCTACCATATCTTCGGCTTTGGTCATGACATTCAGGTTCCTTGGGTTATATCATTACAGTGTAAGTGTATATCGGTCACAGGAAATGGCAAAAGCAATGAGCGGACAAAAAACCGTTACCCCAACCGCTGAAAGCCTTGTGGCGTCGGCAAAAGCCGCCAAAACGCGCGGTTTGCCGCCGTTGGAAAAGTGGAATCCGCCGTTTTGCGGTGATCTGGACATGCAGATCAAGCGTGACGGGACGTGGTTCTACCAAGGCACACCGATCGGACGACGTGAACTGGTCAAATTGTTCGCGACGATTCTGTGGCGCGAGGGGGACAAGTATTTTCTGGTCACGCCCGTTGAGAAGGTGGGCATCACCGTCGAAGACGCACCTTTTGTTGCCGTTGATTTTGAGGCTGAGGGGACAGGCGAGGCACAAAACCTGCGATTTGAGACCAACTTGGGAGATTTTAGTGTCGCAGGTCCGAACGCGCCAATCCGTGTGGTGCGTGATGAAAATACGGGCGAACCATCGCCCTATGTGCGGATCCGCCGCAATCTAGAGGCGCTGATCGACCGCAAGAGTTTCTACCGGCTGGTTGATTTGGGCGTGCATCATGAAGGCTGGTTTGGTGTTTGGTCGGGTGGGGAATTCTTTGGCATCATCCCTTCGGATGAGTTGCCGGAAGCCTGACGTTGGCCCTTCCAAGGTTGAAATGCGCCGCTAATCTAAGCCTTTTATGGCCAGAACTGCCCCTTCTTGAGCGATTTGATGCGGCTGCGGCGTCGGGGTTCACTGGAGTTGAGGTGTTGTTTCCTTACCATATTGCTGTGAAAGACATTCTGGCAGCACTGGCGCGTACCAATCTGGAAATGGTGCTGATCAACGCACCTCCGCTGAATGAAGCGGAAGAGGAACGTGGATTTGCCGGCGTACCGGGCAAAACAGCCCGGTTTCAGCAGGATATGCGGCTCGTTTTTGAATATGCGATAAGTTCGAGCGTGAGCATGGTGCACGTCATGGCTGGCGTTGCGGGCGGATCTGAGGCCAAAGCGACGTTTGTTGAAAATCTCAAATGGGCAGCACAGGTCGCTCCGCGCGATCTTACGTTGATGATTGAACCGCTGAACCGGGTCGCGATGCCCGGATATTTCCTAAACAACTATAACCTTGCTCAGGATGTTCTGGTGGCGGTCAACGCGCCGAATGTTGCGCTCCAATTTGACAGCTATCATGCGCAAATGATCCATGGGGATGCGGTTGCGGTCTTTGATCAATTTGCCCATCTGGTTCGTCATGTTCAGGTCGGCGACACCCCGGATCGTGGCCCCCCTGGAACAGGTAAGGTTCATTTCAAAGCGCTCTTTGACCGAATGAGGACCAGTGGCTATCAGGGTTGGATCAGCGGAGAATACCACCCGATTGGACGGACCGAAGACACGTTGGATTGGATGAAAGATCTATGATACCTGCCCGATTTGTACCGATATTGTTTGGCTTTATCCTGTTGGGTTCTTATATCACTGATGGTTTCCAGCCTCGCGACATATAGAGCGGAGGGATTGGCCCCTGATTTTGCAGTGATCTGGATGGGCGGTTGGTTAGCCAGTTGGATAATCGCTTTTCCGGCTCTTCTGGTGGTCGCGCCGCTGACCCGGAAACTGGTCGCTAAATTGGTCAGGTAGGTCCGAACATCGCAGTTAGCCGGGAAAGAATGTTTGCGCGTCGCCCTCGGACCATTGCGGGTATTTCAACATGATGTTCTCAAACTGATCTGTCGCCAGAAACCGGCTCAGCCAGCCCTGCAGGTTGGGCAATGGTTGCGCGTCAAACCACGGCTTGTCGATAAAGGCGAATTGCCGGACAAAAGGTAAGATCGCAAAATCCGCAATACTCGGACGCTCAAAAATCCAAACTGCAATTCTGCTGTCCAAGTTCGCCAGAAATTCTGCCGCGATCTCACGCTGCTCCTTGGCGTCGGTATCTGGATAACGGTTGGCGTATTTCGTCCGGTCCAATGCGTCTTTGAACGGCCCGTCAGCGCGTCTGATCAGGTCCCAACCCGCCACAGGCATGTCTAGCCACTCGTCTGGGTCATTGCGCACCAAGGCCCATTTCATGATGTCGAGGCTTTCGTCGATGGCACCTTGATCGGTTACAAGGCAAGGCACTGTTCCGCTGGATGACGCCACCAAGAACGCTGCAGGCTTGTCGCGCAGAACCACTTCTCGCAATTCGACCCGCACCCCTGCCACCGCAATCGCCAACCGCGCCCGCATGGCATAGGGGCAGCGGCGGAACGTGTAGAGGATGGGTGTCATGGCACGCTCAATGCGCCTCGGCCCAGTTCTTGCCCTGCCCCGCATCAACGGTCAGTTTTACATCCAACTTCACCACCGGATCATTGGCGTTTTCCATGACCTCGCGGGCCGCCCCAATCAGCGCGTCTTCGGATCCTTCGTCCACCTCGAACAGCAATTCGTCGTGCACCTGCAAAAGCATCTTTGCCGGCAGATCGGCAATGGCACCCGGCATGCGGATCATGGCGCGGCGAATGACGTCGGCAGCCGTGCCTTGGATCGGTGCGTTGATGGCAGCACGCGCGGCGAACCCGGCATGCGGCCCTTTGGCACCAATGTTGGGCGTATGGATCTTGCGGCCAAAGAGCGTCTGTACATACCCGTGTTCTCTTGCAAATGCCTTGGTGTCGTCCATGTAGGTTCGGATGCCGGGAAAGCGTTCGAAATAGCGGTCGATAAATCTCTGTGCTTCGGCCCGTGGGATGCGCAGGTTTCTGGCAAGGCCAAAGCCCGAAATGCCATAGATCACGCCAAAATTGATCGCCTTGGCCTGACGACGCACATCCGGGGTCATTTTGTCCAGAGGCACGCCGAACATTTCCGAGGCTGTGAGCGCGTGAATGTCGATGCCATCCGCAAAGGCCTGTTTCAATTCGGGGATCTCAGCAATATGCGCCAGAATACGCAACTCAATTTGGGAATAGTCGAGCGCAACAAGTGTCTTGCCCGGTTCCGCGATGAAGGCTTCGCGAATGCGGCGGCCTTCTTCGCTGCGAATCGGGATGTTTTGCAGGTTCGGATCGGTGGATGCGAGGCGACCTGTTGAAGCGCCCGCGATGGAATAAGAGGTATGTACCCGGCCCGTATCGGGGTTGATGTGGTCCTGCAATGCGTCGGTATAGGTGGATTTGAGTTTGCTCAACTGACGCCAATCCAACACACGCGCAGGCAATTCATGCTCAGTTGCCAGATCCTCCAGCACATCCGCACCCGTGGCATAGGCCCCGGTCTTGCCCTTCTTGCCACCCTCAAGCGCCATTTCGTCAAACAGGATTTCGCCCAGTTGTTTGGGTGACCCGACGTTGAACTTTCGGCCTGCCAATTCGTATATTTCATCTTCCAGCCCGGCCATCTTTTGGGCAAATGCATTGGACATGCGCGATAGCGTATCGCGGTCCACCTTGATGCCAGAGCGTTCCATCGTGGCCAGCACTGGCACAAGAGGCCGTTCAAGCGTTTCGTAGACCTTTGTAACCTGCGCCATGTGCAATTGAGGTTTCAGCAATTGCCAAAGCCGCAGGGTGATGTCGGCGTCTTCTGCTGCATATTTCACCGCGTCTTCCAGCGGCACTTTGTCAAAGGTGATTGCGGATTTACCAGAGCCCAACAGCGGTTTGATCGGAATAGGGATGTGCCCAAGATATCGTTCTGACAGCGTATCCATGCCATGATTGTGCAGACCCGCATGTTGCGCGTAGGACATCAGCATCGTGTCATCGAAGGGGGCCACAGTTATGCCGATCTGAGCAAATATCTTGGCATCATATTTCATGTTCTGCCCGATCTTGAGGATACTTGCATCCTCCAACACCGGCGTGAGCATCCCAAGCACTTCCTCAACAGCCATCTGCCCCTCGGCCAGATCGTCGGATCCAAACAGATCATCGCCGCGATGCGCTTTGTGGATCAGCGGGATGTAACAGGCCCGCCCCGCCTCAACTGCCAAGGATATGCCAACCAACTCTGCCGTCATTTCATTCAGACCGGTGGTTTCGGTATCCACGGCGACGTACCCAAATTCGTAAATCTGGTCGATCCACTTTTGAAGGGCAGCCGCATCACCGACCTGCTCGTACTTGGAGGGGTCAAATGGGATATCCGCAGCAACAGGTGCATCAGGCGTTGCAGGGGCATCTTCAATCGTCGGCGCTTCTCGGCCAAGAACTTCCGCAACTCGTTTAGAGAGGGTCCGAAACTCCATTTCGGCAAGGAAAGACAAGAGCTTGTCTGGATCAGGGGCTTTTACCTCAAGATCATCAAGGGTGAAATCAAGCGGTGTATTCTCATCCAATAGGACAAGGCGGCGCGACAGCCGGATTTGCTCTGCATTCTCAATCAAGGTCTCACGGCGCTTGGGCTGTTTGATTTCGCCCGCGCGCTCCAAAAGCGCATCCAGATCTCCGTATTCATTGATCAACAAGGCCGCCGTCTTGACCCCAATGCCCGGCGCGCCGGGGACGTTGTCGACACTGTCGCCCGCCAGCGCCTGCACATCAACCACCCGCTCAGGATAAACGCCGAATTTCTCAAACACGCCTTCCCGATCGATGGTCTTGTTCTTCATGGCGTCAAGCATTTCGACGCCATCCCCGACCAACTGCATCAAGTCCTTGTCAGAGCTGATGATCGTACACCGCCCGCCGGCCTTGCGCGCCTGTACGGCAAGGGTTGCAATAATGTCGTCGGCTTCGAATCCTTCTTTTTCCTCGCAGGCAATATTGAAGGCAATTGTCGCTTCTCGGGTGAGTGGTATCTGTGGGCGCAAATCCTCGGGCATCGCATCGCGGTTGGCTTTGTATTGGTCGTACATTTCATTGCGAAATGTATGGCTGCCTTTGTCGAAGATAACGGCGGCATGGGTCGGCGCATCTGGGCCAGTATTGCCTTCGACATAGCGGTGCAGCATGTTGCAGAACCCCGCAACCGCACCAATTGGCAAGCCATCAGATTTGCGCGTCAGCGGCGGCAATGCGTGATATGCGCGAAATATGAAGGCCGAACCGTCAATCAGATGCAGGTGATGGCCTTTGCCAAATGTCTGGGACATGATGCGTTCCTTTTCCTGCGTTGTCTGTTGCAAAGGATCACATGCGACCTGCGATACAGGAAAATCGTTGTCCTTCGCCCTTTCAAAAGTACCGTCTGACCCCTTCCAGAAGAAGAGGTCGCCATTTTGATCAGGATTTTCCCTCAAAATCCGAATGCACAAACCTGCAATCGCAATAGCCGCACTCGACCCACCCGGTATCGCGGGGAATTTGCAGCCAGACACGGGGATGGCCCAATGCACCTTCGCTGCCATCACAGGCGACGCGATAGGTGTTCACGATCCGGGTTTCGGGCGCTGAAATGGTCATCGAATGATCCTTGGCTCTGGGCAGATTGCCAGTCTGTTATGCCCAAAGCCAGCGAGCGGGACAAGCCCTGCTTGAAGCTCGTTAATCGCGATCAATCCGCGCCAGATAACAGTTGTTGCTTGCGGATCTGACGTGGACATATCTGACGCGAGGATCTTTCAAGACCTGAGCCGTGTGATCAGGAATTTCTGCTGATTTCACAATCGCACCGGTGCCATAAACGATGCGATCATCTGATGAATAGCCTTTGACCAGATATGCAGGCGAGGTGGTTAGAACCGGCGGTAAGACATCGCCACCCCCGCGCCCGCAAGGTTCAGCGCATAGAAATATCGGCCCTGTTTCAGCGTAAGGGTGCAGCCCGTCAAAAGGTCTATACGCCAGGATAAGCATCCCTGCACCTTTCGGGATATTTTTCAGACAATGCCGGCATGGCGTGCCGGGGCCATTTGAAACTGCAAGTTCAGGCGCGTTGTCATAAGCGTCAACCATACCCGTCTGATAACCGCGGGCAATGTTGGTGGGCATAGCGGAATAGTGCATGGTGTGTCTCCCTTGATGTGCCACCTCTTGTTGTGGTTTTGGGTCAGCCGCTCAATCCGATTATTGCGCATATTTGCCCATCACCATGAAAACGGTTCACCCCGGCCCTTTGACCCGCTAAAAGGCCAACAAAACAAAGATCATTCGGAGCAGACACAGACATGAGCAGCCCCAAACCAGTAGTGTTGTGCATCCTTGACGGATGGGGATTGCGCGACGCGTCCGAGGGCAATGCACCGCTCTTGGCCAAGACGCCCACTTATGATCACATCATGAAAACCTGTCCCAATGCGACCTTGATCACCTACGGCCCCGACGTCGGTTTGCCACGCGGACAGATGGGAAATTCTGAGGTCGGCCATACCAACATCGGTGCAGGGCGCGTCGTGGCAATGGATCTGGGTCAAATTGATCTTGCGATTGAGGAAGGTAGCTTTGCCAATAACGCGCGGTTGCGAGCCTTTATCGGCCAGATGCTTGAGACCGGCGGCACCGCCCATCTGATGGGTGTTGTGTCCGATGGTGGGGTGCATGGTCATCTAAGCCATATGATCGCTGCGGCAAACGCCTTGCACGACGCGAAAGTGCCGGTTGTGATCCACGCATTGACCGATGGTCGTGACGTGGCACCACGTTCTGCGCTGGGATTTCTTGAGACACTGGAGGCTGAATTGCCGACAGGTGAGGATGTGGTCACAGTGACAGGGCGCTATTATGCGATGGACCGTGACAACCGTTGGGACCGTATTGCCAAGGCCTATGAGGCCATTGCTCAGGCTCAGGGACATCTCGAAAAGTCAGCCAAGGCAGCGGTCAACGCCGCCTATGCGCGCGATGAAAATGACGAGTTCATCCTGCCGACAGTTCTGGAAGGCTATGGAGGGGTTAAGGATGGCGATGGGTTGTTTTGTCTGAATTTCCGCGCCGACCGCGCTCGCGAGATCATGGCCGCGCTGGGCGATCCGAAGTTTGATGCATTTGACACAGGCAAACGCCCGAAATTTGCGGCGCTCATGGGCATGGCGGCCTATTCCGATGCCCATACTTCCTATATGACCACGATGTATCCCAAGCCCGAAATCGTGAACACATTGGGCGCGTGGGTATCGCAGCAGGGCCTGCGCCAATTCCGTTTGGCAGAAACCGAGAAATATCCGCATGTGACGTTCTTTTTGAACGGCGGCGCTGAAACGCCTGTGGCTGGTGAAGATCGGTACATGGCGAAATCGCCAGACGTGGCGACCTATGATCTAAAACCAGAGATGTCTTGCGGCGAGGTGACTGATCATTTCGTTCAGGCAATTGACGATGGCTATGATTTGATTGTCGTGAATTACGCCAACCCGGATATGGTGGGCCATACCGGCGATTTGCAGGCCGCAATTGCCGCCTGCGAGGCGGTGGACGCGGGGCTTGCACGGGTCGTTGAGGCGCTGGAAAAAGCGGGCGGTGCCATGATCCTGACGGCGGATCACGGCAATTGCGAGACGATGATTGATCCTGAAACAGGTGGTCCGCACACGGCGCATACTTTGAATCCTGTGCCAGTAGCTCTTCTGGGCGGACCGACCGGCGCGACACTCAAAGACGGGCGGCTGGCAGATCTGGCACCGACACTGTTGCACTTGATGGGCTTGGCAAAACCCGACGAAATGACGGGGCGGTGTTTGTTATCATGATCCGCACAGCGCTGATCCTCATGCTCTTATGGCCAATGACAGCCGTTGCCCAATCTGAGGCAGCCAGTCAGGCCCGTGCAGCGGCAGCAGAGCTGGAAATAGCATCGGCACTCTTGGACAGCGCGGAAGGTGCCCGCGACCGGGTCAAAGCCCTGACTGAGACGATTCAGGCCTTTGAAAAGGGTCTGGGCGCGATGCGGGCCGGGTTGCGTCAGGTTGCGATCCGCGAGGCGCAGCTGTCCCAAAAACTGCAGGCAAGTGACGGCGAAGTTGCAGAATTGCTTGGAGTCCTGCAAACTATCGGTGGCACACCATCGCCCGTGGCATTTTTACATCCAGGCGGCCCTACGGGTACCGCGCGGGCTGGCATGTTGCTGGCGGAATTGACCCCCGCGCTGAACACCCGTGCCGATGCTCTGCGCCGCGATGTGGAAGATGTGCAAACCCTGCGCGACCTGCAGGTCGATGCAGCAGAACGTCTGCAAGATGGGCTGACTGAAGTTCAGGCGGCACGGACGGCACTTAATCAGGCAATGGCAAACCGCACCGACTTGCCCAAGCGTTTTACCGAAGATCCGGTGCGGACCGCTATCCTGATTGCTTCAACCGAGACCTTGGGTGGCTTTGCCAGCGGATTGTCAGAGATCGTGACAGACGAAACGGCACCGGCCCTCGCAAAACTGGACGGCAAAGTTGGTGAGCTTGCCTTGCCGGTGCAGGGATTGATCTTGCGCCGGGCAGGCGAAGCAGATGCCGCTGGCATCAAAAGACCCGGCATTATCGTTGCAACCCGTCCGCGGGCCATCGTGATCAGCCCGACGGCCGCAACAATTCGCTATACGGGTCCGTTGCTTGATTTAGGCAATGTGATTATTTTAGAACCCCAAGCGGACACATTGTTTGTTTTGGCTGGGCTGGAAACAGTCTATGGACAGACCGGTCAAGTGATCGCTGCGGGCACGCCGATTGGTCTGATGGGGGCCCCGCCGGATGAAAATGACACGACATTGTCACCCAATCGTGATGGCACTGGCACTGATCGCTCAGAAACGCTCTATATAGAAGTCAGGCAAGACAACACTCCACAGGACCCAAGTGACTGGTTCCGCACCGACAAGGATGGATAAAGAGATGAAGAAATTCGTGATGGCGGCCGTTGGCGGCACATTGGCAGGTGTAATCGCCACTACCCAGATTGCCGGGCCATTGTTAGCACAGGAATCGGCCAAGACGGTCAATGTTTATGAGCAGCTGGACCTGTTTGGCGACATCTTTGAACGGATCCGCGCGCAATATGTTGAGCAAGTGGATTCCAGTGAACTGATCGAAGCAGCGATTAACGGCATGCTGACATCGCTTGATCCGCATTCCAGTTATCTGTCGCCAAAGGCCGCCGCGAAGATGCGTGAACAGACGCGCGGCGAATTTGGTGGCCTTGGGATTGAGGTCACGCAAGAAGAAGGTTTTGTCAAAGTGGTTTCCCCCATCGACGGGACGCCTGCGGCAGAAGCCGGCATTGAGGCAGGTGATTTTATCACCCACGTGAATGGCGAGAGCCTTTTGGGCCTGCTGCTCGATGACGCGGTTGAGTTGATGCGCGGCCCGGTCGGGTCCGAGATTATCATCACCGTTGTGCGGGAAGGCGAAGCAGAACCATTTGATGTCTCAATCATTCGCGACACCATCCAACTGACTGCAGTGCGTGCCCGTACTGTTGGATCAACCGCTGTCCTTCGCCTGACTACCTTCAACGAACAGACCTATCCGAAGATGAAGGAAGAACTGGCCAAGCAAATCGATGCTTTGGGCGGGATCGACAACCTGAATGGTATTGTGATCGACCTGCGCAATAATCCCGGTGGGTTGTTGAACCAGGCGATTGCAGTATCAGACGCATTTCTCGAAGAAGGCGAGATTGTCAGCACCCGAGGCCGTGAATTGGCGGACGGGGACCGTGTCAACGCAACACCGGGTGACCTGTCACAAGGCAAACCGATTGTTGTGTTGATCAATGGCGGCTCTGCCTCGGCCTCTGAAATTGTGGCCGGTGCTTTGCAGGACCACCGCCGTGCCATTGTCATCGGCACCAAAAGCTTTGGTAAAGGGTCGGTTCAGACGGTCATGCCTCTGCGTGGTGACGGTGCTATGCGCTTGACGACCGCGCGATATTACACACCATCAGGCCGGTCTATTCAGGCGCTGGGTGTTTCGCCTGACATCATCGTGGCCCAGCCCCCGGCAAAGCCCGCGGCAGAGGACGAGGACGACAAGAAATCAGCGCTTCGCACACGTTCGGAGGCCGACCTGCGCGGCAGCCTGAACAATGACAGCCTGACGGACGACCAGATCAAACAGATCGAAGCGGACCGCGATAAGGCGGAAAAGGCAGCAGAGTTGCGCGAAGAAGATTATCAACTGGCCTATGCTATTGATATTCTGAAAGGCCTTTCAGCGTTGGGTCCGAAAGAGTAACGCGAAGCAACAACAAGAATGAAAAGGCCCGTGTGTTATGCGCGGGCCTTTTTCGTTGTAATCCTTAGTTCCTGAAGTCCGAAGGACAAAGCGCCGTGACCACGGCGCACCCATCCGGCGAACATCACATCGTTTCAAGGCAATGGCGCCGAAATGCACGTTTCAGCATATCCAGTTCTGCCCGCAAAAGATCGATTTCAGCACGGATGTCATCCCCCAGCACTTCACCTGCCAGCAGCGTGATATGACCAATGTTTTCGTCAGCGGCGGTGTCCCGGATAATCAGCGTTTGAACGCCATCCGCGATTGCCTCTTTCGGGATGGGAACCGACAAAACCCAGTGATTGGCGGCGCTATCATGGGTTATGCTCACGTCTGCTATGGAATTTTTTTGATGTGATACATCAATCTGTGGGGTGTCTGTGCCATTCTGGGTGATGATCCCCTGCCAAACGCCTTGCTGCATCTTGGTCTTTGTTAGTTGAACTGCAGTCATGCGCATGGCTCCTCAAAGGTGGGCGCGCGGGCGGCGCGAAAAGGTCAGGTCGCGCAGGATCACCTGATTCATTTGCGGCCCTTCAAATATCAAATCAATCCACGCCCGCTCGACCCGTTTTTCGTTCATGTTGGAATAAGCCAGATCAAACTCAACGCGAATATTCTCTTCGCTCAGGGGCAACTCACGCACGATCTGTTCGGTATTGGGGCCGTGCCGGATGTTCAGGCGCGCAAAAATCTCAAGCGGCTTTTCCATCTCGACGATTGCATCCATCCGCACCAGATGGCTGCGCTTGAGCCCTTTCACCCCGGCATCCGGTAGGTCCACGACCAGCGACAAAAAAGATCCGTCGAATTTGAAAACATCCAGCCTTAACCCGTAAGGTGCGAGGTCTTCTTCTCGAAGATTGCGCAATTGGCGCAAGGTCAGTTCCGAAAATTTGCAATCATGAAATAGAGTGACTTCATCGCCCAGCATGGATTTCGTCTGAACTGACGACAGCCCAGGCGTCGGCAGCGATCCGCGCCAAAGTTCCGGCCGCCACGACCAGTCCGCATTGTGGGGTTTGGGAAAACTGGTGGAGCCGACTTTGGGCAAAGCCAACCGTTCATCCGCTGTGTGAATAAGCCGGTCCAGATGCATTTTTAGCAATCTCGCACGGCTGCGCTGGCGGCGCAGCAAAGACAGGTCGGTCGTTGCCGCCATACGGGCCGCACGCGCCCAACGTTGGATGTTGCGCGCATATATCTTGCCATCCAGAAACCGAAAACCGAGCTTGGACATGTATGGACTGCCTCTGACTTTTTGACACTCTATCTAGCCTAAAGGTTTCATTCAAATAAATTGGCAACAATACTTGGGCGAAATCCTACTATGTTGCTTTGATGGAAACAGTTAGCGTCACGATCCACTTTGACTGCGTGACAACACTGCGGAAACGATGCTGCGTCCCTCTCCGGTTATAGCGCGCCCCTTTTCAGGTCCATAAAGCGCCACGCCGACAATTTGCGTGCCGATACGTGTCGTACCGCGCCAGTGGGTATTGCTCACCCCGTCTATCGGTGCGGCCCCCTTGGCACGAAAGGTAAGCTGTCCGTCTCTGATCTGAGGATCTGATATACCGCTCAATGCGCTGGCCGCTGCCAAATGCTCAACAGCTGGCAGTGAGGCGTCGGTGCTGGCGGGTTGGACGCTGACCGTGATGAATGCCAGAGGCGCGTCGCCAGCGGCCTGCGGCGCACCCAGAATGTCGCACCGGGCCATCAGCGCAAATCTTTTCTGCACACTTTTTCTGTCAATACAAAACCCCGGTGGCGCGACCAGTATGACGGCACCCTGTGACAGCTTTGCCTGTAAGAATGGCTTGGTAGTTCGACCGTTGGCCGGAGGCACCGATAGCCCTTCAAACAGCGCTGCACCCTGACCGTCTTCGCAGGCGGTCAGGGCGAACAGCGCAAGAGCCGCAATGGGACCTTTACAGGTCCATGTAGTCATGGGTTTCCGCCTTGGCACCGGGATGTGTGACCGCACCCAGATAAGTTGGCCCAACAAGTTGCGCGTATTTCCACAAGGCTCCACTGGCATAATTGGTGGGGCGTGCCCCTTTCCAGTTGGCCTTGCGTTTGGCCAGTTCGTCATCGCTCAAATCGACAGAGATTGACCCTTCGATGGCATTCAGCGTGATCATATCTCCGTTTTCCAGCAATCCGATTGGCCCGCCAAGTGCCGCTTCTGGCCCAACATGGCCCACACAGAACCCGCGCGTCGCGCCGGAAAAACGACCATCGGTGATCAGTGCAACTTTCTTGCCCATGCCCTGACCAGAAAGCGCCGCCGTGGTCGCCAGCATTTCGCGCATGCCCGGACCGCCGGCGGGGCCTTCGTTGCGGATGACAAACACGTCACCTTCTTTGTAGGTCCGGTTTTGCACCGCTTCGAAAGCATCCTGTTCGCATTCAAATACCAGCGCAGGACCGGTGAACACGATGTCGTCCTCTGACATACCGGCGATCTTCACAATTGCGCCTTCAGGCGCGAGGTTGCCCTTAAGCCCCACAACGCCGCCTGTCTTGCTGATTGGGTTCACAACGGAGTGGATGACCTTGCCATCCGCTTCACGCTCAATCCGGTCAAGTTCTTCACCCATCGAATAGCCCGTTACGGTCATGCAATCGGCATGGATCAACCCTGCTTTGCGCAATTCCTTCATCACCACGGGCACGCCGCCCGCCTCATAAAGGTCCTTGGCCACATAAGCACCGCCCGGTTTCATGTCGACGAAATATGGCGTGTCGCGGAAGATCTCGCAGACATCTTCGAGAAAGAATTCAATGCCTGCCTCATGTGCCATCGCAGGCAAATGCAGACCCGCGTTGGTCGAGCCACCCGTGCAGGCAACGATGCGCGCCGCGTTTTCGAACGCTTCGCGGGTACAGATATCGCGGGCGCGGATATTTTTCTCGATCAGGCTCATCACTGCCGCACCGGAGGCCACGGCATATTCATCGCGTGATTTATACGGAGCAGGTGCGCCGGACGAGTTGGGCAGGGCAAGGCCAATTGCTTCGGATACGCAGGCCATCGTATTGGCCGTGAACTGACCCCCACACGCGCCCGCAGACGGACAGGCCACCCGTTCAAGAATTTCAAGTTCAGCTTCGGACATGGTGCCGCTTTGCCAGTTGCCAACGGCTTCGAACATATCCTGTACCGTCAGGTCCCGATCTGCAAAAGCGGCCGGGACATCGGCCCCTTCAGGGGCCCGACCCGGCAGAATCGATCCGCCATACATGAATACCGACGGCACATTCAGCCTGATCATTGCCATCATCATGCCGGGCAAGGATTTGTCACACCCTGCAAGGCCCACAATCGCGTCATAGCAATGACCGCGCATCGTCAACTCAACTGTATCGGCAATCGCCTCGCGGCTTGCCAGCGAAGACCGCATGCCCTCGTGACCCATTGCGATGCCATCCGTGACGGTGATGGTGGTAAATTCGCGCGGCGTGCCTTGTTCTTGTTTGACACCGATCTTGACAGCCTGCGCCTGACGATTGAGCGCAATGTTACAAGGCGCCGCTTCGTTCCAGCAGGTCGCGACACCCACCAAGGGCTGATGAATTTCTTCATCGGTCATGCCCATCGCGTAGTAATATGAACGATGCGGCGCACGCGCAGGGCCTTCGGTGACATGGCGGCTGGGTAATTTGGATTTATCAAAGCGTTGATTGGTGGACATCGACAGGCTCTCCGTTAAGCATTTTCACTGGAATAGTCGGCTGCGCCCGGTGCTGCAAGGCCGCAAGACACAACAGCCTGTGCGGGATGTTGTATTGGCCAACCGCAACGCTTACCTTTGCACAAGCGTATTCGGTGCCTTTTGCGGCCCCTCCCAAAGAAAGAGCGGCGGATGGAACCCAGCATATTTTCCTTTATCTGGAAATATTCCCGTCGCGATCAGCTGGCATTATTGCTGTTCACAATCGTCACCTTTCCATTTCTTTATGTGACGCTTGAACTGCCCAAACGCATTATCAACGACGCGATCGGATCAACCACCAGTTTCGTTGATGTGTTTGGCTTTGAGGTCACTCAGGTGCAGTTCCTGATGGCGCTGTGTCTTGCTTATCTGGCATCCGTTCTGGTGCATGGCCTGATGAAAATGCGTCTGAACACCATGAAGGGTGTCGTGGCGGAACGTCTGTTGCGTCGTTTCCGGTATCAGTTGATCGCGCGAATGATGCGCTTTCCGAATAGTTATTTCCAGGAAACCAGTCAGGGTGAATTGGTGAGCATGGTGACATCCGAAGCCGAGCCCATGGGCGGGCTGATGGGCGAAGCCGTGGCGCAACCCGTGTTTCAGGCCGGTCAAATGCTCATTATATTGTTGTTCCTTTTTATCCAATCGCTCTGGTTCGGCCTTGCTGGTGTGGCACTGATCCCGTTGCAGGCATGGCTGATCCCTTTGCTGCAACGTCAGATAAATCTGTTGAACAAGGAGCGTATCAAAGAAGTGCGCCATTTGTCTGCCGAGATCGGCGAGACGGCGGCGGGCATCACTGATTTACGGACCAACGGAGGCTGGCGATTCCGATTGGCGACGTTTACTGCCATCTTGGGACGGCTCTTTGAAATCCGGTTTCGGATCTATCAAAAGAAGTTCTTTATGAAGTTTCTCAACAACTTCATCACGCAGCTCACCCCGTTTTTTTTCTATGCGGTTGGCGGTTATCTGGCGATCAATGGTGATATAACGGTTGGTGCACTTGTCGCAGCGCTTGCGGCCTACAAAGACCTCAGCAACCCCTGGAAAGAACTGCTGACCTTTTACAATCAGACACAGGATATGTCGCTGCGCTGGGAAATCGTGATCGAACGGTTCGCCCCCAAAGGCATGATAGACGAGGCATTGTTTGAGGGTGAGCCAGATCAAATTCCCCACTTGCGCGGTGACATCAATCTGACAAACGTCTCTGTGCGCAATGCCAGCGGCAATACCCTTTTGGACGACCTGACAATGCATATTCCGGCAGGCAGCCGCGTGGCGATCGAAGTGCCGGCTCAGTCTGAGAGAACCGCGTTGGCAGAGATTCTGACCCGCGAAATTATTCCAACGCGCGGGAAAGTCAAAGTTGGTGAGTTTGACCTGTCACGCCTCCATCAATCAGTGGTTGCGGCGCGCATCGGGTACGCCAGTTCATCGCCCTATCTTTTTCAGGGGACGGTCGGTGACAATATGTTGATGCCACTGCGCACCAGCCCGAAAACGGTTTTGTGGGACCCAAAAAGCAGTGACCGTGAAACCATCGAAGCAATACGTGCCGGCAACAGCCGTGATAGCCTGCGCGCCGATTGGCTTGATCCGGGGCTTGCAGGTCTAAACACCGACGAAGACATCCTCAAATGGTGGTTCCAAATCACGCAGGCATTGGGAACAGCCGAGGTCTTGTTCGAACGTATGCTGAATTCTCGCATGGATGCGACAAAGCATACAGAACTTGCCCGGCGCATCGTGTCGTTGCGCGATGAAGTGCACAAAAGGTTAAAGGCCAAAGGCTTGGACAAAGTTGTCAACCGGTTCGATCCTGACAAGTTCAATCCGTCAGTGCCGTTAGGGGGCAACCTTATGTTTGCGAGCCCGGCACGCAACATCAGCCCCCAAAGCCTTGTTGCTGAAAAATCGTTTCTGGCGATGATCATTGATCAGGGTCTTGCAGAACAGGCCATCGCAATTTCACAAACTTTGGTCGAAGGTCTGCACCAAACCTTTGGCATGGATGGAACCGGGCACCCATTGTTCACGGCACTCGGTATTGAAGAGGCGCTTTACGAACAGCTTGTTGATATCGCCGGCCGCCGCCGCGAGATGGGCGACAAGGCGTTGACGCCAGACGAATTTGCACTTCTCCTGACTGTTCCATTTGCCTTTACGGCAGAACAGATTGGTCCGGCCTTTCCGGAAAGCTTCAAAAAAGAAATCCTCCACATTCGCAAAACCGACGGTGAAATGCTGCGGAAAAAAGCCAATGCTTTGTTTGTACCGGTGGCACCGGAGAACTACCTGCCGCGGCTGACGATCCTTGAAAACATGCTGTATGGCCGATTGTCTTCGGTCGCTGGTTTGCAGGGTGATCTGGTGCAGGATGTCGTGGCCGAGGTGCTGGAAGAAAACGGATTGCAGCAAATGGTTTCAGCGATTCTTTTTGATGTTGGCACGACAATAGGTGGCGCAAATTTGCCCGCGATTTTTCAGGAGCGTGTTGCCTTTGGGCGCGCTGCGATCAAGCGCCCCGATGTGTTGGTCTTTAACCAACTTCTCGCCGGTCAGGACGCCAAATCACAATCGGATATCCGAAACAAGCTGAGCGCCCTTTTGCCCGAAAGCACCCAGATATACCTAGGCAGTAAATTCGCTGCCCCGGAAGACTTCGACCTTCACATGGTCATCCGACATGGTCGCATTGATGGGCTCGTCGAACAGGAAGCAAGTGATGACGATGAAGGCACTTCCGACGATCTGCGGCGCAAACTACAGATCATTTCGCGCAATGATCTTTTTGGCAGTCTGGATGCCCGAAGCCAGCGTCTTCTGGCGTTTGCCGCCCAATGGTACGATGTTGACGCAGGACAACGTGTCTTCTCGATGGGCGAACGCCCTGATGCCGCTTATCTGTGTCTGTCGGGCCGTGCCGATTTGGGTTGGTTGGATGAATATGGCATCTTGCACCATGTCTCGCAGGTTGAGCCGGGACGATTGATCGGCGATCTGGCAATTATCCTCAATGAACCGCGGCAATTAAATCTGACAGCGACTGAGCCCACCAAGTTCTTACGCATCGGCGCAGAAGAATTTCTGGCTGTCGTTGAAAATGATAAGACCGTATTGCTTCGCTTGCTCCAAACGGTTGCAGGGCATTTGACAGGTGCCGCAGAATTGTTACGCGCATCACAAATTGAAGTTCCGCGCGAATTTGGGCCAGGGTTGCCCCCGCTGATCGAGGCAGAGGAAAACAAGTGATCTGGCGATTGAACTATGCCGCGCATGAGCAGTTTATTGCGCCAGCGCGTGAAAGCGCTGCGTTGTGGCGGCTTGTGTTGGGCTTTACCCTGGCGGCACTGGGGTATGTTGCCCTTAGTCAGATGTTCTTTCAGGTCGTGTATTCGTTTCTGGGCGCGCAAAGCAGCGCGCTTTATGAGAACTTGTTGAAAGGCAGTACACCACAGGCGATGTACCTGTTGCTTTTTAGCTTTGCATTCATGACGATGGCGGTTGGTGTCACCGTACGCATTGTGCACCGCAGATCGGCATTGGGGCTGCTGGGTGACCTGCGCCTTGCGTTGGCACAGTTCGGGGCGGTGTCCGCAGCCATGTTGGGCCTGATGATTGTGGTGTTTTTGTTGCCCCCTTGGGACATGGGCGGCGATTTCGTCGCGAACATGTCAGCCAGCCGCTGGGTCATTCTGTTGCCAATTTCGTTGGTGGCTGTCTTGGTGCAGGTCAGCGCAGAAGAGATCGTTTTTCGAGGCTATGTACAACAACAGCTGGCCGCCCGTTTCAGGTCGCCGCTGGTTTGGATGATCTTGCCCTCAGTCCTGTTTGCACTTGGGCACTACTTGCCCGACACTGCGGGTGAAAATGCGCTTTTTATTGCGGTTTGGGCGGGTTTATTTGGGATCATGATGGCCGATCTCACGGCCCGCGCGGGCACACTTGGCCCCGCGATCGCGCTGCACTTGTGGAATAACGTATCGGCAGTTCTGATTGTATCGCTGCCCGATGACCTTTCTGGCCTGGCGCTGTATCTGGCACCCTTCGGTCTGGGCGATACCGCAGAAATACGCGCCTGGCTGCCGGTTGATTTCGTCTTGATGTTCGTATCATGGCTGGCGGCGCGGCTGGCCCTACGCCGCTGATTGCAATTCACGGGCCGGCAGCTTATTTCAGATGCAACTGATGCCAACAGGGGCTGCACATGAACTGGATTACCAATTACGTCCGGCCACGGATCAACTCGATCTTTTCGCGCCGCGAAACGCCGGACAATCTTTGGACCAAATGTGATGATTGCGGCACCATGCTGTTTCATCGTGAGGTTTCCGATAACCTGAACGTCTGTACCAACTGCGGCCACCACATGCCGATCACCCCGCGTGAGCGGTTTCAGACATTGTTCGACGGCGGTGTGTTTACAGAGGTTAAAGTACCGGCCCCCACACCGGACCCTTTGCATTTCCGGGACCAAAAGAAATATCCCGACCGCCTGAAAGCCGCGCAGAAACAAACGGCAGAGGCCGAAGCGATGTTGGTGGCCACGGGCGAGATGGGCCGCACACCGATTGTCGCGGCAGGACAGGATTTTTCATTCATGGCCGGATCAATGGGCATGTATGTAGGCAACGCAATTATTGCCGCTGCCGAAGAGGCAGTGAAGCTCAAACGCCCGCTGATTCTGTTCTCAGCCGCAGGGGGCGCGCGGATGCAGGAAGGGATTTTGTCACTGATGCAAATGCCGCGCACGACAGTGGCGGTCCAGATGCTCAAAGAGGCCGGATTGCCCTATATCGTTGTCTTGACCCACCCGACGACCGGTGGCGTCACGGCAAGCTATGCGATGCTGGGTGATGTTCACATTGCTGAACCTAACGCGTTGATTTGTTTTGCCGGGCCGCGCGTGATTGAACAAACCATCCGCGAAAAGCTGCCCGACGGGTTCCAGCGCGCAGAATACCTGTTGGATCATGGTATGTTGGACCGCGTGACCCCGCGCACGCAACTGCGCGACGAATTGATCAATATCACCCGAATGTTGCTTGGCATGCCGCCTGCCGTGCGCGGCGATTTGCCACCGCCACGCGAGGGTGGCGAATTGGATCATGCACTGAGCGATGTCGAAGAGGCGCAAGCCAAGGCAGATGCCAAGAAATGAACGCCCCAACTTCGGACGTCATCCTGGCCCGGATGATGGCGCTGCACCCCAAGATCATTGATCTGACACTGGACCGTATGCACCGGTTGCTCAGCGAATTGGGCAATCCGCAAAATGATCTGCCGCCTGTGATCCATATTGCAGGCACGAATGGCAAAGGTTCAACACAGGCCATGATACGCGCGGGATTGGAGGCGATGGGCAAGTCGGTGCACGCCTATACCTCTCCGCATCTGGCCCGGTTTCATGAACGTATTCGTGTTGCCGGATCGTTGATTGACGAGGATGACCTCACAAAAGCTCTGGATGAATGCTATGCGGCCAACGGCGGCGAGAGCATCACCTATTTTGAGATCACCACCTGCGCGGCCCTGCTGGCGTTTGCGCGCACCCGTGCGGATTATACCTTGCTTGAGGTGGGGCTGGGTGGACGGCTTGATGCGACCAACGTCGTCGAGACACCGTTGCTCACAATCATCACGCCTGTGTCGGTCGATCATCAGCAATATCTGGGTGACACTCTGGCCGAGATTGCAGGTGAAAAGGCAGGGATCATCAAGCGCCATGTGCCGTGTGTCGTTGGACCGCAGGATGACGCAGGTTTGGATGTGATTGAGGCGGTCGCGGCCCGCCAAGCCGCGCCTCTTTTGGCATATGGCCAGCATTGGCATGCAGGTGCCGAAGCCGGGCGCATGATCTATCAGGATGAGCGGGGCTTGCTTGATTTGCCACGTCCCAATTTGCCCGGTGATCATCAGATTATGAATGCAGGGGCAGCGCTGGCCGCCCTGCGCCATCTGGGCGCAGATGACGCTGCTTGCGAGGCGGCTGTGACCCAGGCCTACTGGCCCGCGCGCATGCAGCGTTTGAAAGCAGGACCGCTTGCCGATATCGCAGGCCAGGCAGAACTATGGCTTGATGGTGGTCACAACCCCGCAGCAGGCGATGCAATCGCAGCGGTGCTTGCACAGGGCCCCAAACGTCCCACGCATTTGATTTGCGGCATGTTGAATACCAAGGACATTGGTGGATATCTGCGCCCTTTGGCGGCCCATGCCACCACCCTGCATGCGGTTTCCATACCGGGGGAAACCGCGACGCTGCCTGCCGCTGATACTGCGGCCGCCGCACGCAAAGTGGGGATGGATGCCTTTGAAGCGCCAAGCGTGGCACAAGCCCTGCGTGACATTGTGGCAAGCGATCCGACCGCCCGGGTGCTGATCTGTGGCTCACTTTATCTGGCGGGCGGCGTGTTGCGAGAAAACAGCTAACCCGCAGTATTTTGTGTGGGGAGCTGATCAATCGTCCATATTTGGTGTATAGTATAGGTCTATTCAGGCGTGACACGCGCATGCAATAATTCAAAAGACCAAAGGTGAGCGCCATGGAACGAAAGGACCAGACTGCAATTCTGCCGCCCTCAAAAGCGGATGTTTCAAACCGTTCTCAAGTGATATTTATTGGCGTTGGCTTTGCCATCATTGTAGGTGGTTTGTGGCTGCTTTACGATGTTGACGGCCCCTATCATCCAGACATCCCCGTGACCGAAACGCAAGTCAGCGACACCGCCGATTCCTGAGAGGAACGTCTAGTCGCCCCAGCCATCCGCCTGCATTTCACGCAGCCGCGACGCGGTGCGTTCAAATTCAAAAGTGCCTTCGCCTTCGATGTACAGCATTTCGGGTTTTGCGGCTGCCGAGCAAATGAGACGCACGCGCGCCTCATAAAGCGCGTCGATCAAAGTCACAAATCTCTTCGCTTCATTGAAATTTGATCGGCTGAGCGTGGGAATATCGTCAAGCAGCAGAACCCGAACAGCCTCAGCCAGAGCAAGATAATCGGCCGGGCCAAGGGGAGTACCACACAGATCATGAAATTGCGCGCGCGCCATCCCATTGTGAAACGCCGGGATCACCACGTCGCGGCCTTTGACGCGCAGCGTTAGCTGTGTGCCGGGGCCGCCGGCCAAATCGTCCCAAACCGCATTCATCGCGGCACGACTGTCGGCGTTGACCGGGGTAAAATACACTTGGGTCCCTGACAGACGGTTCTGACGGTAATCGGTTGGGCTGACCATTTCCCGCACAACCATTTTTTCTTTGATCATCTCGATAAACGGAATGAAAAGGCTTCTGTTCAAACCATGTTTATAAAGCTCATCCGGCAATCGGTTTGAGGTCGTCACCACAACGACGCCCGCAGCGAACAAGGCCTGAAACAACCGACCCACAATCATTGCATCGGTGATATCACTGATTTGCATCTCGTCGAATGCCAGTAGCCTCACCGATGCCGCAACATCTGCCGCGACGGGGGCAATAGCGTCGTCGACACCAGTTTTGCGTGCTTCGTGCATCCGGGCATGAATTTCCTGCATGAAAGCATGAAAATGCACGCGGCGCGATGGAATGTCGGGCAAGTGTTCAACAAACAAATCCATCAACATGGATTTACCACGGCCCACACCGCCCCATAGGTACAGCCCTTTGGGCGGCTCCGGCGCTTTGCGAAACAGGCCCTTTTTAATTGGTTGCGACAAGGCATCGCGAATGCGATCGAACTCTGGTATCAACGCTTCCTGCGCTGGATCAGATTGCAGTTTGCCCTCGTCAATCAGGCGATCATAGGTTTCACGAAGGCTGGTCATACCACTGGCTTAGCGTGCAGATGCCCAGTTGAAAAGCCAAGGCTGCGCTTGGCTATCGATTTATATGATCTGACCGGCATAGGCGGTGAATGGAACAGCGACATAATTCGATCACTAAGAAGTTTGTTTGAACGCAAGCGGTTACGAACGCGGCACCACCATGCCCTGCCGGTCGAAATCCAACTTTACGCAATCGCTCCTTCGTTCTGAGTTGCGGCAGCGCCCCGATCATCCGAGCCCTTTCCAACGGTTAAGGATGTAGCGGCTTGTCATCAGATCCAGATGTGCGCCACCTCCATTTTTAAAGAGGGTGATCTCGTCGTGTGAATTGCGCTTGAACTGATCAAGAGCATAGTAATCCGCAACCAGCGTGTCTTTGGTGATGACACCAGCCTCAATGGGAATCTTAATCTCCCCGATATGGCCAATTGTCGTGTCATAACTGTCCACAAACACGCGGGCTCGCAACAGCGCTTCGTTGTCCACCTCGCGCATGTCGGGGCGGTACGCACCGATTAGATCAAGGTGCTGACCCGGCTTTAGCCACGCACCCTTGATGAGTGGTTCGGTTGACATGGTGGCGCTGGTAATCACGTCCGCGGACCGAACGGCGGCCTCAAGGTCATCGGCTACACGCAGACCCGGCAATTCGGCGGCCATCACATCGGCATTGGTGCGGGTGCGGTTCCAGACGGTGAAATTGGCAGCCGGAAACGCGGCTGAATAGGCCGCATGCAATGCACGCCCTTGGTTGCCAGCGCCAACGATCAGGATTTCCCGGCTGTCTGGCCGTGCAAGGCGGCGGGCCGCAAGCAGGCTGTCACCGGCAGTTTTCCATTTGGTCACAAGGTGAAAATCGACAATCGCCTCCAGCGTGCCATCAGCATCTGCATATAGGTTCAGACCGCCATTGATCATCGGTGTGCCATGGGCGGGATTGTCGGGAAAAATGGTGGCTGATTTCACGGCGATGCCTAAGCCATCAATCCACGCTGCCCGGCTCAGCAATGTATCCTTGCCGCGGTACAAAAAGGTATCGCCAATTTCAGCACGGGGCAGGGCGTGACCCGCTGCCAGCGCATCGGTCAGGCCGATCCAGTCCAGCACCGCTTCGCCAGCTTCAAAGGGGATGAAGGGGATATCGCTCATGTCGCCTGCTCCTGGGTCAGCAGGCCCGCGTCGACCAACCTGTTCGCCCATCCCGCAGGCCCATCAAACAAATGAGTTTGCCAGCCACGTGCCGCTGCCCCAGCAATGTTGTCGGCCCGGTCATCGGTGAAAAGCAGGGCCTCGGGTGCAATGCCGCTGCTCTCTTCCAAAGTCTTGTATATAAGAGGGTTGGGTTTGATCATACGCATGTGTCCTGAGATGAAGTCACGGTCAAAATCGCGCAGAAAGGGATAGTGCGTGGCCGCGAGATCATAGGTTTCGATGCCAAAATTGGTCAGCGAAAAAACCGGCACTCCGCGCGCCTGAAGCGCTTTCATCAAGCGCACGGAATGATCAATGGCCGGGGTGGCCATGTCGGCCCAGCAATCGTGCCACATCCGGATTTCGGCGCGCCATTCCGGGTATTGCTCTGCAGCTTCATAGACAACTTCGCGAATATTCTCGCCCAAATCAACGCGGTCGTTCATTGCGTGCAGATCAACTGCGGCGAACATTGCGTGGCGTTTTTCCGGGCCAATGGCCTTGTCATAGAAACGCTCCGGTTGCCATTCGATCAGGACGTTACCGATGTCGAAAACGACAGCTTGAGGCACCATGTTCTATCCTTTTGTGTTGCAGCGGAAATCTTTCAGAGGACCGGTGCGATTAACTTTTGGGGGAAATGCTTACACGCGCGGCAGCGCGTAATTCACGCTCCAATGCTTCTAGAAAGCGCGAGCGGTCGGTCTTGGTAAATCCCTTACCCCCTCCCTGGCGAAACGGATCAGCGGCACGCAGATCGGTCATCAGATCACGTGTTGCCAGCACATTGCCAATATTTGCCTCCGTCAGCGCCTCACCATTGTGTTTCAGCACCCGTGCGCCGGCCTCAACACAGCGTGCGGCAAGCGGGATGTCCCCCGTCACAACCACGTCGCCGGGGCCGCACCGCTCAGCAATCCAGATATCTGCGACGTCCGGTCCATCGGGTACGATCACCATCTCCACATACGGATTTTGCGAGGGCCGCAGACCGCCGTTGGACACCACGAACATTCGAATTTGATGGCGGGTCGCCACGCGCTCGGCTTCACCCTTTACCGGGCAGGCATCGGCATCAATATACAGTGCGGTCATCTGTCTTTCTTCTAGGTTGTGGGTCTCTTGACCGTGTTCCGTACGAAATAACCCACGGTCCCCCGCTGAATTCAACCTGCATAAAGCGCATCGGCATGGAACGCGATGTGATCTTCCATAAAGGTGGACACAAAGAAATAGCTGTGGTCATAGCCCGGTTGCATCCGAAAAATGGCCTGCTGACGACGCGTGGCAATGGCGGCGGCCAAGGCTTCTGGCCTTAACAGGTCAAGAAATTGATCCTGCGCGCCCTGATCGATCAGGATGGGTCCGTCGAACCCTTTTTCTTGCATCAGAACTGTCGCATCATTCTTGCCCCAGTCTTTTTCATTGCTGCCGACATATGCACCGAGCTGCTTGCGACCCCAATCGCTTTTGCTTGGGTTTGCGATCGGCGCAAAGGCTGAGACAGACAGGAATCGCCCGGGCAGGGTCATTGCCAAAACCAGCGCGCCATGCCCACCCATCGAATGGCCGGTAATGGCCTGCCTTGTTATATCAACCGCGAAGTTTCCGGCCAGCAGACTTGGCAATTCTTCGGCAATGTAATCCCGCATTTGAAAATGTGGTGCCCAGGGATCTTGGGTTGCGTTCACGTAAAACCCGGCACCTTTGCCCAGATCATAGGCCTCGTCGTCAGCAACGTCTTCGCCGCGCGGTGATGTGTCTGGAAAGACCAGTGCAATTCCGTGTTCAGCCGCCCAAGCCTGTGCACCTGCCTTTGTCATCGCGTTTTCATGCGTGCACGTCAGGCCAGAAAGATACCAGAGCACCGGAACGGGCCCGTCTTTGGCCTCTTCAGGTAGGAAAACGGCAAATGTCATCTCGCAGTTGCAGGTAGCAGAGGCATGTGAATAAACACCTTGGGTTCCGCCAAAGCATGCATTTTCAGAGAGCGTTTTCATGGGCTGGTCCTTTATGTCGATCTGTTCTGGCTTGAGGCGGGTGGCGGACGGTATTTGAAAAAGGGTGAAGATCAGGTTCCGGTCACCCAGGCAACAACTAAGCTGACTGTAACGATGCTGAGCGCGGTGGACACCAAAATTGCGGCGGACACCCGTTGCGGTGCGACACCGTAATGCTGAGCGAGGATATAGACATTGCCGGCGACAGGCAGGGCAGCAGCCGAAATGATCACGCCTGCCTTGAAAGGATCAACCTCGAACACGAAAAGTGCGGCAAAACCGACAAACAACGGATGCAGAACCAGCTTACAAAAGCTGAGCCAGCCCGCGATGTACAACCGTTCGGCGGATTTTGTGGCCAGCGACGCGCCAATGGCAAAAAGAGCGCCGGGCGTTGCGGCCCCGCCGAGAATTGCCAGAAAATCATTCATTGGGGCCGGGATCGGTATCGACATGCCGGACCATGCAAATCCAAGGACGATGGCCACGATCATCGGGTTTTTGATAAGCCCGAGGCCGATCGTGCGCAACATTCTCAGGCTAAACTGACCGTCGCGCGCGCCTGTAATCAAGATCACGATGAGACTTGAAAACACCACAAGATCGACAGCAAGGGCTAACAGAACCGGGCCAATCGCTTCTGGCCCCAGCAACAAGGTCAGCATGGGAACACCCAGGAATCCAGTATTGCCGATGGCCGCACATTGCGCCTCTATCGCGACCGTCGGAACGTCCAGCCGCCGCAAGAACCCAACGATTGTCGCGATGCCATAGACAAATGTGGTGCCCCACAGGTACGCCACAACAAGGCGCGTGTCCCAGACCTCTGCCAATGACAGATTTGCTGAAAACCGAAACAGCATTGCGGACAGGGCAAAGTAGAACACAAATTTTGTCAGATACGCCGTTGCTTCGGCACTGAAGAACCGCGTGCGTCCGGCCCAATAGCCCAGCCCGATCAGTGCAAAGAAGGGTAGCGTTTTCAGGAAGATCGCGAGCATGGACAAAGACCTACCCCAGCAAAGCTGGTGCGCGCAAGGTACTGGTAGAGGCCAGCAGACGCGAAATGGCGTACCGCTAGCCTGACCCGATCAAGACACCAGCAGCAAACACCAGTGCACCACCCAGCACCACTTGCAAAGCCGCGCGGAAAAAGGGGGTGTCCATATATTTGTTTTGTATCCACGCGATGGCCCAAAGCTCAATGAACACCACAACAAAAGCTGTCGTCGTGGCGGTCCAGAAGTCGGGGATCAGATATGGAAGGGCGTGGCCCAACCCCCCAACTGTCGTCATGATGCCAGACGCAAAGCCGCGTTTCCAAGGCGATCCACGGCCAGACAGTTCGCCATCGTCCGAGGCCGCTTCGGTAAATCCCATAGAAATGCCTGCACCGACCGATGCGGCCAGGCCAACGAGGAATGTTGTCCAGGTGTCTTGTGTGGCAAACGCCGTGGCAAAGATCGGTGCAAGCGTTGAGACGGACCCATCCATCAATCCGGCCAACCCGGGCTGCACCCATGTCAGAATGAATTGCCGATGCGCGCGGGCGTCTTCGTCTTTGACCGTATGGTCGTCCAGATGTCTGGACGTCAGATCATCAGCGGCGATCTGATGCCCGGCCTCGGCGACGGCCAGATCCCCCAGCAATTTACGGGTATCGGCGTCAGTTGTCCGAGCTGCGGCGGCAAGATAAAACCGCTCGGCATCTTGCTCCATCGCGGTTGCCTCCGCTCGGATGCGGTCGAGGCCCAAGTTTTCAATCAACCAAACCGGACGCCGCGCATAATAGCCTGACACATGTTCGCGGCGGATCAATGGGATCACATCACCGAACCGTTTCTGGTGCAGATTGATCAAGCGCTGTCGATGGGTATCTTCTTCGGCTGCCATGCCGTCGAAAACCGCAGAGCTATCAGGATATTCGCCACGCAATCTTTCGGCGTAGCCCCGGTAAATGCTTGCGTCGTCTTCTTCAGAAGAGATCGCCAGGGCTAGCACTTCTTGCTCTGATAAATCTTTGAAACGCTTACGGCTCCGAGAAAAACCCATGACATGTCCTTTGCTTGCTTAGAATGATTCTAATCAAATACCTCAGAAACAACAACTGGGATTGCCTGAGGTAAAGTCAAATAGACCTTGGAACTAAACGATTCGGTTTATAAAGTGTCCTTCCAACAGCCGGAGTCGTGATGACAGCCATAGACCACCATATCCGCAAGGGCCGCAAATTTGATCAGGTGCTTGCCGGCGCACGGACTGTTTTCATGGCAGATGGGTTTGAGGGTGCAAGCGTAGACGAGATCGCGCGCGTGGCGGCCGTGTCAAAAGCGACCCTGTACAGCTACTTTCCGGATAAAAGGTTGCTGTTCATGGAAGTGGCCAACGCCGAATGCCAACGTCAATCGCGCGAAGCGATGGACAGCATTGATATGGATGGTCCACCTCGTGAAGTGTTGATGCAAACGGGTCTGCATTTTCTGGGGTTCATCACATCGACGTTTGGTCAGCAGGTATTCCGCATCTGCGTGGCTGAATCGGATCGCTTTCCGGAGCTTGGTCAACGCTTCTACAATTCTGGGCCTGCGGTGATGCGGGCCGAGATGGCAAAGTATTTTGGCATGGCTCAGGCGCGCGGAGAATTGAAAATCGACGATGCCATTTTGGCAGCCGATCAATTTGGTGAGCTTTGCAAGGCAGATATCTGGCCTCGGCTCATTTTCGGGGTCAGCAGGTCGGTGACCCACTGCGAAATGGTGCGAGTGGTGAACGGTGCGGTTGAAACCTTTATGGCAAGGTATGGTGCGTGAGCCGCCTGGATTTGCTGTGATGAAGGCGGCGAATTGATCCGGATGCAGCATAATGCAATGGTAAGCGGCCCCAAGTAAAACTGCAGGTTGGAGAACCCTTTGGGCCAACGCGCTAGGCAATATCCCGGTCATCTGAGAAGGTGTGCTTCTCACCGCTCACTCCAAAAAACCCTCTGAATCCAAAGACCACTATGGATGAGTGTAAGTAGCGGAATGCATGCTACTAACGAAAGGCGACACCAAATCGAAGAGGACGGCTCATGCGATGTTTGTTTTTCAGCCTGCTGATATTGGCGGGATGTGGGGGCGTTGCGACCAACAACACGGCAAGCAAAAGCGGGTCAGCCGGGCCTGATACCTGTAACGCGGCCGCCTATGAGGGGATCATTGGTCAAGAGGCGGTGACAGCACTGGCCGTGCCAGACCCCAAACGCGAATACCGCATCGGACAGCCCGTTACATCGGACTACGTTGCAAATCGGGTCAACATCAAACTGGACGAGACAGATGTCATTGTCGCCATTGATTGTGGCTAGGTCTTGGGGCGTCTGTCCAGGATCCGGACGGCTTTGCCCTCGGATCGCTCAACGCCACCCACATCGGAAACCTCGACCTTCACACTGATCCCGACCGATTGCTTGATACGTGCTGACAATGTCTTGGCGGCGGCATCGCGCATGTCCACCGAAACCGATGCATCGGCGCATTCGCAAAAGACCCGCATCTGATCCATGCGGCCGGGACGGCTTAGTTCGATCTGAAAGTGTGGCGCAAGCCCATCTGTTGCCATCAACGCCTCTTCAATCTGGGTGGGGAACACGTTGACGCCACGCAAGATGATCATGTCATCACTGCGCCCGGTCACCTTTTCCATTCGGCGCATGGACCGAGCGGTTCCAGCCAATAGACGCGTCAGATCACGGGTGCGATAACGGATGACCGGGAACGCCTGTTTGGTCAAGGATGTAAAAACCAACTCACCCATTTGACCATCTGCCACCGGTTCTCCGGTTTCGGGGTGGATGATCTCTGGAAAAAAGTGGTCTTCCCAAATGTGCAGGCCGTCTTTTGTTTCTACACATTCCATTGACACACCGGGTCCCATCACCTCGCTTAACCCATAGATATCAACCGCATGCATATCGAATGCCTGCTCAATTTCCAGCCGCATCGCGTTGGTCCAGGGTTCTGCACCGAATATCCCAACCTCAAGCGATGAAGCGCGTGGATCAATGCCCTGGGCCGCGAATTCATCCAAGATAGACAGGGCGTAAGAAGGCGTGACGGTGATGCCCTTTGGCTTGAAATCGTCGATCAGACGGACTTGGCGCGGCGTCATGCCGCCCGAGATCGGATAGGTCGTCAGCCCCAGCGCATCCGCGCCCAAATGAATGCCCAGGCCACCGGTAAACAGCCCGTACCCATAGGCGTTGTGCAGCATGTTGCCCGGACGCATGCCCGCCGCGCGCAAAGACCGGGCAACGACGCTTGCCCAATTTGTAAGATCATCCGCCGTATATCCTACAACAGTTGGCTGACCTGTGGTGCCCGAGGACGCATGAATGCGTGCAACCTGTTCGCGCGGCACGGCAAACATCCCAAAAGGATAATTGTCCCGCAGGTCTGTTTTCACGGTAAAAGGAAACTTGGCCAGATCGGACAGATCGTGCAGATCATCAGGATGCACACCTGCCGCATCAAAGCTGGATTTGTAGAACGGCACATTGTCATAGGCATGCCGCAGCGACCATTTCATGCGTTCAAGTTGCAGCGCAGAAATTTCGTCGCGGCTGGCGATTTCAATTGGATCAAGGGTGTTCTTGTGGGGTGTCAGGTCTTTCATATTTATCAGCCCTCTTCTGGAAAATGCTGGCCCTTTACACTGCGCGACAGGCCCCGAAAAAGCGCGACCGTGCGGCCATCTTCGCCCGTGACCGTGACATCATAAGTGCCGGAGCGGCCAGATTTAGAAACCTCCGCCGCTGTTGCGGTCAGCATTTCCCCCAATTTCCCCGGCGTCAGATAGGTTATCTGGTTCTGCTGCGCGACCGTCACCTGATTGTAGGTGTTGCAGGCAAAAGCAAATGCGCTGTCAGCAAGCGTAAAGATAAACCCACCGTGGCAGATGCCATGGCCGTTCAACATGTCCGGCCTGACCTGCATTCTCAGCACCGCTTGGCCGGGATTGATCGTTTTGATGCTCATGCCCAGACCCATCGACGCCGCATCATTCGCAAACATGACATCAGCGCATTTTTTGGCACGTGTTTCAGGGGTCATACGGGGGCCTTTGTGTTTCAGCTTCATGGATACTTACAGTATTGTGTAACACATTCAATATTTATGATTTACTCTAAGTCTTGATTTGCGGATGGAACGGCGCAACTGTCAAATCATGACACTACATATCCCGCCACTGAATGGCCCGATTGAACGCCCACCAGAGCAGATTGCGTTTCACCGTACTGAGCTTTCAGTCATCTTATCGCTTTATGGGCGCATGGTCGCGGCGGGCGAATGGCGTGACTATGGCATATCTTGTTTGCGTGAGGTTGCCGTTTTCTCCGTTTTCAGGCGGACAGCCGAAATCCCGCTGTATCGGATCGAAAAACGGCCCAAATTGAAGGCAAAACAAGGGATGTATGCGGTTGTCGGCACCGGTGGTCTGGTCATGCGGCGGGGGCATGACCTGAAATCTGTTTTGCGTGTGTTGGAACGTAAATTGATCCGGGCAGTCGAATAACGTTCTGGCCAAATGTCGCGATGGCGGCGACAATTGCGCAGGGGTATTTTGGGTCCCTTTGAACGGTGTCTTGGCAAGTCATAACCGACGATGCGCCGTAACGGGACCGTCCCCTTGTTCGCTGATCCTTTTGATGGCGGTAGTGATCGGTTCATAGGTGACGGACATTGTGTACGCATTTGCATGGATGAGCGTATCCGCATCGACGACCAGCGCCACGTGCCCTTTCCAAAATATCAGATCGTTCCGCTGATAAGGGCCTGTCGCGGCGGCTCCGATCTCTTGTTGTTGATCGCTATCACCGGGACAGGGGATGGCGCAGGCCAAAAGGGCCGCTTGGACGAGCCCGGAACAATCAATTCCCCTTCTGCTGTTGCCGCCCCAAAGATAGGGCGTTCCCAGAAAGAGCGCTGCGACGGTGGCGGGGTCTGTGCCATAGGCATCAATCTCAGCTAAATGGGGTAATGGCACAAAACCAGCGTCGATCTGTGCAAACTTTTCTGTCTTGCCCGTGACCTGCAACTGGCTGCCGAAACTTAGGTCCAAAAGGTTGGGTGATTTGAAATCTGGCCGTTCATAAATGTGGGTGGCGGGTGCAGTCACTTTGTGGCTTGGCCGCAGCAAAGCACCCAAAGTGGATGATCTTATGTGGCCACAATAGCCGTCTTTGGCCGCCTGCACGTAGCACCACCCATCACGAGTGTTGAGCACCACGACGCTGTCACCGAAAATCAACTGCCGGTCGCGTGGCCCATCGGGAATGCCGCAAAGATCGGACACCGCGACCACAATCTGCGCTGGATCGCGTTGCGTGATTTGCGCAGGATCAGGTGTGGTGCGCTGGTCGCTCATAATTTTAACAGCGGACCGAGCGCCGCATAAAGCGCCCGCGTTGCCTGACCCACGCCCCCTTTTGGCCGGGCAGGTGCGTCGCTGGGTTGCCAACCGAACATATCAAAATGGGCATAGGGGCTGTCCGTAACAAATCGGCGCAGGAACAATGCGGCGGTGATACACCCCGCAAAACCGCCCTTGGGCGCGTTGTCCAAATCCGCGATACCGGGTTCGATCATTGTCTCATATGGGGCATGAAAGGGCAGCCGCCAAACAGGGTCTGCATGCTGCGTGGCCGCATCCTCAAGTAACCGAACAAATCCCGGATCGTCGCTGAAGTAAGGGACAAGATCGGGCCCGACAGCCACGCGTGCAGCTCCGGTCAGCGTCGCCATCGAAATGATCTGATCTGGCTTTTCCTCGTCTGCAAACGCCAGCGCATCCGCCAACACCAACCGCCCTTCTGCATCGGTGTTGTTAATCTCAACACTCAGGCCCTTGCGCGACGTCAGGATATCTTGTGGACGAAATGCATTGCCGGCTACTGCATTTTCGACCGCTGGGATCAGAACCCGCAATTGCAGTTTCAGGCCTGTGGCCATGATCATGTGCGCCAGCCCGAGAACTGCCGCTGCACCGCCCATGTCCTTTTTCATCAACCCCATCGACGCGTTGGGTTTCAGGTTCAGCCCCCCGGTATCAAAACAAACGCCCTTGCCAACCAGCGTCAGCTTTGGCCCCGCTTTGCCCCAACGCATGTCGATCAACCGAGGTGCGCGGTCGGCAGCGCGGCCCACAGTGTGAATCATTGGGAAATTCTGGGCCAACAGGTCGTCGCCCATAGTCACATGAACTGAGGCACCTTGTCGATCCGCCAAATCGCGTGCGGCTTGTTCAAGGTCTGGTGGGCCCATGTCGGAAGCTGGCGTGTTAATTAGATCACGGGTCAGGATCTCACCCGCGACCAAAGCCTCAATCAGAGCCGCGTCAATATCCTCAGGGGCAACCAGACCTGCGACCAGTCCAGTTTGTTTGCGGTAGCGGTCAAACCGGTAACCGGACAAAAGCCAGCCCAAGGCCTCGTTCGCCATTTGGTCTTCGGGCAAACCACCAATGATGCGATAGTCGCCCTCAGGCAGTTTTATCGCTGCCGCCGCAAGCGCAAACCGGCCGCGCCGGCGCGATGCCTCGGTTCCGTATCCTGCAAGCGCAAGTGCTGGCATTCCGGCACGATCGCTGACGGTCAAAGCCTGACCCAAACCGCCCGTGAAACCATGTGCATTCGCCCAGGATTTGATGGTCGCCGGTTGGTCACCCAACCACTCTTCCAAAGCGTCTTCGGCAATCACTTGCAATGGAATTGCGGCATCAGAGGAAGGTGCAAAGGTTGCAGGCATGTTCGGCCTTTCAGGCTGGCGGGGTTATTTGCATAGCCTAGCCTTTCCTGAGATGCTCGCAAGCCGTCAGATTTTCAAGTCTTGCGTATCCCAAATGGTGGTCAGGGATTTTTCGCCAATCCGCAGCAACCGCGACAGCGTGGCGGCAAGGCCGTTGGTATCGCCAGCGTCAATGCATCGCGTGACGTCCCCCGCAACCTGAGCCAGCTTTTGCATGCCGATTTGATCTGCGATTGCGATCAAAGACCGTGTATTTTTGCGTAAATCTGACCAGTTTTGTTCGCGGTATAGCCGGTCACACTGTGACATCCTGAGTGCAAGTTCCTCAAGTGCGCGGCAAACGATGTCCTCGGCGCTTGCTTCTCCCAATTGCGAGTAAAGCGCGCCCAGACGTTCCTGATCGAGGCTCACTTGTTCCAATGGTCTAATTTGCAGTACCTGCATTGTCTCTCACCCCATAATCAGCCCCCACGGCAGATTTGCACTATGGCCGGAACAAGTATTCAAATGATTGAAGCACAAATGCATTTTCCCTCGAATTGTCGCAGAATTTGCGATATCGCATGGGCAATAGAGTGAAGGGACGGGGCCGAAATGAACAAGGCAAAGCCACTGCCAGCGTACTTGCTGCAGCGCTATCATGGGTGGAAGGCAACCGGATACGCCGACAATCAATCATGGTATCGCAGATTGGCCGCCGAGGGTCAGCGGCCCCGTGCGATGGTGATCTCTTGCTGTGACAGCCGCGTTCATGTGACGTCGATTTTCGGCGCGGATCAGGGCGAATTTTTTATCCACCGCAACATTGCCAACCTTGTGCCGCCCTATCAGCCCGATGGCGATCACCACGGCACGTCTGCCGCCGTTGAATATGCCGTGCGGGTCCTCAAAGTGGCCCATCTGATTGTCCTTGGGCATTCCAATTGCGGTGGGGTGCAGGGGTGCATTGACATGTGCCAAGGCAAAGCGCCCGAGCTTGAGGCAAAGGACAGCTTTGTCGGTCGTTGGATGGATATTCTGCGGCCAAAGTACGAGGCCGTTGCAGACATCAAAGATGCCAATGACCAGCTGCGGCAACTTGAAAAGCACGCGGTGATGATATCCCTCGAAAACCTGATGACGTTCCCTTGGATCGACGAACTGGTGCAGGCCGGCGATCTGAGCCTGCATGGCCTGTGGACCGATATTGGCGAGGGTGGGTTGGAATATTACAGCCCCGAGACAAAGATGTTTCAATCTGTCTGAAATCAGGCTGAATGGGTCGGCTGACCATCAGGTTGGCGCATTCTCTGTCGGCAGGGCAACGAATTAGGACGGATTTGCGAGTATGATCCGTCCTGATCCAAAGCGGGCCGACGGACTTTGGGAATGGGAAGGGCCGCTGCCATTGCCCATCCCATTCCGACTTGGCAAAACAGGGGGCCAAGCCTTTTCTATTTCGGCGGGACCGCGATACATGATCATGATCCCCAGCTGACTATGCTGCGCGGCGCTCTTCAAAGCGGTACACTCTGACAGACCTAAAGACCGGCTTGGTGGCCATCTTTTCGCGCATGGACCGAAGGCAAAGAACTTGGCCTTCGCTTTGGCTCACCTGCTTTTTAAGGCGAAGGGTTTCAAGAGCTGCGGTACGGTTCTGGCGGGCTGTTTCATAGAGTGAAGTGTTCATTGGGTTCTCCTAAAGAATTTTGATTGTGAGAGAGGGAGGAATCAGGCGAGGTTTCCGCGCTGCGCCAAGACGGATGTGATGAAGAAAACTCCGTTCGGGGTTCGAAGGGCCCGTGGCGTTGTCTTCCATTCCATAAGAGACACGACATTGTCGGATAATTTCTGAATAACTGCACGCTTGCGATTATTGGTACACTTTTTGAAAGAGATGACGTTGTTCACAGTTTTTCCTTCCTAGCAGCAGGCGAATTCGCCTTGTTTTTAAGTGCAACCATCCCCATGGCTACGTATTTTCCTCCGCGCTGAGGCATTCGCAAGAATGCCATCTGACGCCGAAAAATCTCCATCCGCTAGCTGCTGGGGGTGAAAGGTGTACGGGCTGGATGACGCTTGTCCTCCAATTGATTAATGGGAGGACTTGCCCGAACTCACTCACCAAACCAACTACCGAATACCTACTCATGATTGAATTGAAATCTGGCGGGAATCGTTCATTCTTGTGTCTAGAATTTGTTGAATCACAATTTTGACACGGGATTGTCGCCGAGTTAGCCAATTTATAACATGTCGATGCCAAGATTTATATTGGTTTGGAAACAATCGTTTTTGCATGACGTACGCAGATTAACGAATCGTTAAGCGATTCTCGGAGGCGGCGCGGACGGGTTTTGAAAAAAAACAAAAAAATGCCGCTTCCGATCGTTGGGATCAAAAGCGGCACGCTCAGATAACCGGTGTCAGGTTTACCCCTTTTTCAGCACTTCGCGTCCCAGCAGTTCGGCAATCTGAACGGCATTCAGCGCGGCACCCTTGCGAAGATTGTCGCTGACACACCACAGGTTCAGGCCGTTGTCGATGGTGCTGTCTTGGCGAATGCGACTGATGAATGTGGCGAAATCTCCGACGCATTCAACTGGCGTGACATAGCCACCATCTTCACGCTTGTCGATTACCATGACACCGGGTGCCGTGCGCAGGATCTCGCGGGCCTCTTCCTCGTCCAGATGGTCCTCAAACTCAATGTTGATCGCTTCCGAATGGCCTACGAAGACCGGCACACGCACGCAGGTTGCAGTAACCTTGATCGATTTATCCACGATCTTCTTTGTCTCTGCCACCATCTTCCACTCTTCCTTGGTGGATCCGTCTTCCAAGAACACGTCGATGTGCGGGATCACATTGAAAGCGATCTGCTTGGTGAATTTTCTTGGTGGCTTGTTGTCGACCGGATTATAGATCGACTTGGTTTGATCCCAAAGCTCGTCAATCCCCTCCTTGCCTGCACCGGATACCGATTGATAGGTGCTGACCACCACACGCTTGATCGTTGCACGATCATGCAGGGGCTTAAGAGCAACAACCATCTGCGCGGTTGAACAGTTGGGGTTGGCGATGATATTTTTCTTTGAATACCCATGCACCGCCTCCGGATTCACTTCCGGCACAATCAGCGGTACATCGGGGTCGTAGCGATAAAGCGACGAGTTGTCGATTACAACGCAACCAGCTTTGGCCGCGGAAGGCGCGTATTTCTTGGTCGCCTCAGAGCCGACTGCGAACAATGCAATGTCCCAGCCTTTGAAATCAAATGTATCAAGATCCTTTGTTTTGAGTGTCTTATCGCCAAAGCTAACCTCGGAACCCATGGATTTTCGGCTGGCCAAGGCCACGATCTCGTCCACGGGGAACTGGCGTTCAGCCAGAATATTCAGCATTTCGCGCCCCACATTGCCAGTGGCACCAACGATAGCGATGCGATAACCCATCTGATTTCTCCAAAATTGATGTGTGATGGTCGCTGCCCTTTAGCGCGCTTGCGCACCAAGGGAAAGGGCTGGGGACGTGTTAGTTGGGGCTGTCACTGCTGAAAAGATAAATTACCAAACCAACAGCCAGAGAGATGGCAAACAGCATGAACACCGCAACAAAGGGGGCTGACGCGGTCGCGGCGGGAACTGCGCTGCTGAACACGTTCCCTGACAGGAACTGTAAAAGGCCGACGCCCCCGATGCTGAAGAGATTGAGCATGGTCACACCTCGGCCGATCAGATGTGGCGGCAGAAAGCTGCGACCATGGGCCATGATCACCGGATAGGTTGCCCCGAAAAAGCCAATCGCGCACATCATCGTAATGGACAGTCCGGCCGATTGGGAGGGGGTGATGATCAGAACCACTGCTGCGATCAGAGCAGCGAAAGAGCCGCCTGCAATCATCCATTTGCGTGACCGCAGTGCCTTATCCAGTGGTCCATAAGCCAATGTCCCTGCAATCATCGCAAGTCCCATGATGAGTGTCGCACGCCCGATCGTGGCGGTATCTGCGCCAAATACATCCGCAAGGTAGGGGCCAATCCAAAGGCCGCGCACTGCAATGGAAATCGCATAGCTGACACCGATCAGAGGAAAAATGAACCACAACGCCCGCAGGCGAAACAACTCAGCCAACGATCCCTTGGTCTCGCCGATGATTCTGATGGGGTCCTTGACCAGAACAAGCGTCCCAAGCGCCACACATGCCGAAACACCGCCCAATGCCCATAAGGAAGCGCGCCAGCCAATCGTTTCGGCGGCAAGCGCCATCGGATAGGAGGCGACCAGGTTTCCGACGCTGCCCAGCCCCACCATAAGCGATGCCAAGACGGCGAATTGTGCAGGTGGATGATCGCGCGCAAAGATGTAATACGAGGCCATCAGAACCGGAGAACAACCCACACCAATCAACGCCATTGCGATGTCGATGTGCGCGGGGGATGTTGCCAGCGCAAAGACTGCCGCACCACCACAGCCGCCCGCCAGCAAGAGCCACCCTGCGGTGCGCCGCGGGCCGACGGTATCAAGCGCCCAACCAACTGGAATCTGCATCGCAGCAAATGCCAAAAACCACATGCCAGAGGCAAACGCCAAGTCATCCGGCGTTGCCCCGACATCGCGTTCAAGAACGGGGGCGAGCACTGCAAGGAAGACACGAAAGAACTGGCTAAGGACATAAGCCAGCCCCAGAAGGAAGATACCTGCGTTCATGTGTTGGACCCCACCCATTTTTCAGCAAGACGTCGCGCCGCTTGGCCGAGCAGCAGACTGTCCGCGCCAACGGCAACAAACCTTGCGCCTGCCTTCAAAGCATTTTGTGTCATTTCATCGTCGGTCGATAGGATGCCCGCTGCCTTGCCAGCAGCGGAGATGCGGCGCAGCGCATCCATAATCTTGTTCTGCACATCCGGATGTAATGAATTGCCCATATGCCCCATATCAGCGGCCAGATCGGCAGGGCCGATAAACACACCGTCAATCCCGTCAATCGCCAAGATCGCGTCCAAAGCGGCGAGCCCTTTCAGGCTTTCGACCTGAACCAGCAGGCACACCTGTTCATCTGCCGTGGTGCCGTAATCGGCGATCTGGGCAAAGGCAGAAGCGCGGGTCAGCGCATAGCCAACGCCACGATCCCCATGCGGCGGAAAGGTAACATCACGCACCAGCTGGCGCGCCTGAGCGGCGCAGTCGACCATCGGCACCAGAACGGTTTGCGCACCGGCATCCAAAACCTGTTTTATCAGGTAAGTCTCGCCTTTGGGCACACGGACAATTGCGTGACTTGGGCTGGCTTCAAGGACTTGCAGCTGAGCCAGAATGGTACGCAGGTCATTTGGTGCATGTTCGCCATCAATGACCAGCCAGTCGAAACCAGCGGTCCCCATCAATTCAGCACTAAAGGTATCGGCAAGACCGAGCCAGCATCCAAAAACAGTTTTGCCCGCGCGCAGTGCTATCTTGAAGGGATTGATTGGTGCGGGCATCTGCGTGATCCTCGGTCTGATTGTCGGCGCACCCTAGACATGGATATTGTGAATTGACCAGAGGGGTGCCATCGCTTTGCGCGTCGAACGGTGTGGAACCGTCGCAGCCGCAAGGGGGCTGTGAACCGCGCTTGCAAAAAGAGCCAGATTGACGGTGATGCGCTGAACCAACTTCTGTTCAAGGGCACAAATGGGCAAGTTGGCACCTGTTTGTGATCTGGGATGAGAGTATTTGAAGAACAATGAAGCATCATCCGCGTAAATCAGATGACTTTGATCACGTCCTTGTCGATGGCCAACATGTAGCCACGCCGTGCTATATTCTTGACGAGCAGTTCTGCAACTATTTGGTTTCCAAGCGTATCGCGCAGGCGCTTGATACGCGTAGCCCCGGCTGCTTCGTCACAATCAGATGCGTTTCGTCCGGAAATGACGCCTTCGATTTCGGACCCGGACATAACTTCATCATCCATCCGTGCCTCAGCCAGCACCGACATGGTTTCCATGGCGGCGGCGGTCAATTTGAAACCAAGGTTATTGAGGTAAACAGTGTTTTCTTCGCGACTGATCAGCAGGGAGTTTACCTGAATGCCGGCGCGTTCAATCTGTGCCATGCGGCGGTTGAAGCCGATCAGCAAGACCAAGAACACCATGGCGGCAATCAGCATGGCCGTAGCGAACAATAAAAGTACCACAATCACAACGCGGTAGCTGGCGAGGGTGTCTGAAAACGCCGTGCCGGACTGTGCGAGAATTTCCAGTAATTTGATCTCTGCACCAGTATTCAGGTCGTCATTTTCAATGAAAATACGTTCTACCTGAGCGTTAAAGACATTGGCGTCCGGCAAGGCCCAGAACAAGACCACGATACCGATCAGAAGAACGGCGACAATGGCAGCGATGCCACCACCCACAAACCGGCCACCAACGCGGCGCATCTTAGAAGCGGAGGTAGTTTGGTCCTGCACTGTCTCTCCTTTGTGCCAAGCCTTCGTCGCCGAACACCGAAACGATATTCAGCAATTTCCAACCCTGCTTGGCAAGGCGTTCCGCCAATTCGGTCTGTGCAGAAGCTGCATCGCAGGCACCCATCAATTGCGCAACACCGTAATGCAGACGCAACGGATTGTCCTGCTTTGCCTTATAATCGGCATAGCAATTGGCTGCTGTGGCCGGCAGCGCCAAGCCAACAACAAGTGCCGTCAAAAGGGAAAGCATAATGTTTTTCATAGGCGGTGTTTTGCGCTTTTGCCGCTGGTTATTCAATATCCAAAAGCACTTGGCGTGGCTGCTATTGGATAACATGGCAGTGTTATTGCCTGTCTGAGCACCAAAACACAGATTGATCCCATGACGACCACAAAGCGCCCTTCACGATGTCAGGTGCCACACTTTGAAAGGATCAAACCATGTACCGCAAATTCATTGCTACTGTTGCAGCCGCGTCGATCGCCATTACTGCACTTGGTTCGAACCCGGCATATGCAGATGACAGAGATGTTGCCCGGGCATTGGCCGCGATATTGGGCATCGCTGTTGTCGGAAAGATCATTCACGACAACAATAAGAAAAAGGAACGCGTAGTAACGCGCCGTCACGCCTCGCCGGTTTATACAGCGCCGCACCGTTACAACCAGCCGCAGGTGCAGCAGCGCCGTTACAACCAGCACATCCAGCCCCGTCCTCTGCCCAGACACGTCCGCAACGACAAATTGCTGCCAAGCCAATGCTTTCGTAGTTTTGATACCCGCAGCGGCCCGGTCCGGATGTTCGGCAACCGCTGTCTTCAGAATAATTTCCGCCACGCAAACCGTTTGCCACAGCACTGCAAAGTACGGGTGAAAACCTACAACGGGAAACGTACAGGGTATCAGGCCCGGTGCTTGCGCGACGCGGGATACCGATTGGCGCGCGGGTAATCCCGTCGCCGATCCGGGCAACACGTCCCTGTTGCCCGGACCGGAAGGGAAAGTTGTTCGGGCACCTTTCCCTTCCATATTTTTTAACGAGTAACAGACAATGCAGACAGCCCAAGCCTTGCGGTTTGGGCTGTCTTGCGTTTTGAGATATCTATGAAACCAGATTTTGAATTTGAACGCCGCGCCCATGCACGCGGTTATGTGCGTGTCGCTGGCGTTGATGAAGTGGGTCGTGGGCCGTTGGCCGGCCCGGTGACCGCCGCAGCTGTGGTGTTGGACCCAGCATGTATACCGCAGGGCCTGAACGATTCCAAAAAGCTGACCAAGAAAACCCGCGCGCGTCTTTATAATGAGATAATGGAGGTCGCTGACGTCAGCATCGCCCACGCATCGGTCGAGGAAATCGAGGAACTGAATATTTTGAGGGCCAGTCACCTTGCCATGATACGGGCGTTGGAGGGGCTGCGGCAGTCAGCGGATTATGTGCTGATCGACGGCAACATGGTGCCAAATGGGCTGACAGTTCCTGCCGAGACGATCATCAAGGGGGACGCGCGATCACAGTCCATTTCGGCGGCCTCAATTATGGCCAAAATATGTCGGGATTGTGTCATGTTGTCCTTGGCGCAACAGCATCCGGGGTATGGTTGGGAAACTAACATGGGATATGGGTCAAAAAGACACATGGAAGCGCTGCAGAATTTGGGTGTGACCCCACACCATAGACGTTTGTTTAAACCCGTCCACAAGATGTTGTATCAAGATAAAAACTTAAGCGATTGATTCAAAAAAGAAATTGACCGCGAATCCCCTTTGAATCATCCTGTCCCTCAACCAACGAGCACAAAATGTGCCGGGGACAGAGGCAGATATATGAAGACAATGACAAAGGGCGCTGGTGCGCTTCCGTTGAACACCATCCTTGCGGGTGACTGCATTGAAGCAATGAATGCGTTGCCTGCGGAGAGCATTGATCTGATCTTTGCGGATCCGCCATATAACCTTCAATTGCGGGGTGATTTGCACCGTCCTGACAACTCCAAAGTGGATGCTGTGGACGACGACTGGGATCAGTTTGCCAGTTTTGCAGTCTACGACAAATTCACCAAGGCCTGGCTGAAGGCAGCGCGCCGTTTGTTGAAACCCAACGGGGCAATCTGGGTCATTGGAAGCTATCACAACATTTTCCGTGTTGGAGCCGCATTGCAGGACCAAGGCTATTGGATCCTGAATGATGTTGTCTGGCGCAAGTCGAACCCGATGCCGAATTTCCGCGGCAAACGCTTTACCAACGCCCATGAGACAATGATCTGGGCTGGCAAAGATGAGAATGCCAAGTACACGTTCAACTACGAAGCCCTTAAGGCGCTGAACGAAGGCATCCAGATGCGCAGCGATTGGGTTTTGCCGATCTGTACCGGCCACGAGCGGTTGAAAGATGACGCAGGGGACAAGGCTCATCCAACCCAGAAACCAGAAAGCCTTTTGCATCGCGTCTTGGTCGGCTCGACCAACCCCGGCGATGTGATCCTTGACCCGTTCTTTGGGACGGGCACGACAGGGGCCGTCGCCAAAATGCTGGGACGCGATTTCATCGGTATTGAGCGGGAAGAAGCATATCGCAAGGTCGCAACAAAACGCATCAGCAAGGTGCGGAAGTTTGACAAAGAGGCGTTGCAGACAACCACATCAAAGCGCGCCGAACCTCGCGTACCCTTTGGTCAACTGGTTGAACGCGGCATGTTGAGACCTGGAGAAGAGCTGTTTTCAATGAACGGGCGCTATAAAGCCAAGGTTCGTGCGGATGGGACATTGATTGGCAGTGACATCAAAGGATCCATTCACCAGGTTGGCGCGGCTTATGAAAAGGCACCCAGCTGTAATGGCTGGACATATTGGTGCTATAAAAAAGATGGCAAACGGGTGCCGATCGACATCCTTCGTCAACAGATCAGGGCTGAAATGGCCAACTGACTTACCGAAAACTGAACACCGCCGGTGCCTGCGGCCTTCCAAACGAAGGCTCGCAATGAATGGCACTCACCTTGGCCTCGCCTTTTTGGCGGGGCTTTTTTCACCTCAATGTGCCAAGTTCAATTTGTTTCGCCGTGTTGATCCCATCTTGAGTGCCGCATGAACGTATCGGGCATCAAATTCGCCCTTGTTCAGCACGTATAGAACACCTGCTGAAGCGGCTTTTTCCCACATGAAAGGAGAAGGCCAATCGCTGACCAGAATAACCGGAATTCCAGAAAGGCGCGCATTAAGGGACAGTTCGAGCGCGAAATTCGCGCCCAGGCCGTCCGGCAAATTATTGTCCAGCAAGATCAAGGACACCTCAGCGTTCGACAGGGCAAGCCGCGCCGAGCGAAGGGTGGTGGCAACTTCTACATGTATCTTTCCCATGGTTCTGTTCAGTACACGGGTCATCTTTTCGCGGTCAAAATCACTGTCTTCAACGATCAGACATGTTCTCTGCTGCGCAGCGGTTCTTGCTGATGCCGGATGTTTCATCACGTCCCCTTCTCACCATGGACCCTATTTTTGTGGCAGAGAAAGATTAAGATATTGTTCGCAGGATCTAGCGTGGCATCGGAGTCGTCCCTTTGTTGTAAGCCTGCCAGTTGGTGATTTCGGGATAGTACATGTCGCGCCATTTACGCACCCGCGGGTTCATGATCCGCCGCCAGAATGGTGGAAACATCGCTGCGATCGTCATGATCGGATACCCAAACGGCAATTGTGGTGCCTGATCGGCACCATAAGTCTGCAGCACGGGGAAACGGCGATCTGGTTTAAAGTGATGGTCGGAATGACGTTGCAGATTGATCAAGAGCCAGTTTGATGCCTTTTGGGCGGCGTTCCAGGAATGCCGGGGCTGGACGTGTTCGTACTTGCCGTCCCCCAGATGTTTCCTGGTCAAACCATAATGTTCAATATAATTCACCAACTCCAACTGCCAGATCGCGACACCTGCCTGGACCAAAAACAATACCAATCCAGACCATCCGCCCAGAATAAGCGCCAACAGCAAAAACCCGCCCTGCAGCGCCCAGTATTTGAAAAACGGGTTTTTCAAATTTGTCCAGGGCAGGTCCTTGCGCGCCAACATCTGCGCTTCGGCCCGGAACGCCGACTTCAATGATTGCTTGAGGACACGCGGATAGAAGCGATAAAAACCTTCGTTGTAATGGGCCGTCACAGTATCGCGTGGGGTTGCCACATAGCGGTGGTGGACCAACAGGTGCTCGGATCGAAAATGCGAATAAAGCACCATGGCCAACAGTGCGTCGCCCAAGAATCGCTCTAGCCTGTTCTTTTGATGCATCAATTCGTGACTGTAATTGATACCTATGGTGCCGGTGATCACGCCCACGCCGAAGAATAGAAATACCCGCTCTGCCATGCCCAGATGGTCGGCGCGCGGCGCATACCAAAGCAAGCCAAACAACGTGATAAATTGCAACGGTACCCAGATCAGCGTGACAAGCCGGTACCAAAAAAGGTCTTCGTCCGTCGCTTCAAGATCAGCATTCTCAAGGTTCAGCCCGACGATTTGATCGAGCAGCGAAAATAGCATCCAGGTCATCAGCGGCAAAAGGGCAATGGTCCATCCCCCTTGCAGCGCACAAAACCACGTCAACGGGATCAGGCCGAGCGATAGCCAAAACGGCAAAACACGTGAAAAACGCGCAAGATCGGCAGGGGCGATGATTGGATGCTGCGTGGCCATGGTATCGAACCTCTTGTCCTATTCGGAGCCGTATAGCGCAGAATGTGATGTGCTCATAGCTGTGACGCAGCGCTCGCCCTGCGACAAATCAAACGCCTTGCGCATCACGGTCGGCAGGTCCGAAGGGCGAAATTGGTCGCGAGGGATGAATTGTCCGGATGCAGCGGCGGTACTGGCATCAACTTGGGCAATTTTGACGGTCAGGATCAAATGAAAATGTGTAAAAGTATGCCGTACTTCACCGGGCAAATCCTGCCACTTGGCTCCGATTGGCGGTATTCCCTCGGGTCGGTCATGGCTCACATCCAACCAATCGGAACCGGGCCAGCCCAGCATGCCGCCCAACAATCCTTTGTCCGGGCGGGTTTCTAATAACCAGGCACCGTCATCACGCTGGGCCATATAAACAGTGCCATGTCGCACAGGTTTCGCCTTTTTCGGAGTCTTTTTTGGAAGTTCCGATGCCGTCCCTGCCGCCCGCGCCGCGCAAGGATCACGCCATGGGCAGATGCCACATGCCGGTGATTTTGGGCTGCATATCGTTGCCCCCAGATCCATCACTGCCTGCGCATAATCGCCAGGCCGTTCGGTCGGGGTCAGCGCCTCAGCCTTGGCCATCAGGTCGGGTTTGGCGGTGGGCAGCGGAATATGAATGTCGTACATCCGTGCCATCACCCGTTCAACATTTCCGTCCAGTACCGTATGCGGCAAATCGAATGCAATCGATGACAAAGCCGCAGCGGTATAAGGACCAATGCCCGGCAGCGTGAGCAAAGCCGCATGATCCGCCGGAAAGGTGCCGCCATACTGATCGACTACGGCACGCGCGCATTTCAGCAGATTGCGCGCACGCGCATAATACCCAAGGCCCGCCCATTCGCCCATCACATCGGCATCTTGTGCTGCGGCCAGATCGGCCACAGTGGGCCAGCGCGTCACGAACCGTGTGAAATAATCGCGCACCGTCGCAACGGTGGTCTGCTGCAACATGATTTCGCTCATCCACACACGGTAAGGGTCGGGCAGGGCACCTGCCTTGCGCGCAGATGGACCAATGCGCCACGGCATGTCGCGGGCATGCGCGTCGTACCAGTCCAGCAAGATGCACGGCAGGTCGCTTGTCGGGGCAGTTTCACGCAATATTTATGGCTCCTGATGGGGTCATGGGTTGGTGCCAAGGGTCAGGCAGGTTATGTAGGATCAGATCACCTGAGGAACATAGTCATGCCGCCGCGGCGCACCAGCACAAAAGGGTTCAAACGCACAGACAGCTTGCTGTCCGGACAAATCCGGCATGCATCTGAATCCCGTGGTTTCGCGCAGTCGCGTTTGTTGACTCAATGGGCTGAAATCGCTGGGACGGCAACGGCGGCCATCGCGCAACCCGTCGAAATCAGCTATGGGCGTGGCGGCATGGGGGCGACACTGACCTTGCTGACCACGGGCTCAAACGCTCCGATGCTGGAAATGCAAAAGGAACAATTGCGCACCAAAGTGAACGCTGTTTATGGCTACAACGCCATCGCGCGGGTCCGCATCACCCAAACCGCCGCATCAGGGTTTGCCGAAGGCAAAGTGGCGTTTGGTCACCAGAAACCGACCATCGAAACGGCTCCTCCTGATCCCGCCCTGCGTCAAAAAGCGGCAGAGGCAACAAAGCCTGTTTCGGACGATGGTCTGCGCGATGCCCTTGCGCGCCTGGGTGAGAACATATTGAACAAGACGAAACGCTGAAAAGCCGACAAAGGAAAACCAGATGAACCGCAGAAACGTTATTCTATCCGTATTGGCCGTACTCGGTGTCGGCGGCTGGGCATTGGGCAGCAAAATGAGCCCCAACTCCACACCCGTGAATCCGCTGGCCAATGCCGCCAATGCGCAAACAACCGATATTGATACGTCAGCCATTCAGGACATGACGATCGGCAACCCCGATGCCCCGGTCACTGTCACTGAATACGCGTCGTTCACCTGTCCCCATTGTGCGGCGTTTCACGCAGGACCGTTCAAACAGCTCAAGGCAGATTACATCGACACAGGCAAAATCAATTTTGTTTACCGCGAGGTCTATTTTGATCGGTTTGGCCTTTGGGCATCGATGGTGGCGCGGTGTGGTGGACCGGACAAATACTTTGGGATCGCAGATCTGATTTACAAAGGGCAACCTGAATGGACCCGCGCCGGTGAACCTGCTGCGATTGCTGGCGAATTGGGCAAAATTGGCCGGCTCGCCGGGATTGATGCTGAGGCGCTTGACGCTTGTCTGAAAGACGCAGGCACAGCAGAAACACTTGTTGCATGGGAAAAGCAGAACCGCGAGGCAGATGATGTGACCTCGACCCCCAGCTTTTTGATCAACGGCACAAAGTATTCGAACATGTCATATAATGCCATGAAAGATCTGATTGATGCGGCAATTGACGGCTGATGGCGGCACCACTGGCGGGTCTCAAAGTTGTTGAAATGGCGCGTGTTCTGGCTGGCCCATGGGCCGGTCAGACGCTGGCCGATCTTGGCTGTGAGGTCATCAAGGTAGAAAGCCCGGATGGCGACGACACGCGGCAATGGGGACCACCCTTTGTCACGCGCGATGATGATGTGTCCGCAGCCTATTTTCATTCGACCAATCGCGGCAAAGCGTCGGTGACAATCAATTTTCGCACGCCCGAGGGGCAAGCGCATGTCAAGGAGTTGCTGCGTGACGCGGATATCCTGATTGAGAATTTCAAGACCGGCGGGCTTGCGAAATATGGGTTGGACTACGCCAGCCTTGCAACGCTGTTTCCAAAGCTGATTTATTGTTCGATCACCGGCTTCGGCCACACGGGCCCCTATGCCCACCGCGCCGGATATGACTTTATTATCCAAGGTATGTCTGGCCTGATGTCCATCACCGGCGATCCTGACGGCCAACCGCAGAAATCTGGCATCGCTATAACGGATGTTTTCACTGGAGTATATGCCACTACGTCCATTCTGGCCGCCGTTCATCAACGCGCGCATACCGGAAGGGGCCAACACATTGACATGTCCCTGCTGGATTGTGCTGTGGCCATTACTGGCAATCAGGCGATGAATTATTTGACGACAGGCAAGGCACCAAAACGGATGGGCAATGCGCATCCCAACCTTACCCCCTATGAAGTTTTTGCATGCAGTGACGGCCATTTGATCATCGCGACTGGCAATGATGGTCAATATCAACGGCTGTGTCGGCTTTTGAGTCTGGATGACATGGCAACGGCCCCCGAATACGCGAAAAACGCGGACCGGGTTGCCAACCGATCTGACATGATCCGCCGTCTGACTGCAGCGACGCAAACCCGAACGCGGGATGATCTTTTGGCAGCGTGTGAAGCGCATAATGTGCCTGCAGGGCCGATTAACGACATGGCAGATGTGATGGCAGACCCACAGGTCGTAGCCCGTGGCATGCAGATCGAGTTGGACGGTGTACCGGGGCTGCGCTCGCCGTTTAGGTTTTCTGACGCGGAACTGGACCTGCATCGTCCATCACCAAAGCTTGGCGAGGACAATTGATGGCCAGACATCGGCCCCGACGAAAAACGGCTTAGGGAATTTATAGATTCCGAGGGTTACTTTGGCTTGGGCAGCGCATTCAAAGAGGCAAAGAGCGCGTTATCCTCAGGAAACTCCAACCGCACCGGCAATGTGATAACTTTCGTCCGAAATGTAGCGGGAAGCCGCACGGCATCTTTTTCTGTTGTAACCAATTGCGCCCCGCGCAGTGCCGCATCCGCCTCCAGGCGGGCCATCAACGCTGCTGTCAGCGGTTGGTGGTCGTCCAGCGCTTCGCAATGCACAAGGGTCGCCCCCAACCCTCGCAATGTGGCAAAGAATTTTTCTGGGTGCCCAATGCCGGCAAAGGCCAATGCGCGCATATCCGTCCAATCCATGCCAGTCTTGAGGGGCTTTAGTGCGGCACGGACATGAGGCAACTGGGCAGGCAGCTGCGATGTGTCAAAACCGCTCTGCGCGGCATCATCACCAATCAATAATATCAGATCGGCCCGTTTGAGACCTACACTAACAGGTTCCCGCAGAGGTCCAGCAGGCAGACAGAGGCCGTTGCCAAATCCCCTTTGTGCATCCACCACGACAATGCTGAGGTCATAATGTACTGCTGGGTTTTGAAACCCATCGTCAAACACCACGACACTTGCACCGGCATCCTGTGCGGCCCGCGCACCTGCGGCGCGGTCACGCGCCACCCAAACTTCGGCAAATGCAGCAAGCAAAAGTGGTTCATCACCGACATCCGCGGCTTTGTGGCGGGCGGGATCGACGCGCACTGGCCCCTCGAGCGTTCCACCATAGCCCCGAGAGACGATGTGTGGTTCATGGAAAAGTCCGCGCAGATGATCAACAACGGCGATGGCTGTCGGCGTCTTTCCGGTACCACCCGCGTTGATGTTGCCGACGCATACCGTTGGTATATCCAACGTGATCGGCACGCCCTTTCTTAGCCGTCGCGCTGTTGCCATCGCATACGCCACGCCCAACGGTCGCAATGCCCATGCCCGCCAATCAGGTTTGGGCAGGTGCCAAAAGGCGGGGGCGCGGCTCACGGTTGCCCGGCCCGTGTATCAAGCGCGTCCTGTACCAGATCAATAACCTGGTCCATCAATGCGGCCCCTTGGCTGATGACGTCCCATCCCGCATGCGCCATCGCTGCGGCCTGATCTGCTGCAATCAGATGGGACACCGCAGTGCCAAGCGCATCCGCGTCATTCACAATCCGCGCGGCACCCGCCGCTGCGAGCCGGGTGTACGATGGCATAAAGTGTCGCACTTTAGGGCCATACAGAACCGCTGATCCAAGGGCGGCTGCTTCAAAAGGATCGGAGCCGCCCTTTTCAGACATCAAGGATGAGCCGAGAAACGACACCGGTGCCACGCGAAAAAAGAGCCCCAAATCATTAGGATCATCGGCGATCATCACCTGGGTTGTATCGTCTGGATTATAGGCACCACCCCATCGGATCACATTGAGACCATTTTCACTGGCATGCTCAGTGATTGTATCAGCGTCGCCCGCATCTGCTGGATTAATGATCAGCAACAGCCGATGTGAAAGCCGCAGTGCTTTGCGGTGCGCGGCCAGAACAACCGGGGCTTCCTGTCCCAAGACGTGGGCGGCAAACCAAACTGGGCGCCCACCGAGAGCCGCCGACAATTCTGCCAGATCTGAATCAGCACAAAGCAGTGCTTGCCCACCAGCCATCAACGGCGATGTGACCTCAATATCTTCGCGCCTAAGACCCAGTTGGACCAGCCGCCGCTGGCCAGCGTCGGAGCGGGCAAGGATGGCCTCAAAACGGCTCAACATATTCTTTGTCAGGTTCGACAACCATCTATCCCTGCGACCATCGAAGCCCTTGGAATCGGCATCTATCATGATCAGCGGGCATTTCCTTTCAGCGGCCTCCAAGATTAGGTTTGGACGCAGTGCGCCCCAGACCCAGACGCAGAGATCAGGCTGCCAGTGGTCCAGAAACGCGGCAACACTACCGGGATGCTCATTTGGTATGTTTTGCACAATCAAAACTGCATCATGAGGGACGGCAATGCGGTTCGGTGCTGTTGTTTCTTCGGGTAAGGTGATCAACACATTCAACCCGACCCGATTTGCACAAAGCCGCAGCGCAAGGTCTTGGACGGCGATCAGATTGCCGGGCTCGGCGGCGTGTAGCCACACCAGTTCGCCATCGGGGCGGGGCGTTACGGGCGCGTCCATGCGCGCCTCGCTCCGCCGGGCCAAAGCCCGATACGCCGTCAACCCCAGCGACTGAGCCATGTGTGATTTATCCCAGTTCTTCGGTCGATGACGCAGCCGCTTCTTCATCACGCAAGCGGTGCAGATGGGCGATGAAATAACGCATATGCGCGTTATCCACGGTACGCTGGGCCTCGTTTTTCCAGGCGTCATATGCCGATGCATAGTCGGCAAATATGCCAACAACATGAATATCATCCACATTCTTGAACGCAGTTTCGGTGGGGGTCACCAGTTCACCGCCAAAGACAAGGTGCAGGCGTTGGGTCATGGATGTTATCCTTTTATCAATTAGCTTGGGTCTTTGCGTATCAGATGGGGCACGTCACGCAAGAGCGTCTATCAAGGCGGTGTGTACGTTCGACCCGCCCGCGACAACACCGTTCAGGCGTGGATCACGGTTATTGAACAGCAACGCCGTGCCCTGTTGATCGCTGCATGCCCCACCTGCCTCTGACACAATCAAGGTGCCTGCGGCAATGTCCCATTCCCAACTGCGGCGCAGCGTTATCATAGCGTCAAAGCGCCCATCGGCCACCAATGCAAGCCGGTATGCCAGTGAGGGGCGATAGCTCCGCTTAAAAATGGGTTCAGTTTTGGATATCCAATGGTCTGCAATCATTGCGGGGCGCGCCGCGAGCACTGTCGCGCCTGAAAGCTCTGATACTTGTGATGCTGCAATCGGTTTGGCGTTCAGCGTGGCACCGATGCCCAAACCCGCAGCATATAGTTTTTCGCGCATCGGCAGAAAGACAACCGCAGCGGTGACAATGCCGTTCTTTGCGATGGCAAGCGAATGCGCCCAGGTGTTTGAACCTTCGACAAAACTTCGGGTGCCATCAATGGGGTCAATGATAAACACATGTTCTTTGGAAAGGCGTTTGTCGTTATCTTCGGTCTCTTCTGACAGCCATCCGTACTCAGGACGGGCCAAGCTGAGCACAGAGCGCAGCAAATCGTTTACCGCCAAATCGGCCTCTGTCACGGGACCGGCACCGCCGGGTTTGTCCCAACGCTGTGCCGTGCGCCCCACAAAGCTGGTCGCGACCCGACCCGCCATTCGCGCCGCATCTATCAACAAAGACAAATCACGCCCCGGCAAGGGTCATTCCTGATACCAACAATGATGGGACAACACGTGACAGATGCGCGCGCGCGTCATTGGCTGGCACGATTGCGCGCAGCATGTCCCGAAGGTTCCCCGCAATTGTACATTCATTCACCGCATGCGTAATCTCGCCGTTCTCAACCCACAGACCAGACGCGCCTCGCGAATAGTCCCCATTGTTGGGGTTGATGGTGCTGCCGATCATTGATGTCACCAACAAACCTGTGCCCATGTCGCGGATCAGGTCATCACTGGTTTGTTCGCCTTGGGTCAGTTCAATATTCCAGTTTGTCGGGCTTGGTCCTGATGACGTGCTGCGTGCCGCATTCCCGGTAGAGGAAAGCCCAAGCTTTCGCGCCGTTGCCAGATCAAGCGTCCAGCCCTGTAGAACGCCATCCTCAACAATCAGCCGACGGGCTGTTGGCAAACCTTCACCGTCAAAAGGGCGCGAACCGCTGGTCCGGGGGCGATGGGGGTCTTCGATCAGTGACAGACTATCGGGCAGAACGGGCTGACCCAATGCGTCACGCAGCCATGAGGCACCGCGTGCGATTGCCATCCCATTGACTGCCCCAAGAAGATGGCCAATCAGTGAGGAGGAAATACGTTCATCAAAGAGCACCGGATAAGCACCCGTCGGCGGTTTGCGCGCATCCAGTCTGCGCAACGCCCTTTCGCCCGCTGACGTGCCGATATCGTGAGGATCGCGCAGATCGCTTTGAAAAATGCGGCTGTCACCGTCATAGTCCCGCTCCATCCCGCTGCTTTTACCGGCAATGGCAACACAAGACAGGCCACGATCCGTGCGGGCGTACCCACCTTCAAATCCATTCGTTGTGGCAAAATGAACGTCTTGGGCACTGTAACCGGCACTTGCCGACTGCACCTGCGCAACACCTTTGACCGCCAATGCAGCTGCCTCGGCCAATACAGCATCCTGTTGCAGATCAGCGGGGGAAGGTTCAGGTGTGGCATCGTAAAGCTCAAGTGCGTCGATGTCCCAATCTGTCGCCAGTTGATCCGGGGCAGCAAGGCCACTGTGTGGATCCTCCGGTGCTTCTTTGGCCATTGCGACAGCGCGTTCCGCCATCTCTTCGATTGTCCGTTCTGATGTGTCCGAGGCCGATACATTTGCCGATCTTTGGCCCACAAAAACCCGCAAACCGATGTCGATGCCTTCGGCCCGTTCGGCCTGTTCCAATGCGCCGCCGCGCACATCAACGGATACCGATGTGGCCCTTACGGCTTTGGCATCTGCGCCGTCGGCACCCGCTTTGCCTGCCGCCCTCAGCAGTGATCTTGTGAGCGCATCAAGGGGCTGGGACATGGTACTGGTTCCGTTTGTGACTGAAGGGCAGACCTAATGGTCAGAACTAGGCAGGGCAAGGGGACCCCACCAGTTGCCAGCAAAAAGGGCGCACCAATTGGCACGCCCCCTACTTGAATCGACAGATTCGCTACTTAATGCGCTGACCATTGGCCAGAACCTGGCCTTCTTCGGTAAACTCAATTTTCGAATTGAGCGTATCCGGCTCGGACCCAGGTACCGCAAAAAGCCCCATCATCATGCGTGCGCCCATTGCCTGATCCTCTGGGAGCAGGCCCATCGCCACGAGCTTGTCCAGCAAACCGTTGCCGCCAACCAAGGACAGATCGACCGCGCCGACCGGTTTGGGCATGCCGGGAAAGGTTGTCATGTCTGTATTGTCGAAGGTGAAATCGCCCGCACCGTCCAATTTGGCACCCGCCGCATCCAATTGCAGCTTGTTCACCGTCAGGGACTGTACTTCGCCGGGTTGTTCGCTTGCAAGCTGTGCCGCGGCATCAGGGTCAAGAAAATCGACTAACAATTTCGCCTTGCCTGACAGATCAACTACCATGCTCGCCGGGTCGCGCGGCAATTGGCCGGCAGGATCGAAGATACTCCAGATGACGTCGGACATCTTGAATTCGCCCAGTGTGATGCCAAAGGCAAAATCCTGCGGGTCCTCTGATTTGCTGACAGGCATGCTCAGGTTAAACGCGCCCTTCACCATGCTCATATCAATCGGAAAGGGCAGGCCAGCGACATTCGCCGTTATCGCCATATTGTTCTGGGATCCATTGTAGGCCAGCCCGTCTGCGCCCATCTTGATGCCCAGATCACCGCCATCCGATGTCGTAGACATTGTAAAATTCCCGTTCTTGGGATCTTCGACATCCATCTGAGTTGAGCCGGCACCATAGGCGATCAGACCGGAGACATCGAACCCGGCCCTGAGCATCGCAGCCATGTCGGCGGCATCACTGATCACCAACGGGATCATGCCGCCGCCATCCATGGTCAGATTTGCAACGCTGCCATTCATCGTCACCTTGGCAGGTTCTGTCGGATTATTGATCGCGATGTCGTATTGGATGCTGTCGATCTTACCGGTCTGCTGATAGCTCCGCATTTCAGCGATGGTCATTGTTGTGCTGCTGCTGAAACCCGTGCCAATGATGTTTACCTTGGCATTTTCCTGTCCATAGGTTTCGGAACCAACCTGCAATTGGTCCAACGTAAACGCGACCGTCCCTGCGGAATAGTCATAGACCATTTCTTGTGGTGATCCGCTGGCCATCATGGCGTGATCAGTTTGGCTATACCGCATGCTTACCGTGACGGGTTCCGCGCCTCCCTCGGGTGCGATGTTGACAGTCATCGGCAGTTCACCGGGCATAACGACAGATACAGTACCATCCCCGTTTTGCACGAATTTCAATGTACCCAAAGTCATCGACATTGCGCCGGTGTTTTCCGGCATGACCATGTTCAACCTGATGTCAGCAACCGTCAGATCATTGCCATTTTGGCTCTCTGTGGCATCGATACCGTAACCCATGCCCTCCATGTATTGACGCCAGTCGCCCCACACTTCGGACGGGGTCAGATCGGCCAGCGCCGCCTGAGACATGACCGCAAGGGGCAAAGCAAGGCCAAAAGCCGTTGGGGAAAGACGAGACATGATGAAATTCCTTTGTGCAATTCTCGGGCCCATAGGTCGGACAAACCCGAAGGATCGTCAAGGTCTCGAGGGCTGGACCATATCTTACAGGCAGATTACCACTTGGCTGACACCGGATGCAAAACCTCTTTTCAGGATACAAAGGATAAGCACCATGGATATGACAGGTAAAACAGTGATGATCACAGGGGCCAGTCGGGGCATCGGCGCCGAAACCGCGCGCGTTTTTGCCGCAGCGGGGGCCAATGTTGCCTTGATCGCGCGATCCCAGGAAGCGATTGCAGACCTTGCCGGAGAAATTGGTGAAAAAGCCATCGCAATCCCCTGCAATGTGGCGCGCTTTGGCGAAGTGTCTGCGGCGGTTGCAACAACTGTGCAGGCGTTTGGTGGTCTGGATGTGCTGATCAACAACGCAGGCGTGATCGAACCCATCGCGCGCCTTGAAGATGCCGATCCCGACGATTGGGGTCAGGTCATCGACATCAATCTAAAGGGCGTATTCTTCGGCATCCGCGCGGCGCTGCCTGTGATGAAGGCGGCTGGGGCCGGGTCGATCCTCACCATTTCATCGGGCGCTGCACATGGCCCGATCGAAGCCTGGAGCCATTATTGCGCCTCAAAGGCCGCCGTGAACATGCTCAACCGATGTGTGGACAAAGAGGAAGCAGAAAACGGCATTCGTGCGATCGGACTGTCGCCAGGCACCGTCGCCACCCAGATGCAGCGCGAGATCAAGGCCAGCGGGATCAACCCGGTTAGCCAATTGGATTGGGATGTCCATATTCCCGCTGATTGGCCTGCCCGCACGCTTTTGTGGATGTGCAGCGCCGAGGCTGACAAGTATGTGGGCGATGAAATCTCATTGCGGGACGATGATGTCCGCCGCGCTGTTGGTCTTATATGATTGAGCTTGAGCGCGACCGCGATGTCTGGACGGTGACAATCAACCGCCCGGACAAAGCCAATTCGCTGACCCACGCCATGCTCAGCAAATTGGCGAGCATTATGGAAGACGCCCAAAACGCCCGCGCAGTGATCTTGACCGGGCAGGGCAAAGTGTTCAGCGCTGGTGCGGACCTGGCCGAGGCTGGTGCGGGCCTTGCGGAATCCGAGGTTTGGGAACGGCTGTCGGGCGCTATTGCTGCCCTTCCGGGGCTAAGCATTGCGGCCCTGAATGGAACATTGGCAGGTGGGGCAATGGGCATGGCGCTGGCCTGCGATCTGCGCATATCCGTTGCGAGTGCCAAATTCTTCTATCCTGTTATGAAGCTGGGGTTTTTGCCGCAACCTTCCGACCCCGCGCGTATGGTGGCCCTTATTGGCCCGTCGCGTACCAAATTGATTTTGATGGGTGGCCAAAAAATTACGCCAGATGAAGCGCTGGCATTCGGGCTGATCGACCGGATCGTGCCGGATGCCGATCTGTTGGACCACGCACGCCTGCTGGCCGCTGAAACAGTTGCCGCGGCACCAAAGATTGCAATGGGGATCAAAGAGATGTGCGCAGGCACGGTTCAGGACACCGCCCAAGATATCCTCTAGCCGGGAGACTATCGAGAGCATGGAAAACGCGCATTGTTAAGCAGGGAGCCTAGCGCTTGCGCATTCCGCCCGGCACCTTGGATCTGAACCCCGGTGGTCGTTTCGCCACCCATACAGCAAATTTTGCAAGCCGAGGATGCGCGCGCAAATCTTCCATCGTGCTGTAATTATGTGCCAATTCAGCCTCTGTCAGGGTCGCGTGGATCTCGCGGTGACAAATGTGATGCATCAGAACGGTCGGACCGCCCTTGCCGCCTCTGAGCTTTGGGATGAGGTGATGTCGGCTTTGCGGCACATTGGGTGGTATGTCGCGGGCGCACAGGGGGCAGACTGGGTGAGGCATCGCAGCGCCGCCTTCTCATCGTGTCGGAGCCTCCTAAAACATAGGCCGCCTGATCTCAGCGTCGACTAACATGTTGATTGACCCACTCCGAGGGCGGGAACAAACCGGATAAACCTTGATCCCATCGCACATGCGGGGCAATAGGACGCGTTGTTATCGCCATGAAGCAAAGGTTCCGTATGGAGTTTGATCTCTCATCTCAGCCAGAAATCGTCCAGCAGGCCTATGGGTATGCGCTTCAGGGCTGGGAATTGGCCTTAAGTTGGCTCTTAAGCCCGGTCGCATGGTCGCAATTTGGCCTCCTGGTGCTTGCCTACCTTTTGGCAATTCTTGTCGCGCGGCGGTTGCGGCCCGTTTTGGCGATAAAGATCGCGCCGGCAAAAGACAGTAAAGGTGCCCTTGCTGATGTCCGGCGCTTTGCGGTGTTGTTCCTGCCGCTCTTGCTGCCGCTGTTGGCCTATGGCTTTACCGCAATTGGCGAAACGCTCGTACGGTCCATGTTCGATAGCGGTGCTGTCATCGCATTTGGCAAACGCGTCTTTCTGTTCCTCGCAGTCCGCCGATTGGTCCGCGATATCATCCACGATCCATTCCTGAAAGTGTTGGGACGGTACATTCTATTGCCGATTGCAGCCCTTTATATGTTTGGCGTTCTGGACGATGTGCTGGCCGCGCTCAAGTCGATGCAGGTTACGTTTGGCAACATCTCAATCTCCGTCATGGCCCTGCTTCGCGGTGCGATTGCAGGCAGCATATTGTTTTGGCTGGGCGGCTGGTCGACACGCCAGACATCACAGTTCATCGAGGCGCAGGAACAGATGCGCCCGTCTGTGCGGCAATTGGTGGGCAAGACGATTGAATTTGTGATTTTTGCGACCGCGTTCTTTCTCTTGCTGAACATCATGGGGATTAACCTTGGTGCGCTGGCCTTTTTGGGCGGTGCCATTGGTGTGGGCCTCGGGTTTGGTCTGCAAAAGATTGCGTCAAACTTTATCTCTGGGGTGATCCTGCTGGTTGAGGGCCAGGCAACAGTTGGCGATTTTGTCGAGCTCGACGGCGGCGAGAAGGGCACAATCGTCAAGATGATGGCCCGTGCCGCTATTCTGGAAACATTCGACGGCCGCTGGATTGTGGTCCCGAACGAAGATTTCATCACCACGCGGGTCACCAATTATTCCGATTCAGGATCGGCCAACCGGTTTGAGGCCGAATTTTCCGTCAGCTATGACACTGATATCAACAAGGTGCCTGCCTTGATCGAAGCGGCAGTGTCCAAACATCCAGATGTCTTGGACGAACCATATCCACCAGATTGCGAATTGCGCGGTTTCGGTGACAGCGGTATCGATTTTGCCGTCGAGTTTTGGGTCGAAGGATTGGATGATGGCCCGAATAAATATACCTCCGACGTGCTGTTTTTGGTGTGGAACGCGTTGAAAGACGCCGGTATCGAAATTCCTTATCCACAGCGGGTGGTTGAGATAAAGGGTGGCTTGCCCCAGATGAAATCGTGAAGCAGGCTGTTGTCATAGGCGCAGGCCCGGCCGGATTGATGGCTGCAGAAATTTTGGCCGCTGCAGGGCTTCACGTCACGGTTTGTGATGCAAAGCCATCTGTCGGGCGTAAGTTTCTGATGGCTGGGAAATCGGGCTTGAACCTCACCAAATCCGAACCGCTGGACCCGTTCATGGGTGCCTACGCTGAGGCGCAGCGCGCGTTGGAACCGGTGATCACTGCGTTTGATTCGCAAGCTGTTCAGGCCTGGGCGCATGATTTGGGGCAGGAGGTTTTTACAGGCAGCACCGGGCGCGTCTTTCCCAAAGTGATGAAAGCCTCGCCGCTTCTGCGCGCGTGGTTGGCACGGTTGGGGCAGGCGAATGTACAGATCAACACAAGATGGCTTTGGCAAGGCTGGGAAGGTCAGGCGTTGGAGTTTGAGACGCCTCAGGGACGTGAATATCTCTCGCCAGATGTAACCGTGTTGGCGTTGGGAGGGGCCAGTTGGGCCCGTCTTGGATCGACGGGCGATTGGGCTGCCCATTTGCGTGCCAAGGGAGTGGCACTGACCGATTTTGCGCCAGCCAATGCGGGTATTCGGGTTGAATGGTCCGATCATATGACACGTCATTTCGGTGCGGCCCTCAAGGGTATCGCATTGACATCGGGGCCGTATTCCTCGCGGGGCGAGGCCGCGATTTCCAAGCGGGGATTGGAAGGCGGCGGTATTTATTCGATCTCGCGCGGCGTGCGCGAGGGGCATCCGCTGACGTTGGATATGTTGCCGGACTTGAGTGTGCCAGAGATCACCGCACGCCTGTCCAAGCCGCGCGGCAAAGCCAGCCTTAAGGAACATCTGCGCAAGACGCTGAAATTGCCGCCGGCACAGATTGCATTGCTTCAGGAAATGGCGCGCCCGCTGCCTGACGGCTTACGCGCCCTTGCCCGACTGATCAAAGCGTTGCCGATCAAACATACGGGGCTGCGTCCAATGGATGAAGCCATCTCAACCGCTGGCGGCATCCGGTTTGATGCGCTCGACAAAGGCCTGATGATCAACGCACTGCCGGGCGTTTTTGCAGCAGGCGAAATGCTGGATTGGGAGGCCCCGACCGGTGGCTATCTGATCTCGGCCTGCCTTGCGACAGGCCGCTGGGCAGGTGAACATGCCGCAGATTGGGCGCTGCGGGGTTAGGACGTCTCTTTGGCTTGCGCCGCTTTGAACGCTGGACGGTCTCGCATTTCTTTGGCCCATGCGCCCAATTTGTCATCCACCCGTGGAAATCCCGCGCCAATCGACCAATTGATGCAATGCACTGCCAGAATATCGGGGATCGTCATTTGATCGCCCATCAAGAAGGGGCCGGTCAAGCGGTCTGACAAAACCGCGGCGGACCGGGCAAATTCGGCCTTCAGGGCGTCTTTGATGGCGGGCACGCGTTGGTCTTCGGGCAGTACGAAACTGTGTTTGGCTGCGGTCCACAGGATGGCATCAAATTCGTCAACCAGCCAAAAGGTCATTGCATCTTGCCGGGCGCGGGCGGGGGTTCCGGCAGGTGCAGTCAATTGTCCATGTTTGTCGCCAAGATAGGTCATGATCGCCATGCTGTCGGTCAGCACCTCGTCGCCATCGACAAGTGCGGGTATCTTCCCCAGCGGATTGAACTTTTTTGCATCATCCGAGCGTGGTCCGGCAGGGTTATGATCATAGTCGATCCCCATTTCTTCAAGCATCCACATCACGCGAAATGCCCGTGATTTGGTCGCACCAACAACAGTATACATGGGATATCCTTTCAAAAGATCAGTCAGATTCTCAGCGTTGCGCGCCCAGCATGGCCAGACGGATGAATGCGCGTTCCACAAGCGCAAGTGCGGGTGCGTGTTGCCCGGCAGAGCGCAGCGTCAGATCCGTATCAGTTAAAACGCCCAATGCCATTTCCAACTTTGCCGCGCCCCAGCTTTTGGCCTGCCGGGTCGCGCGGTCACGGTCGCGGACACCGTAGATGGGCGCGCCGGGGTTGGCAGCAATTCGGTAAAGCGTGCGAAAATGGCGGATGGCCATGATGGTCAAGGTCACGGCGTTGACGCCTTGGCCTTGCAGTTTGCTCATCACCGGGCCGATGTCGCCCGCGCGCGCCTCGGCCACAACATGCAGGATGTCGTCAACTTCTGCCTCGGTTGAGGTTGGCGCACAGGCCACAACATCCTCTGAGCTAAGCGGGCCGGCATCATTGAGCTTGTACAGAGTAATCTTTTCGATGGTTTGGCGAAAATCACCGGGATCAAGGGCGCGGGCCAGATCCGTCAGGGCCGCCATGGCATCAGGTTCAGGCGTCAATCGCGCCTCGCTTAGAAGACGCTCAATCTCGGCGCGGTCGGGTGGGTTATCATAGATTGCCGCGGCAAAAGCGGTCTTGTGGGCCTCAAACGCCTTGAGGACTTTGGACGTCTTTTTCAGATCGCCAGCGCTGACGACAATCTGCGCATCGCCGGGCAACCAATCCGCAAGAGAATCAATCAGAATTTGTGCGATGTTGTCATTGGCGTCTTCGACAAACGCCGCACGCGGGCCGGGAAAGAACCCAACCGCCTTGATCGCGTCAAGCAACATCGCCGGATCACGCCGTAAATCCGCTGCTTGCATCCGAGTCAGGCGCATTTCTTCTTCTGCGTTAACTCCTAGGAGCGATTTCAGAAACTCCTGCCGCTTGAGTGCCACGCGCATTGCATCGCCGCCATAGATCAACAAACCCGTCTTGGATGCGTCGGGACGCGCGAAGTAAGCGTTGGCGTCGCGAGGTGAAAGTTTCATCCGCTTATGTCAGCGGCAAACAAGCGGGTGACAACCTGGTCTGCCAAAATGGTCATCAGCCGTACCTGTGCATCCTGTTCCCCGGCCAGTGTCGCAACGGTCGTGCCGGTCGCAGAATAACCTGTAAAATTTTCAACCTTGCCCGACGTGACAATCTGACCGGTCGACAGGTGACGCAGCGCATAATCAACGGTGCCAATCAGGTTGAACCGCTGCGTATTGCCCTCAACATCTGTGGCAAGACCTGCTTGTTTGGTCGCGATTGTAAGTGCCAAGCCATACGTTGGTGCCGCGGCGCGGCCCAGCCGGCCTTCAATTTCGCGGGTCAGAAAATATCCATAACGCTCATTCGGTTCATCAACCAAAACGCGATTCTGCAACGCCGAGCCATTGCCACCGGGACCATACACCGGTTCAAACCCGCAGGCGGCTAATGCCAGCGGGGCCAAAATCAGGGTTCTGCGGTTAAGCAACGACATTCACAATCCGTCCCGGCACAACAATCACCTTTTTCGGAGTGGCACCATCCAAGGTCCGAATGACAGCTTCGTGGCTTAGCGCGATCTTTTCAACCTCTTCCTTGGACATGTCGGCGGGAACCTGAATTTCAGCCCGCCGTTTGCCGTTGATCTGGATCGGCATGGTCACCGTGTCATCAACCAGCATTGCATCGTCAGCAACCGGCCAGGGGGCAGTTGCGATCAACCCTTCTCCACCCTGATGTGCCCAAATATCTTCAGACAAATGTGGCGTCATTGGTGACATCAGCTGCGCAAGCGCCATGATGGCTGTGCGCTGGGCGGCATGGCTGGCCTGTGATTTCTGCAAGATGGCGGTGAATGCATAGAGTTTTGCAATCGCTGCATTAAAGCCAAAGCTTTCAATGCCCATGGTGACATCATGAATGGCCTTGTGCATGGCGCGCAAAAGTTCGTCGTCGCCTATGCCAAGGGCATCCTTGTCCATCTCGCTGATGCGATCACACAGGTTCCACACCCGTGTCAGGTGCTTGAACGCGGCATCCGCGCCCGATGCCGTCCATTCCACATCTCGCTCAGGGGGCGAATCGGACAATACAAACCAGCGCGCGGTATCCGCGCCGTAATTTGAGATGATGTTCAGCGGATCTACCACGTTGTTCTTTGATTTCGACATCTTGGCCGAGGGTATGATCTGCACCTCGGCACCGCCGTCTTTCAGGAATGCTTTGCCATCACGCAACTCAACCGCTTCCGGATAATGATAAGTGGGTCGACCGTCCTTTTTTGGGGTCTGGTAAATGGCGTGGGTCACCATCCCTTGCGTGAACAACGCGTCAAACGGTTCGATCGCGGATGCGGGCAGATGCCCGGTGATCTGCATCGCACGCGCAAAAAAGCGCGAATAAAGCAGGTGCAGAATCGCGTGTTCAATGCCGCCGATGTATTGATCGACGTTCATCCAATATGCCGCATCCTCCAGATTGGTTGGGGTCTCGGCGTGCGGGGCTGTGAAGCGCGCAAAATACCACGACGAATCCACAAATGTGTCCATCGTGTCAGTTTCGCGTTTTGCAGAAGCCCCGCAAGACGGGCAGGCGCAGTCGCGCCATGTTGGATGGCGATCAAGCGGATTGCCGGGAACATCAAAGCTGACATCATATGGCAACTCGATTGGCAGGTTTTCTTTCTTTTCCGGCACCACACCGCAGGCATCGCAATGCACGATGGGAATGGGACAGCCCCAATAACGTTGTCGCGACAGTCCCCAGTCGCGCAGGCGGAACTTGGTCACACCCCGTCCGACCCCATTTGACTCGCAAAATGAGATGGCGGCGTCGATGGCTTCATTTCCCGTTTGGTGCGGTTCCCCAGCGAAACCGCGATTGTAGAACACCGTTTCGGTTTTTGCGGGGACAAAGGCGGCCTCCAGCTCATCGGGGCTGTCTTCATCCGGCAAGAACGTCGAAATGATCGGCAAGTCGTATTTGGTCGCAAACTCGAAATCACGTTCATCGTGCGCAGGGCAGCCAAAAATGGCACCGGTGCCATAGTCCATCAAAATAAAGTTCGCGATGTAGACAGGCAGTTCATGTGCCGTATCAAAGGGATGGCGCACGCGGATACCGGTATCCAGACCCAGCTTTTCAGCCGTTTCGATGGCTTCTTCGGTAGTGCCCCCTTTGCGGCAGTCGGCACAGAAGGTTGCAACCATTTCATTCCCGCGTTCCAGCACCTTGGCGAGCGGATGATCCGGCGAGATGCCAACAAAGGACGCGCCCATCAGCGTGTCGGGGCGGGTTGTATAGACCTCAATGCGGTCATGGCCTTCTGGTGCGTCGATGGTGCTGAACGCAAACTGCAGACCGCGGGATTTGCCAATCCAATTCGCCTGCATCAACTTGACCTTGGCAGGCCAGTTATCAAGCGTATCAAGTGCCGTCAGTAATTCATCAGAATAATCAGAGATTTTAAAGAACCATTGGGTCAGTTCGCGGCGTTCCACCAATGCGCCAGACCGCCAGCCGCGCCCGGCCTCTACCTGTTCGTTGGCCAGCACGGTCATATCCACCGGATCCCAATTCACAATCGCATTCTTGCGGTAAACCAATCCCTCATCCAGAAAATCAAGGAACAGCGCCTGTTGCTGGCCATAATATTCGGGGTCGCAGGTGGCAAATTCGCGCGACCAGTCAATAGACAGGCCCAATGGTTTCATCTGTGCACGCATGTCGTCGATGTTTTTGTAGGTCCAGTCCTTGGGATGTCCCCCGATGGCCATGGCGGCGTTTTCGGCGGGCATGCCAAAGGCGTCCCAGCCCATCGGATGCAGCACATTATGGCCCGTCGCCAACTTATACCGTGCGATCACATCACCCATCGTATAATTGCGCACATGTCCCATGTGGATGCGCCCGGATGGATAGGGGAACATCTCAAGCACATAATACTTGGGCTTTTCAGCTGAACGGACGGCCTGAAACACGGCATCCTTTTCCCAGGCTTGCTGCCAGCGGGCTTCGATTTCGGCAGGTGTATAACGCGGCATCTACGTGGAACCTTGTAACATGAAAACGCCGGGCTGTTTGAAAGACAAAGCCCGGCGTTGGATTGAGAATTGAGGATCGACCGGATTAGAACTTGCTATCGGCGATGCGTAGTTCGCGGGCACGAGACAAAATAGCATCTTCAACGGCACGGCTTGTTGCCTTGCTGACCGGGCTACCCCCACGTGTTTGAAGGGCAACATTCAAAGAACGGGCATCAAGCGCAGGGTCGTCAATCAGTACAGTTGCGCGGTACGCACGTCCGCCGCCGGGCGGGGTGCCGTATCCGGTAACAATAACGCCGGTGAAAGGATCAACCGATTGCACAGGCAGGAAATTCAACACTTCAAGCGATGCGGCCCAAATGTACCTGTTGACCTGCACTTTGTTTTCGGCGGTCTTTTTGCGAAAAATGGACCAGATCGTATTGTCAGGGTTGGTTTCGACGTCGTTCGAACCACTCAGGCTGGGACGCGCATAGGACTGGTCAGACCCACCACCGCTGCCACCAGTAATGTTGCGCAATGCACCACAGGCACCCAGAGTACCTACCAAGAATAAGGTGATTGCGATTCTGCCAACGGTCCCGTGCGCCATTCTCAGCTTTCCTTTGCCTGTTTGGTCAATTGTCTAAACAAGCATGCCCGTGTGAGCAAGGTCTATGTAAGGGGTGATTCCGCAGGTTTTGTGGGGGTTTGGCACCTGACGATATCAATGTGGGCCCAAGCGTCGGGTAAAACTGTGGCAAAGCTGCACCATTGAACGCGACATTGATGCAATGATGTTCAGTGTTCTTGCCAAGACAGGGTCATTGGATGCAAACACCCTTCATACCCTTTCCGGATGCTCCGGTCAGGGCATATGAATTCAAATCGAGGGAAAGCCCATGAAAAAAGTTCTCTTCGCTACAACAGCTTTGGTCGCAACGGCCGGCGTTGCAGCAGCAGACGTTACATTTGGTGGTTACGGCCGTTTTGGTCTGCAGCACCAGGAAAACCGTATTAACGCAAACACCGGTGCCGTTCTTGATGATACCATCATCGAAAGCCGCTTCCGTCTGAACATCGACGCGTCAACAGAATCTGATGCTGGTGTGACTTTCGGTGCACGCGTTCGTATCCAAGCTGACGAAAACTCAGACGGTTCAGCAAACCAGGCTGTATTCAACGGCGCGCGTTTCCACGCTGAAACAGGCGGCTTCCGTCTTGAAGTTGGCAACATTGCACACGCACTCGACAACTTGGCAAACTACTACGGTTACGAGCCAGGCTTGATCGGCGCAGTTGGTCAGTATGCAAACTACTCCGGCCCAGTGGCAGGTTATTCCTCAACTGGTGCGGGCGTTAACGGCGTAAGCGCAATTTACTCAATGGGCGATTTCCGCGGTCAACTGTCATACAGCAGCGACAACGATGGTAACTTTGCTGCCGCGACTGGCGTTGGCACCCCTGCATTTGTCGCTGCAACAGGCACAGGCGGAGACGTTCTTTCTGCAAGTGTTGCATACACATTCAGCGGCTGGACAGTTGCTTTGGGTTACGAAGAAATCAAAGACGATGACGGAATCACAGAAAACGACGGTACAGTTCTGACTGTTGGTGGTTCTTTGGGTGTGGCTGACGTTGCTCTGTTCATCGGTGATGACAAGTTCGAAGGCACTTCTTACGGTGTATCCGGTAGCTTTGACGTAGGCGCGTCGACAAAAATCCTCGCCTCTGTTTCTGGCGGTGGTGATGATGTTACCACAACTAAGAAGTCTTCTTACGGCATCGGTTTCGACCACGATCTGGGCGGCGGCGTAGCCCTGCGCGGTATGGTTGGTCGTAACACTGGCGACCAGACAGTTGCTGACTTGGGTGTTATCTTCAACTTCTAAGTTGATCTAACGCACTACGGTATTTGGGGCAGGCCATTGGTCTGCCCCTTTTCTTTTGCGCATCGCTGTTGTTTTCTGCGCCTCTAACAAGAAGGTAGAATATGACCCTACGCGATATCACCACCAGAATTGCCAAAGCGACACGTGACGCGGGTCGCGCTGAGGGTGCGGTCACGCTTATTGCTGTCAGCAAGGTTCAACCGAACGAGCGGGTGAAGGCGGTGCTGGACCAAGGCCACCGATGCTTTGGTGAAAACAAAGTGCAGGAAGCAGCCAGCAAATGGCCGGATTTCCGCGAGACCTATGCGGGCGTCAATCTACATCTGATCGGACCGCTCCAATCCAACAAGACCCGGCAGGCGATGGAACTTTTCGACGCCATCCATTCCGTCGATCGCCCCAAACTGGCAAACACGATTGCGCGTCTCGCGCAGGAAATCGGGCGCTGTCCTGATCTGTTCATTCAAGTAAACACCGGAGAAGAATCGCAAAAGGCAGGCGTCTTGCCTGCCGATGCTGACGCTTTTATCAAGGAATGTCAGGGACTTGACCTTAACATTCAGGGCCTGATGTGCATCCCGCCCGCCGACGAAGAGCCTTCATTGCATTTCGCCCTTCTGGCCAAAATCGCCGCGCGCAATGGCTTGGCTGGGCTTTCCATGGGCATGAGTGGTGACTTTGAACGCGCCATTGCCTTGGGAGCGACCCACGTGCGCATCGGTTCTGCGATTTTTGGAGAACGCACAGCGGTATAATACAAGCCCTGCGTCAGAGGATGATCAGCCGGGTTGCGGGCGTAATCCGTTGCGCAACGTGCCGCAGGTGCATCCGATCCAGGGCCAGACATCCTTCGGTTGGATAGCCCGGACGCCGCCATTGATGGATAAATATGGCAGATCCCTTGCCCGGCACCGCAACCGGCCAATTCCAATCGGTCACCAAAACAAGATCATACAGCGGATCGGCACGACTGAGGGCTTCGTGGCTGCCCTCATAGGGTGCTGATATCTTATGGTTGTAAACTGGCGACGACACATCATCTGACCAAAGATCCAATGGACCGATTGGTGTCGCCCAATCTGCAGGCCGGGCCATTCGATCAGGTCGATAAAGCATACCGACGATCCTGTGAACACCGCGTGGCGTTGCCCCGTCACCCTCGCGTTTGGCATCGCTCAGTCCACCTTTGCCAATGCTACAAGGAAAAATGCGCCCCTGAAACCGCAGGCCACGCGGCGTCAGGACCAGATCGTGGGGTGTCACAACAGGTGCCCCGATTTCGCGGCCTTGGTTGCCAGATACGCACTGTTGTGGCGGTTCTCACCCACCGCCAATGGCACGCGTTCGGTTACTTCGATGCCGCTCTTTATCATCATTTCAACCTTGCGGGGGTTGTTGGTCAGCAGGCGTATCGCAGAAAATCCCATTGATCTCAGGATATCGGCCCCAAGCCGAAAATCACGCTCATCGTCTTCAAAGCCCAGTCGATGATTGGCTTCTACAGTATCAAACCCTTGATCTTGAAGAGAATAAGCGCGCATTTTGTTGGCAAGGCCGATCCCACGGCCTTCTTGGTTCAGGTACAGCAGAATGCCGTGCCCTTCCTGACCCATCTGCGCCAAAGCTGCGCGCAACTGCGGTCCGCAATCGCACTTTAGGCTGCCCATCAAATCGCCTGTGAAACAGGCCGAATGCAGTCGGGCAAGAACTGGCCTGGCTCTGTCAGGGCGGCCAACTTCAATCGCATAATGCTCTTCCGCGCCATCGTCTGGTCGGAAGATATGCAGCCGACCGGTCTCGGATACTTCCATAGGAAGCCGCGCATTGACGACAGGATGTAGTGGGCTTCGTTTGCTCAAAGCAGGTGTTGCAGCCGCAAGATCAACACAGTTCAGGTTGTGTTCAGCAGCAAATACCACAGCGTCAGCCAGTTCAAGCACCAGAACTGCCGGCAGCAACCGCGCCGTTTTGGCCAGTTGAACGGCGGCACGGTGCGCGGACACATCCCCGCCACGCAAGCAATTGAAAGGCCCTTTCATCGGCGCGCGTAAATCATCGCCTGGGTTTGCGATGCTTTGAACCCAGGCAGGTGTCGCATCAACCGGCACTGCAATGCGTGCCAGATCGCCATCATAGGCCCGCGCCTTAAGTGTCTCTGCGCGACGCGCTGTGATGGCCAAAACAGGGGTCCCGCCCAAGGCAAGCAGGTCCGTCAACCTTTGTGCCGTCAAAGTTTCGGCTGCCATGACGATCACCGGGTGCGTCCCCGTCAAAACAACAGGAACACCCATGCGCAGATCCGCCCGGGCGCGCGCAATCTGTTCTGTGATGTCGGGTGCAAAGCTCATTGTGTTACATCTCCGCAGCGGTATTGAAGGATATCTATGCCACAAAGCATGAAATTGAAACAATTGACCCGGCCAATAACACGAGGCTGTGAAAGATTTACCGCAAACCTTGTCGGAACGGATCACAAGGCACATCTTTGTAGTAAGCGAAACGGAGAACACCATGGCGCAACTCAAGAAAATCCTGCTTGTTGACGACGACGATGATTTGCGTGAGGCGCTCAGTGAGCAGCTTATCATGACAGAGGATTTCGACGTTTTCGAGGCCGCGAATGGCAGCGACGCAATGAGCCGGGCCAAAGAGGCGCGTTATGATCTGGTCATTCTCGATGTTGGGTTGCCCGATACCGATGGTCGCGAATTGTGCCGTCTGATGCGCAAACAGGGCGTAAAAAGCCCGATCATGATGCTAACCGGGCATGACGGTGATGCAGATACCATCCTGGGCCTTGACGCGGGTGCAAATGACTACGTCAGTAAACCGTTCAAATTTCCCGTGCTGCTTGCCCGCATTCGCGCGCAGTTGCGCCAGCATGAACAATCCGAAGACGCGGTTTTCCAGCTGGGGCCATATACCTTCAAACCATCAATGAAGATGTTGATCACTGAAGATGACAAGAAGGTGCGTCTGACGGAAAAAGAGACCAACATTCTCAAGTACCTCTACCGCTCGAATGATGGCGTGGTACCGCGTGACGTGCTTCTGCACGAGGTTTGGGGCTATAATGCGGGTGTAACCACACATACGCTTGAGACGCATATTTACCGTCTTCGCCAAAAAATTGAACCAGATCCGTCAAATGCTCGCCTTCTTGTGACCGAATCTGGCGGATATAGATTAATGGCCTGACGGTGTAATGATTCGCGCCCCAGGGTCCTTCGTATTCCGAGTGGCCGGGTTGTCGTGACCCGCCCATCGACCCGAATCCCGACGTTTGTGTCCGGGTTATGACACATACCTCCCTGTTGGACTGGCCGAGCCTTTGTGCTCGGCCTTTTTTTGCGCTGTTGGACGACGTCGCGGTGTGAAGGCTGGTCTTGGATGTCGCAACACGCCATGCTTGTGGAAATCCAAGGAGCGACAGCATGAAAAAAGTGATCTACGAAGCGTTCGGAAATCCTGCAGAGGTCCTCAAAGTCGTTGAGGTCCCGTCAGAGCCGTTAGGCCCAGGTCAGGCGCGGGTTGAGGTATTGCGCGCGCCGATCAACCCTTCTGATCTGATCCAGGTTTCAGGCAATTACGGGGTCAAGCCATCCTTGCCCGCTGTTCCCGGTAACGAAGGGCTCGGCCGCATTGTTGAAGGCGAGGGCACGGGGCAATTGGTTCTTCTGCCCGCGGGGCAGGGGACATGGGTCAGCGAGGTCATTTGCGATCCGCGGCACCTGATCCCGTTGCCGGACGGCGATTTGGATCAATTGTCGATGCTAATGGTAAACCCGGCGACGGCGCATTTGCTCCTCAGTGAATTTGTCGCCTTAAACCCCGGCGATTGGGTGATCCAGTCGGCAGCAAATTCTGCGGTTGGGGGGTATCTAGTTCAATTGGCAAAAGAGCAGGAGATCAATGTTGTCAGCGTCGTGCGCCGCGAAACCGCCATTCAGGGTCTCAAAGACCTCGGGGCGGATATTGTTCTGATTGATGGTCCTGACCTTGTAAATGAGGTCAAGGCGGCGACCGGGGCCAAGATGAAACTGGCTGTCGACGCTGTCGCGGGCCAAACATTTGGGCGTCTGGCGGCCTGTCTGGAGACAGGGGGTACGATGATCAACTACGGCGGCATGTCAAACGAACCCTGCAGCGTTGATGCTAGCGCGCTGATATTTCGCGATATCCACATTCACGGATTTTGGCTGGTAAATTGGTTTGAGCGTAGCGGCTCTGCCGCACGCATGGCCGTTTATGGCGCATTGACCAAAGCCATTGCCTCAGGAACGCTATTTGCCCCTGTTGACCGGCATTTTTCATTGGACCAGATCGCCGAAGCTGCGAAATATTCATGGGCTGGTGAGCGCAAGGGGAAGGTAATCCTGACCCCAAACGGCATTTGAATTCACCATGGCGGCGGGCGGCGGCAAGGAGTAGGGTGCCGGACGTCACCCCAACCTCGGAGCCTGCCAATGCCATTCACACTTGCCACATGGAACATCAACTCTGTTCGCCTGCGCGAACCTCTGGTTCTGCGTCTGTTGGCGGAGCATGGCCCAGATGTCTTGTGTTTGCAGGAATGCAAAAGCCCGGTTGAGAAAATTCCAACCGAGGCGTTCCATGCAGCGGGATACACACACATGGTGGCACGTGGTCAAAAGGGATATAACGGTGTCGCAATCCTGTCCAAGCTGCCATTGGAAGATACCGGCGACCGTGATTTCGCAGCCCTCGGTCATGCCCGCCATGTGTCAGCGCGACTTGAGAACGGGACCACGATCCACAATTTCTATGTGCCGGCCGGCGGTGACAAACCGGACCGCGAAATTAACGAAAAGTTTGGCCAAAAGCTCGACTATCTCTCTGAGATGCGGGATTGGTTCCACGAGCAGAAGCCAGAAAAGGCGATCCTTGTCGGTGACTTGAACATTGCCCCGCGCGAAGACGACGTATGGGATCACAAGAAACTGCTCAAGGTCGTCAGCCACACCCCGATTGAGGTTGAGGCACTGGGTGCCATGCAAGAGGCGGGCAACTGGGTCGATATAACCCGCAAGGATATTCCTGATGGCAACCTCTATAGTTGGTGGTCCTATCGTTCCCCAGATTGGGACGGTGCTGACAAAGGCCGCAGATTGGATCACATCTGGGCCACAGCGGACATTTCGAACGCCGGTCACTCCAGCCATATCGGGCGGGCAGTGCGCGGTTGGGAACAACCCAGCGACCACGCGCCAGTTTTTGCCAGTTTCGACCTTTGAATCATCACGCCTTGCCTACATATAAAGGCAAACAGGAACGACCAAGGAATTTGATATTATGGAACTGAACCTCGCCGGCGCACCAGATGCTGACCTGATCAAAGACAGTGACGAAGCCAGCTTTATGGCGGATGTGATCGAGGCGTCCCAAACGACCCCGGTCATTGTTGATTTCTGGGCGCCGTGGTGCGGACCGTGCAAAACGCTTGGGCCGCAGTTGGAAAAAGCTGTGCAAGCCGCCAAGGGTGCGGTCAAAATGGTCAAAATTAATGTTGACGAGGCGCAGATGATCGCCGGTCAAATGCAGATCCAGTCGATCCCCACCGTCTATGCCTTTTTTCAGGGCAAGCCGATTGACGGCTTTCAGGGCGCGCAACCAGAATCAGAGATCAAGGCATTCGTGGACCGCACGATCAAAGCTGCCGGTGGCGAAGCGCCCGGTGACGGGTTGGCCGAGGCGGTTGAGGCCGCAGAAGATATGTTGACCGCAGGCGAAGCAGCAGACGCGGCCCAGACATTTGCCGCTATTTTGGGCGAAGACCCCAATCACGCCGGGGCATATGGTGGTCTGGTGCGGGCACACATCGCGATAGGCGAGCTTGATCAGGCCGAGGCATTGTTGAACGGTGCTCCAATTGAGATTTCAAAATCCCCTGAACTTGAAGCGGCACATGCGCAGTTGCTGCTGGCGCGACAGGCGGCGGATGCGGGTCCTGTAGGCGACCTGATGGCAGCGGTTGAGGCGGACGAGAACGACCATCAGGCCCGGTTTGATCTTGCACAGGCTCTCTATGCAAATGGGGATGCCGAGGGGGCAGTAAATCACCTTCTTGATCTTTTTCGCCGAGACAGCGAATGGAATGAGGGCGCTGCAAAAACCCAGTTGTTTACCATATTCGACGCGTTGAAAGCGAATGATCCTGTAGTTCTAAACGGACGCCGCAAACTCAGTTCAATGATATTTGCCTGATTCACGAAGCGCGCTAGGTCAATAGTCATGCTAAAGCAAAGCGAACTGCCAGATACGATTGCGATTTTCCCGCTTGGTGGGGCACTTTTGTTGCCGCGCGCGCGCTTGCCTTTGCACATTTTTGAACCGCGATACTTGCAGATGATCGAAGACGCGCTCAAGACCGATTGTCGTCTGATCGGCATGATCCAGCCAAACCCGGTCCCCGGCCGTGATGGACCGGGTTTGCATACCATCGGATGCGCGGGACGGATCACGCAGTTTTCTGAGACCGAAGACGGGCGCTATATGATCACCCTTGGGGGGGTGTCACGCTTTCGGGTGACGAAAGAGGTCGAAGGATTTACACCCTATCGCCGGTGCGATGTGAACTGGGATGGATTTGATCGCGACCTTGGCAAGGACGAAGCCGATGCGGGCTTTAACCGGAAGTCTTTCCTTGATCTGCTTGAGCGGTATTTTGATACGCGTGGGCTGTCCGCAGATTGGGATACCCTCAAAGAAGCGGACGACGAATTACTAATCAATTCGCTCTCGATGATGCTGGACTTTGAGGCAGAAGATAAGCAGGCGCTGCTTGAGGCACCATCGCTCGAAACCCGCCGCGAAACGCTGGTGACATTGATCGAATACACGATGCGGGGCGGACAGGAAGAAGGAATGATGCAATGAGCGATGTTCGCGTCGATTTTGACCGCCGCATGCTTGACGGGCTGATCTGTCCGCGGACCCAGACCACACTCAGCTATGATGCAGACAAACAGGAATTGGTCTCAAAAGCAGCCAATCTGGCCTATCCGATTCGCAACGGCATTCCTGTGATGCTGGTGGATGAAGCGCGGGAGCTCGACTGATCTGCTAAAGCGGTTTTCCCTGCATCAGACGGGGTAGTTCACCGGTCAATCCGGCCGCTTCACGAATGAACCCCCGCCGCAGACCGGGCAGGGCGTTTACCGCAGCCATTCCAAAATCACGCGCTATGCGGATCAGAGGATTATCGTTTGAGAACAATCTGTTGAAGCTGTCCGTCGCCAAGGCCAACGTTGTGTTGTCAAAGCGCCGCCATTCTTGATAGCGCGCCAGTGTCGCATCAGACCCCACATCTTCACCCCGACGTTGGGTATCCGCGATGACTTCGGCCAATGCCGCCACATCACGCAGTCCCGCGTTAAGCCCCTGACCCGCAATCGGGTGAACTCCGTGAGCCGCATCGCCCACCAATGCCACGCGAGGGGCGACCATATCGTGCGCAAGTGAGAGGCTCAGCGGATAGGTGTAGCGCTGGCCGACAATGGATAAATCACCCAGAAAACTGCCAAAACGAGGGCGCAATACATCGAGATATGCCTGATCCGACAGCGCATTGATCGCGGCGGCATTCTGGTCTTTTTCGCTCCAGACGATGGATGATCTGTTCCCCGTCAGCGGCAAGATCGCCAAGGGGCCGGGCGGCATAAAGAACTGATGCGCGACACCGTGGTGAGGCAATTCATGCTCCAACGCACAGACCAATGCGGTCTGTCCATATTCCCAACCAATCCTTTTGATCCCGGCGCGCTGACCGGTGCCGGTACTGCGCCCATCCGCCCCTATGGCAAGATGCGCACGCAAGCTTTTTCCGGACGCCAGACTTAGTGTGATGCCTGAACCATCTGCCTGCTGCCCCACAACTGCCTGTCCGTTCATCTGAACGATGTTTGGAGTGGATTTGACAGCAGCCAGCAATGCACGCCGCAGATGCCGATCCTCGACCATAAAGCCCATTGGTCCTTCTTCAATCTCGGCATGATCGAAGTGCATGAACATCGGTGACGGCCCATCGCCAGCGCGCCCATCGGTGACTTTGATCTCCAACATCGGTTGCGCATATGGCTCAACCGCGTTCCATACGCCAATACCCTGCAACAAACGGGTTGAGGTCAAAGCCAGTGCATAGGACCGCCCATCAAACCCCGCGATCTTGCGGGTCTTGACCGCCAATGCGTCAATTATTGTCACCCGCAGCCCTGTTTGCGCCAAGGCAATCGCCAAGGCAGGGCCATTCAGTCCGCCACCGATGATGGCAATATCTGTATCAAAATCCATGGCTCTAGATATGACCGCTGTACAGGGATTGTCCATGTGCCCAACGGTCGCTACCGTCAGGGCGAAGATCGATGACAGGGGATCAGACATGCAGGCATGGTTGAAAATGACTGCTGCGGATTTGGGCCGCGGCATTGCAGCAGGGCAAATTGATCCTGTGGCACTGTGCCAGACCTATCTCGATGCCATTGACGCGCATCCGCTGCGCGACCGGATTTATGCCCGTGTGACCGCTGACCGTGCGTTGGCAGAAGCACGGGCAGCAGCAGACCGGGCAAAGGCAGGGCATCGATTGTCTGCTTTGGATGGGGTGCCGATTTCGTGGAAGGACCTGTTTGACACAGCTGGTGTCGCAACTGAAGCGGGATCAAAGCTACTTGAGGGTCGGATACCGGATGCGGATGCTGCTGTATTGGTCAATGCGACAGCCGCCGGGTTGGTATGTCTGGGCAAAACCCATATGAGCGAACTTGCGTTTTCCGGCCTTGGCCATAATCCCAGTACGGCCACGCCTCCTTCCGTCAATGATGCGGATGGGGTTGCGGGCGGCTCCTCATCAGGGGCTGCCGCTTCCGTGGCATTCGGTTTGGCTGCTGCTGGCATCGGGTCTGACACGGGCGGTTCTGTGCGCATTCCCGCAGTTTGGAATGATCTTGTCGGGCTCAAGACAACATCTGGCCGCCTATCACTCGAAGGGGTGGTCCCCCTGGCGCTAAGATTTGATACGATCGGGCCGCTTTGCCGCTCTGTCGAAGATGCAGGGCTGTTGCTGGCAGCACTTGAAGGCAACAAGCCTGCCGATCTGCAACACGCGACACTCGAAGGCCGCCGCTTTGCTGTCTTGCGGACCGTCGCCATGGACGGCGTCGGCGACCAGCCGGCGGCCGCATTCAAAAGCGCAATAGAGCGAATACAAAGCGCTGGTGCCGCCATCGAGTACATCGATGTGCCAGAGGTCTCGGACGCCATGCCATTGAGCGCGTGCCTTTATACATCAGAGGCTTACGGGCTTTGGCAAGATGTAATTGAGGCAAATCCTGAAGCAATGTTCAGCGAGATTTTGGAGCGTTTTCGTTTGGGTAAGGGGTTTTCTGGCCCGGATTATGTTGCCGCCTGGGCCAAGCTTGAGGTTGCGCGTATGGGCTATGATCAAGCCGTTGCAGGATATGATGCAGTGCTCTTGCCTACCGCGCCCATTGTGCCGCCTAATCTTGAACGGCTGACGCGTGATCATGATTACTATATCGCGCAAAACCTTTTGGCTCTGCGCAACACGCGTATCGGCAATCTTTTGGGTGTCTGTGCACTCACGCTGCCTACGGGACTGCCGTCTTGTGGCGTCATGATGATGTGCCCCCCCGAAATGGAAGAACAATTGTTGCGTCTGGGCATCGCTGTCGAAGAGGCGATCAGCTAAAGCGGCCACATTCACACACCTACACAACCGAAAAGCCACAAATGCCTGATTACGGTCGGGTTTTTCTGGACGAATGGGCGGGCCTTGTCTAATTTGGGGGAAACGGGACGTTAATGATCCCGACCCTGAGGCAGTTTTGATGAAGTTTCCCGAGCGGTTTTCGAACCTTCCGGCCCATGTATGGCCGCGTCTGCGCGCATTGTTGGATGCGCATGACGGGGGCGGTACGCCTATTCACATGACGATTGGTGAGCCAAAACACGCCTTTCCGGCCTGGGTCACAGATTCAATTGCGCAAAATGCAGCCGGTTTTAACAGCTATCCTCCAAACGACGGCTCACCCGAACTGCGGGGTGCCATCGCCCGTTGGATCAAAAGACGCTACGGCGTTGAAATGGACGCCGACACCGAAGTGATGGCCCTGAATGGCACGCGCGAGGGTCTCTATAATGCGGTGATCGCGCTGTGTCCTGAGACAAAGAACGGCCAAACGCCCGCTATCCTGATGCCGAACCCGTTCTATCCGGTCTATTTGATCGGTGCCATTTCGGGTGGGTCTGATCCGATCTTGGTGCCAGCCACCGCAGAAACCGGGCATTTGCCGGATTTCACAAGCGTGCCTGAGAATGTTCTGGATCGCACCACCGCAGCATACATATGCTCTCCGGCCAATCCGCAAGGCACGGTGGCGACCCATGAGTATTGGGCGAGCCTGATTGCTTTGGCCGAAAAGCATGATTTTATGATTTTTGCGGATGAATGTTATTCAGAGATTTATCGCGACACGCCGCCCGTCGGGGCAATGCAAGTGGCGGAAAGTATGGGCGCAGACCGCAACCGCATCGTTGCGTTCCATTCATTGTCCAAGCGATCAAACCTGCCCGGTTTGCGGTCAGGTTTTGTCGCCAGCGGGGCGGACACGATCCGCGAGGTCAAGCAACTGCGTAATTATGCGGGCGCGCCACTGCCGCTACCCCTGCAACAGGCTGCGGCAAAGGTTTGGGATGACGAGGCGCACGTCGAAGAAAACCGCGCCCTTTATGCTGAAAAATACCAGATCGCTGATCGTATTCTGGGCAATGTGCCGGGCTACGTCAGCCCCCAAGCTGGATTTTTCCTGTGGTTGCCTGTGCAAGACGGTGAAGTGGCTGCCTTGAAACTGTGGCGCGAGACCGGGGTGCGGGTTCTGCCCGGCAGCTATCTGGCCCAAGACGTGAACGGGGAAAACCCCGGCAAAGAATACATCCGGGTCGCACTTGTGGCCCCAAAAGACGAGACGGAGCGTGGATTGGAAGCAATCCGCGACTGCCTGTACTCAGACGTATAACGAGGGAATAGAGCAATGGCATATCAGACACGCGGGCGCGACCCACTGTTGGACAGCAAAACCGCCGAAGCGATTGAAAGACGTGGCAAGGAACTGCTGGGGCTGGCGCTCATTGGATTGGGTGTGATGGCCGCGATGATGATCGGCAGCTACACCCCTGACGATCCGAACTTCCTTGTCTCAACGGATGCCGCTGTCCAAAACTGGCTCGGACGCATGGGCGCATCCATTGCTGCGCCGCTGTTTATGATCGGCGGATGGGGTGCGTGGAGCATTGCGGTGATCCTGTTGGTCTGGGGCATTCGTTTCGCGTTGCACCGGGGCGAGGAACTCGCGATTGGGCGGCTGATATTTGCCCCTATCGCTGCGGCAGCATGCGCCATCTATGCTGCGACGTTGACGCCAAATGCGGAATGGCTGCAAACGCACAACTTTGGGCTTGGCGGGCTGTTTGGCGATTTCGTAATGGGTTTCCTGCTGACGCTGTTGCCCATCGGTTCGACATTTACGGTCAAACTGATGTCGCTCTTCATGGGTGTTTCAATTGTCGTTTTCGGGACCTTTGTATTGGGGTTCACCAAGCTGGAATTGACGCGTATCGGTCGCTTCCTTCTGGTTGGTGTAATCATGGTTTACGCTGGTCTGATGAATGTTCTGGGCCGTGGCGCAAGCGGTGCCGTGCAAGCCGCGCAGGGCTTGCATGCCCGCCAGCAGGAACGCCGTGAACGCAACCGGATTGAGGCCGAAGAGGCGGCCGCCTTTGCCGCAAGCCAGCCCGAGTTTACTTCTGCTGCGCGTGCACATGAACCAATGCTTACCGAACCAACGGGGCCAAAATCCGGACTGCTTGCGCGGATGCCCGCATTGATCAAGCGTCCTGAAGTGATGCCGGAACCCGAATTGGTTGAACACTACAGCGATGCCGTTGTTGACGAAGGACCCGGAGAAGACCGCATCAGAAGCAAGATCGCTGATGTCATCAAAAGCCGGGTGCGCACCGGAAATGCAGTGCATACGCCGACCACCTCTCCACTTACAAAAGGCCGGGGGCGTGGACCTGACCCGCTCGTGCTGGGTGCCAATGCACCAGCAGACCTGCGCGCCGAGCCACCTCTGACAGGTGCGATGCGTGCCGAACCGCCACTTAGCGCGTCAAGGGGTTCACTGAATTCGACTGCGTCATCAGATGCTGCTTTTCAAGATGCCGAGGCCCTGCCGCTTGAGCCTGCACCGGCACCTGACATGGCATCGATCCCACTGGCCGAGCCGCGCAAAGTTGTGCAGCAACTGGTGCGCAAACCTGTACAACCCAGCAAACAGGCCAAGGCCGAGGCGCAACCGACCCTGACATTCGACGATACGCATCCAGGCTTTGAATTGCCGCCGCTGAACTTGTTGGAAAGCCCCGATGTGGTGGAGCGCCTGCATCTGTCTGATGAGGCATTGGAAGAAAACGCGCGGATGTTGGAATCCGTGCTGGATGATTACGGCGTCAAAGGCGAGATTGTCGCCGTCCGCCCCGGCCCCGTTGTCACGATGTACGAACTTGAACCCGCGCCGGGTCTTAAGGCATCGCGTGTGATCGGGCTTGCTGATGACATTGCCCGCTCAATGGCGGCGCTATCTGCGCGTGTTTCGACCGTGCCGGGACGCAGTGTGATTGGCATCGAATTGCCCAACGAGACACGGGAAAAAGTCGTACTGCGTGAAATTCTGTCGGCCCGCGACTTTGGAGACAGCACCATGCGCCTGCCACTGGCCCTGGGCAAAGACATTGGTGGTGATCCCGTGGTCGCCAACCTGGCCAAGATGCCTCACCTCTTGATTGCAGGGACCACCGGTTCTGGTAAATCGGTCGCGATCAACACCATGATCCTGTCACTGCTTTATAAGCTGACGCCAGAAGAATGCAGGTTGATCATGATCGACCCAAAAATGCTGGAGCTCAGCGTCTATGACGGCATACCGCATCTTCTGTCTCCGGTCGTAACCGACCCGAAAAAAGCCGTTGTCGCACTGAAATGGACAGTGGGCGAAATGGAAGAACGCTATCGAAAGATGTCGAAGATGGGCGTGCGCAACATCGAAGGATACAACGGCCGAGTGCGCGAAGCGCTGGCCAAGGGCGAGTTGTTCAGTCGCACGGTACAAACCGGTTTTGACGAAGACACAGGCGAGCCAATATTTGAGACCGAAGAAAACACACCCGTCGCATTGCCCTATATCGTTGTTATCGTCGATGAGATGGCCGATCTGATGATGGTTGCCGGCAAAGAGATCGAGGCCTGCATTCAGCGTCTGGCACAGATGGCGCGTGCATCAGGCATTCACCTGATCATGGCGACACAACGCCCGTCAGTTGACGTGATCACCGGGACGATCAAAGCGAACTTTCCAACGCGAATTTCGTTTCAGGTCACTTCGAAAATCGACAGCCGCACGATTTTGGGCGAAATGGGTGCAGAACAACTGCTCGGCATGGGTGATATGCTTTATATGGCAGGGGGCGCAAAAATCACCCGCTGTCACGGGCCGTTTGTCAGCGATGAAGAAGTCGAGGAAATCGTCAATCACCTCAAAGCATTTGGCGCACCGGATTATATTTCCGGGGTGGTCGAAGGCCCGGCAGAAGACGCTGAAATCAGCATCGACGCGGTTCTGGGCCTTGGTGGCAATACCGATGGCGAAGATGCCCTCTATGACACCGCCGTTCAGATCGTGATCAAGGACCGCAAATGTTCGACAAGTTACATCCAGCGCAAATTGGCGATTGGATACAACAAGGCCGCGCGTCTGGTTGAACAGATGGAAGAACAAGGACTTGTTTCCTCTGCAAACCATGTTGGGAAACGTGAAATTCTGGTACCGGAACAGGGCTGAGTTTCAAGTCCTGACGAGACGATCAAACCGAATGTAAGCACCGCCGAATATCGCTTCGGCGGTGTTTTTTATGCGCAGTATGACTTGGCTCGGCAAAAAGCCGCGCCTTGATATCGCATATCAGCTGCAAAGGACCTATGTCATTGGACAAGACCTAAACACAGGAACAAAGTTATGCGTTTTATCATCTCTGTCGCTCTCACATTGGGGCTGGCCGTACTGGCACCCTTTGCTGCGATGGCGCAAAAGCTGCCATTGAACGAATTGTCCGGCTATTTGAACAAGCTGCAAACAGCCCAGGGCGAATTCACCCAGATCAATGATGATGGGTCGATCAGCACGGGTACGATCCTGATCAAACGCCCCGGTAAAGTCCGGTTCGAGTATAACCCTCCGGAAACTGCCCTGGTGGTCGCTGGCAGCAATACGGTTGTGATCTATGACAAAAAGTCGAACCAGCCGCCCGAAACGTATCCGCTGTCCCGGACACCATTGTCCATTATTTTGGCAAAACAGGTTGATCTGGGCCGGGCAAAAATGGTCACCGGACACAATTATGATGGAACAGCAACAACTGTGACGGCCCAGGATCCGGAACATCCTGAGTATGGAAATATTCAGCTCAAGTTCACGGCCAACCCTGTCGAATTGCGTCAATGGATCATCAACGATGGGAATGGCGGCCAGACGACTGTGATTTTGGGTAATCTGAAAAAGGGCGGCAACATCCCGAACAGCAAGTTCGACATCAGCCGCGCTACGGTTAACCGATAACGAAAAAAGCCCCGGCAGTTTCTGCCGGGGCTTTTTTATTAGCCACGCAACCGGCAGCCAGCGATCTGACCTTGGTACATCTGCGCGCGTGCATCGACTTTGCTTGCAACCGCAACCAGCCAAGCCTTGCTGTTGTAGCTTTGCCGCGAAAACCCAGTGTGACCCTCATGATAAGCTAAGTATTGATTGCGCGCGTCTGACAATGCGATCCCGTTTCGGTCCCGGCTTTGATTCATGTACCAGCCCATGAAATCAGTGGCGTCTTTGATCCGGTCGCGCTTGGCGGAACGTCGTCCTTGGGCATTGCGATATTCATCCCATGTTGCATCAAGCGCCTGACTATAGCCAAACGCGCTGGATTGGCGACCCATCGGAATGACGCCCAGCACATATTTGAAAGGTGTGCGGGCATCCGCCACAAATTTGCTTTCCTGATGGATGGTGGCCATCTGCACATGCACTGGCACACCCCATCTGCGTTCTGCCGCACGGAATGCTCTGTAATATTCGGGGCGCTGTTGAAGAATTGTGCAGGCATCATCCAATCCGCGGGGGGCAGACGTCTGTCCGCCACCGCAGGATGCCACCAGCAACACAATAATCAATGCGCGAAGAGTTTTGCTCATCTGCCTCTCGCTTTTTTGTCGTTTCTTATTTTCGCCTATCTTAACCGAAAATGCGTCGGCGTCACATCACTTTTTCTAATGCAAGGTCGTCAGCACCGTGCCCGCGCCCCTGCCGCAACAGTTGCCGACAAAAGCGTTGTTACTGCGGGCCGGATCCATCTGAGTTTTCGTCAATGGCGCAAAAATATGGTATGATCCAGCATCATGAGTGCCAGTTGTGTGAGGGATTTTACCCGCCCGTCAGAACCACGTCTGATGAAGCTAAACCTATTCCCTGCCAGCAAATTACTGCGGTTTGGGTGCAGAATTCTATCATTGCGAGTATCAACAGTTTGTTTCCGCGAATTGCCGCAGCGTGATTGGACAAAAGGCCCTTGAAACGACTACTAACGAAAGATAGGGGCAGCAATGTTATGCTACGAACGCGCGCAAAATATCATCTGGGCCAGGTTGTTAGGCACAAAAAACACCCCTTTCGCGGGGTGATCTTTGACGTGGACCCTGAATTTGCAAATACCGATGAATGGTACGAAGCGATCCCGGAAGACAATCGCCCCATCAAAGATCAGCCATATTATCATCTGTTGGCCGAAAACGATCAAAGCTACTACGTCGCCTATGTGTCCGAACAGAATCTGGTTGCGGACTATTCAGGCGAACCGGTGGATCACCCGGACATCCCCGATCTGTTCGGACCTTTTACCGATGGCGCGTATCCGCTGCATTTTCAGTTGAACTGATCTGTCAGTAACCCAACGCGCAGCCATCCTTGCGCGGGTCACTTGCCCCTTCCAGAACACCGTCATCGCGTATTCTGATCGCCTGCGCCCCGCCGATTGGGGTGTCAGGAACAACTAAGTTATGCCCCATATCGGATAGCTTGGCATGCACATCTTTGCCAAACCCCCGTTCAACCTTGAGCGCGCCAGCATCGGCAAATGCGCGCGGTGCGTCGATTGCGCTTTGCAAATCCATGTCGAAATCAACGAGGTTCGAGGCAAAACGCGCGTGGCCACATGACTGGTACGAACCGCCCATCACACCAAAGGGCATGATGACCTTGCCGTCTCGTTTGATCATCCCTGGAATAATGGTGTGCATCGGGCGTTTTCCGCCCTTCAGCTCATTCGGGTGACCTGCCTCCAACGTGAATCCGGCCCCCCGGTTTTGCAGTAATATCCCGAATTTGTCAGATGCAATACCAGACCCAAAGCCGTGAAAGATTGAATAGATCAACGATACGGCCATGCCGTCCCGATCCACGACGGTGATGTAAATGGTGTCTTTGTGAACCGCCTCAGTCAGCGGCGCCGCGGCCTTCATCGCTTTGCGCGGATCGATCAATCTGGCCAAATTGCGAGCAGTTTCGGGGGCCAGCATATGATCCAACCGCGTCGTGAAATTTGGATCAGTCAGGAACCTGTTTCGCGCATCATAGGCCAGTTTTGTAGCCTCCGCTTCGATATGCACCCGCTGCGCCCCCAATGGGTCCATCCCGGCCAGATCAAATTCAGTGAGAATGTTAAGCAGCAATAACGCTGTGGCACCCTGACCGTTTGGGGGATGTTCGACCACTTCGATGTCCTTGTACGTGCCCGCGACAGGCGTTGTCGCGTCACATGCCGCAGCTGCGAAATCGGCAATGGTATGGGTACCACCCATGGCTTGCAGTGCGGCAATCATATCCTCAGCAACTTCGCCCGTGTAAAAAGCATCGCGGCCGTCCTTTGCGATCCGGCGCAACACCTCGGCCTGACCAGGGGCCTTAAACATGTCGCCGACTAGGGGCGGTTTGCCGTTGCTCAAAAAGTATTCTTGCGCTTTGCCTTGTAAGGAGCTGGCGTCGTTGGCCCAATCCATCGCGACGCGCGATGCCACAGGGACACCGGTTTCTGCATAATGAATTGCCGGTTGCAGTATCGCATCCAACCCTATATTTCCAACAGTCCCAGAGAGATGACAGAAAGCGTCAATAGCGGTTGGAATTGTGACCGCGTGGGCGGACTGCAAAGGCACGGTTTTCTCACCCTGTTCGCGCAGCATTGCTGCATCAAGCCCGGCAGGTGCGCGCCCCGACCCGTTAAGCGCATGAACCTCATCGCTGCCGGGAAGAGTGTAGAGTGCAAAACAATCCCCTCCGATCCCGGTCATCTGGGGTTCGCAGATGCCCAACAAAACCCCGCCAGCAATGGCGGCATCCATCGCGTTACCGCCTCGTTCAAGGATATCGATTGCCGTCTTGGCAGCGAGTGGGTGTGATGTGGCGCACATGCCGTTGGTTGCGAAAACCGAAGATCGCCCCGGAAGATGAAAATCACGCATGTATGCCCCTTACCGATAAAGCTCAAAAAACGAACCTAGCTCGGCTTTGTCAGACTGCCAACAATGTAAGGGATAAGATCCTCGACGTCGCGCACTGGGTGGGGGCTATTAAACGCGACGTCGAGGGAAGCCATAATCAGCTATGAATTATTTATGCGCTGTGACCATGGCGCAAATGTGATGCAAACGCGGCAATTTCAGGAATGTTCTGGGCTTAATTGCGGCGTGGCAGGGGGAATGGCGAACCAAAAGACACGCCTCTCTGCCGTTCTTTGAGACAGCTGGTGAAATATATTCATTGATTACTTGAAGCGGGGGATTGCCACCGCGATCCGCAACACCAGCTGATTTTTCTGACCAACGCGACGATACTGAATGTCCTTCGCCAGATCTTTTATCAAAAACCAGCCGTATCCGCCCTCGGGCAGATCGATGGGATCCACTTCGATGTTCTGGGGCAGACCAAGGGGCATATGTCCATCTGGCATCGAATTGCCTTGGTCATTGATCCTAAAATGCAGGCCGTTGGCCCGGTGGCGACATCGAATATTAATAGGCCCCTGAGGCTGCGATGCGGGATATGCGTGCTCCACAATATTGTTCAGGGCTTCGGCAAGGACCAGTTCGACGATTGCTGTCTCTTCGATATCCAGCGACAGTTGTTTCAATCCCGCAAGGAGCTGAGCCAAGGCATCGCGCACAGCCATGTTACCGCTTGGAACACAGACATTCAAAGGCTCCAAAGAACATATTTCACCTTCGTCCTGTTCATCAGGAAATAGCGCCGGATCAGTCACTTTGCGCCTTCAATGCCTGATCCAAAGTTGTATAGACACTGAAGACGGAATCCATCCGGGTAAGTTTGAACACTTTCTCAACGCCTGCTGTCAGCCCCGCGAGGATCAATGCACGTTGCGGCGCAAGGAATTTCATCGTGGCAACAATTGCGCCAAGGCCGCTGGAATCAATGAACTCGACCTGCTGCAGGTCCAACACCACGTCAGATTGCCCGGCATTGGTTGCCTTGCGCATCGCTTCTTTGAAAGCTAGCGCAACCGCCGCATCAATACGCGCTTCCTGCACGCTAACGATGCACAAACACCCTTCATTCCTTGCAGAGATTTCCATAGACATACCTTTGAGCCTTACATCCGCTCATTTGGATAGCAGCGATTGCTTACCAAGTTATGAGTGCGACCAGATCAGGAGACCATGATGAGAAATGTAGTAATTGCCGGTGCAGCGAGAACGCCAATGGGTGGATTTCAGGGCGCGTTTCAGATGCTGACAGCCGGAGAGCTGGGTGGCAAGGCGATCAAAGCAGCCCTTGATGGTGCCGGTGCCGCAGTGGTGCAAGAAGTGCTGATGGGTTGTGTCCTGCCTGCGGGACAGGGCCAAGCCCCTGCAAGACAAGCCGGCTTTGCAGCTGGTCTGGGAGAAGACGTACCTGCGACGACGCTGAATAAGATGTGCGGCTCTGGTATGAAGGCGGCAATGATCGCTTTTGATCAGATCGCACTCGGCCAGACCGATGTGATGGTGGCTGGCGGCATGGAAAGCATGACGAATGCGCCCTATATGCTGCCCAAAATGCGAAACGGTGCGCGGCTTGGCCATAGTGCAGTGGTGGATCACATGTTTCTGGACGGCCTTGAGGACGCCTATGACAAGGGCCGCCTTATGGGCACGTTTGCCGAAGACTGCGCGGAAACCTATCAGTTTACCCGCAAAGTGCAGGACGATTATGCACTGGCGTCTCTGTCCCGCGCGCTTGAGGCCCAGGCATCCGGGGCCTTTGCGGACGAGATCACGTCGGTTACGGTCAAGGACCGCAAGGGAAGCCTTGAGGTCGCTGCAGATGAGCAGCCTGCCAGAGCCAAACCTGAAAAAATCCCTCAGCTCAAGCCAGCGTTTCGCGACGGAGGTACGGTCACAGCCGCAAATTCATCGTCCATTTCTGACGGTGCAGCCGCCCTTGTTCTGGCGTCCGAGGACGCAGCGCAGGCGCAAAACCTCACGGTGCGGGCGCGTATCGTCGGCCATGCCAGCCATGCCCAGGCACCGGGACTATTTACAACCGCACCCGTGCCTGCAGCGCAAAAGCTGTTGCAACGCATTGGGTGGACCAAGGAAGAGGTCGACCTTTGGGAAGTGAACGAGGCCTTTGCCGTTGTTCCTCTTGCTTTCATGCAAGAAATGGGGCTGAGCCATGACATCGTCAACGTAAACGGGGGTGCCTGCGCGCTCGGCCATCCTATTGGTGCATCTGGTGCGCGGATCATTGTGACACTTTTGAATGCTTTGGAAAAACGCGGGCTGAAACGTGGCGTTGCAGCCATCTGTATCGGTGGCGGTGAGGGCACTGCGATTGCGATTGAACGGGTCTGACATATATGCGCGTTGATTATCCTAGCCTGTCCCAATCAATCGCATCGCTGACGTCAGGCGAAGATGATCCCATCGCCCTTATGGCAACGGTTGCCTGCGAAGTGCACCATGCCGATGACCGCTTTGACTGGACGGGGTTCTACCGGGTCACCGAGCCAGAGCTGTTAAAGATCGGCCCATACCAGGGTGGCCATGGATGTTTGGTCATTCCGTTCTCGCGTGGCGTCTGCGGGGCGGCGGCCCGGACCCGTGAGGTTCAGCTGGTGCCGGATGTTGATGCTTTTGACGGTCATATTGCCTGCGCCAGTTCAACCCGGTCAGAGCTTGTCATACCTGTCTTTGACAAAACGGATAGGCTTTTGGCGGTATTTGATATCGACAGCGATCAACATGATGCGTTCACCCAAGATGATGCCGATGCCCTGTCAGGAATTCTGTCGAACGTCTTTTCATCGGCTGATCCGCTTTCATGAAATAATGCTGGATTTTTTCATGCGACTCGGCCATCGTGAAATTCTGACCTAGAATTTCACGGATTTTCATGCGCCACGATCTGCCTGATACGCCACATACACTAGGTGCTGACCTGCGCGCCCTGCGCAAGGCGCGGGGCCTGACATTGTTGGAAATGGCTGATATGCTGGTCCGATCCGTTGGCTGGCTCAGTCAGGTAGAGCGGGATATGTCAGAACCCTCTATTACTGATCTGCGCGAAATCGCAGCCTGTCTGGATGTCTCTGTCTCTATGCTTTTTCGCCACGCCGCAGCGCCTGCGCATGAGGCCGGGTTTGTCGTGCGCAAGGATGCCCGGCGGCCCATCGGATCATCGATTGCCGGGCTGGTAGAAGAATTGCTGTCGCCTGATCTTACCGATGATTTCGAGATGGTGCATTCCACCTTTCTGCCGCACAGCAAGATCAAGGATACCGTCATTAGGCCAACCCAAGAGGTTGGGTATCTCGTGTCTGGGGCCCTCCAAATTGAGATCAACGGGAAAACCCATCAGCTAAACCCCGGCGACAGCTTTCGGGTGCGCGGCGAGCCGTTTCGCTGGGCCAATCAATCTGATGAACCCGCGGTGGCCATCTGGGTCATTGCGCCGCCGGTGTACTGATGTGACATTTGACGCCTGGATCATATTCGCGTTGTTCTGGTTGGTGTTCGTCACCACGCCCGGACCCAATGCGTTGAACTGCATCACCAATGGCATGACCATTGGATTGCGCCGGTCAATGATCGGCGTGTTGGCGATTCTCACTCAGGCGACGCTGTTTCTTGTGCTCTCTGCGGCGGGGGTCACCGCGCTGATCGCAACCTCACCTATGGGCTTTTTGATCGCGAAATTCGTCGGGGCGGCTTTCCTTGTCTACCTGGGCGTTCGGGGCTGGATCATGGCAAAGACACCGGTAAAAGTGGATGTGCGCCCCGCATCCTCGGTCTATGTGCGGGCCTTTGCCATCGCGACGATAAACCCCAAAAGCGTTGCAGGCTACTTCGCGGCATTTTCGCAATTTGTGCAACCTGACGCGCCAATCTGGGGTCAGATGTTGGTGATTATGCCCACCGCCCTCACGCTGACGGCCCTCAGCTATACAGGGTTTACAGCCCTTGGCGCAGGCATTGGACGTAATGCATTGGGCGCGGTGTTCAATGTTTGGGTGCGCCGGGTCATGGCCGTGTGCTTTGTTATCTATGGCGTGCTTCTTGGTGTGGCCTCTACGCCGGAAAGGTTTTGATGTGTTAAACGGAAGCTGCCTGTGCGGCGCGATTAAGTTTACAGCACTTGGTGCCGCCCGCGATCCAGCGGCCTGCCATTGCACCCAATGCCGAAAACAATCGGGTCACTATTGGGCCGCTGTTCAGGTCATGGACGCCGACCTGACCATCATAGGAATGCCGAAATGGTACGCCGCCAGCCCTACCGCCAAACGCGGATTTTGCCCAACCTGCGGCAGCTTTTTGTTCTGGAAGGGTAATGCCGACGACGATACAGGCATAGCCCTAGGTGCGCTGGACAGCCCGACAGGTTTGCACCTTGAGCGGCACATTTTTACCAAAGACAAAGGCGACTATTACGACATCACCGATAACGTTCGGCAGGAGGAGCAAGAAGATGAGTGATTTCCCAACCACGGCCCGCGTGGTCATCATCGGCGGGGGCGTTGTAGGCGTTTCGGCGCTTTACCATCTTGCCAAGGCTGGTTGGACGGATTGTGTCTTGCTTGAGAAAAACGAACTTACGGCTGGGTCCACATGGCATGCGGCGGGCAATTGCCCAAGCTTTTCAACGTCCTGGGCTGTGATGAACATGCAGCGGTATTCGCTGGAACTTTACTCACGGCTGGCTGAAGAAGTCGATTACCCGATGAACTATCACGTCACCGGGTCCGTCCGGCTGGCACATGGCAAAGAACGCATAGCTGAATTTGAGCGCGCCTGTTCCATGGGCAACTATCAGGGCCTGAACCTTGAGATGATGGATTTGGACGCGATCAAGGAAAAGTACCCATTCATTGAAACCCACGATCTGGCAGGCGGTCTCTATGATCCCGACGATGGTGATATTGATCCGGCGCAACTGACCCAAGCTCTTGCAAAAGGGGCGCGTGACATGGGCGCGCGCATCGAACGGTTCTGTCCGGCAACCGGGGTCATGCGCGATGGTGATGAATGGATTGTGCACACGGACAAGGGCGACATTCGGTGTGAAAAGGTCGTCAATGCAGCGGGTTATTATGCCCAGCGTGTCGGTGAATGGTTTAAACCCTATGGCGGGCGCACCGTGCCAATGGCCACCATGTCACATCAGTATTTCCTGACAGAAGAAATTCCAGAGCTCAAGGAATGGACGCTGGCACAGGGGCACAAGGTACCCCTGCTGCGCGACGTAGATAGCTCGTATTATCTGCGGCAGGACAAATACGGGTTGAACCTGGGCCCCTATGAACGCAACTGCAAGGGTCATTGGATGACACCTGATGATCCGATGCCAGAGGATTTCAGTTTCCAACTCTACCCCGATGATCTTGAGCGGCTTGAATGGTATATTGAGGACGCCATGGCGCGTGTGCCGATACTGGGCACCTCTGGTGTAGGACGGGTCATCAACGGCCCAATCCCCTATGCCCCTGATGGACTGCCGTTGGTGGGTCCGATGCCCGGCGTGCCGAACGCTTATGAGGCCTGCGTGTTCACCTTTGGCATCACCCAAGGGGGTGGCGCAGGCAAGGTGCTGGCCGAATGGGTCACCGAAGGGCAAACGGAATGGGACATGTGGGCTGTCGATCCGCGCCGTTACACCGATTACACCGATCAGGATTATTGCAACCAAAAAGCTGTCGAAGTGTATGGCCACGAATATGCAATGCATTTTCCCCACCATGCTTGGCCAGCGGGTCGCGACAAGAAACTGTCACCTGTGCATGACAAGGTGATCGCGGCGGGGGGCGTGATGGGCGCGTACAACGGTTGGGAACGCGCCAACTGGTTTGCCAAGAACGGTGACGACACCTCCGAAGAGGCCACTCAAACCTGGGATCGAAACGGCCCGTGGGCGGCGCGCATCAAAGAAGAATGCGAAGCAGTGCGCGACCGCGTCGGTGTGCTGGATCTGCCGGGTTTCTCGCGGTTCAACCTCACAGGCGAAGGTGCCGCCGAGTGGTTGCGGAGCCAGATCACCGGCGGCTTGCCCAAAGTGGGCCGTATGAACCTTGCTTATTTTGCGGATGATCGCGGGCGTATCCTGACCGAAATGTCCGTGCTGCGCCATGCGGAGGATCATTTTACCCTGATTACTGCCGCCACAGCGCAATGGCATGACTACGACGTGCTGCGCCCTGCCTTGGATACCGGATTGAACCTGACCGATCACACAACCGAATACAGCACATTGATTGTGACCGGTCCAAAATCACGTGAATTGTTTGAGGCATTGTCGACCAAGGCCGACCTCTCTGCCACATGGTTGTCGCATCAGACGGCTGAAGTTGCGGGCATCAAATGCGCTTTGGCGCGGGTCAGCTTTGCGGGCGAACTTGGCTGGGAAATTCATGCCGCGAACGCAGACATTCCCGCGCTCTATGATGCTGTGACAGGCGCGGGTGCCGTGCCGTTTGGCATGTGGGCGCTGAATTCGCTGCGCATCGAAAAAGGGTATCGCGCATGGAAGGGCGACTTGTCCACTGATTACACAATGTTCGAAGGTGGGTTGGACCGCTTTGTCAAACTCGACAAACCACAGGACTTTCCCGGCAAGCAGGCATTGCTGAATGAAAAACAGCAGGGCAGCAAAAAGCGCTTTGTGACCATGGTCGTCGAAGCAGGAGATCAGGATGCGCCCTATATGTCCACGGTGCTGCACAACGGCCAAGTTGTCGGTGAAACGACCTCGGGCGATTGGGGCTACCGTATCGGAAAATCGGTGGCGCTGGGGATGATCCGCACCGATCTGGCGGTGCCTGGGACCAAACTGACCATCAATATATTTGGCAAGATGTACAGTGCCACGGTGCAACCGGATCAGCCGCTGTGGGATCCGGATAATGATCGGTTGCGCGCATAACTGCTTCGCTTCAATCAAAACACCGCAGGGAAACGACAAAATCCCTGCGGCGGGGGAATGACAATGACACAAATCACGCTGCTGGATGGTGGATTGGGCCAGGAGTTGGTCCATCGGGCGGGGGATCGACCGACACCCTTGTGGTCAACGCAAGTGATGATCGACCATCCCGGCATGGTGGCAGAAGTGCACCGGGACTTTGCCGCTGCGGGGGCCACGATTATCACCACCAACAGCTATGCCCTGCACCGCGACCGTCTGGAGGGCACGACGTTCGAAAATGAATTTGAGGCCCTTTATGCATTGGCCCTGAAAGAGGCACGGGGCAGTGGTGCGCGGCGCGTTGCCGGCTCAATTGGGCCGTTGCGCGCATCCTATCGCCCTGATCTGCATCCGGAGCCTGAAGTCGGTGCCCTGCTTTATGCCGAAGTTTCGGGCCTGCTTGCGCCTGAATGTGATCTGCTCATTTGTGAAACAGTTGCCTCTCATGATCATGCGGTCAGCGTGCTCAAAGGAGCGGGCCCGACGGGCAAACCAGTGTGGTTGTCGCTGACCGTCAATGACAAGGACGGCACATTGCTGCGCTCTGGCGAACCGCTTGTTTCGGTTCTTGAGGCAGCAAATGCAGGGGCCACCGCAATCTTGATAAACTGCTCTGCACCAGAGGCGATCCCGGCAGCACTGAATGTCCTTGCCCAGGGCGACCTGCCGTATGGTGCTTATGCCAATGCTTTTGAGCAGATCACGGATGATTTCCTCAAGGACAAACCGACTGTGGATGCGCTGACCAAACGGCAGGATATGACGCCGGCTGTCTATGCCGATCACGCGATGGCGTGGGTCGATCAGGGGGCCACTATCATTGGCGGATGCTGCGAAGTGAGCCCTGCCCATATTGCTGAAATCGCTAGTCGCCTGCGCGCAGCTGGGCATGATATTGTATAAGGAGCCTTACAATGGCTGACGTTCCCTCACACGCACGCGTGGTTATCATCGGCGGCGGCGTTATTGGCTGCTCTGTTGCGTATCACCTGACGAAATTGGGGTGGAAAGACGTTGTGTTGTTGGAACGCAAGCAACTGACGTCTGGCACCACATGGCATGCGGCGGGCCTGATCGCTCAATTGCGGGCCACGGCCAATATGACCAAGCTGGCGAAGTATTCTCAGGAACTTTACGGCAAACTTGAACAAGAAACAGGCGTGGCGACCGGTTTCAAGCGCTGTGGGTCCATCACCGTGGCGCTGACCGAGGAGCGCAAGGAAGAGATTTACCGCCAGGCGGCGATGGCGCGTGCTTTTGGTGTAGCCGTAGAAGAAATCAGCCCTGCAGAAGTCAAAGCAAAGTATGAACATCTGAATATTGACGGGGTCACGGGCGCGGTTTTCCTTGAAAAGGACGGGCAGGGCGACCCGGCCAACATCGCGTTGGCACTGGCCAAAGGCGCGCGGCAGCGCGGTGCCAAGGTGATCGAGCGTACCCGCGCATCCGGGGTCACCCGTGAGGGCCGCAGGATCACTGGCGTCACCTGGGAACAGGGTGACGAGACGGGTCACATCACCTGCGACATGGTTGTGAACTGTGGTGGCATGTGGGGCCACGAGGTGGGCCGCATGTTGGGCGTGAACGTGCCGCTACACGCCTGCGAGCACTTTTATATCGTGACTGAGGCGATCCCGGGCCTGACCCAATTGCCCGTCCTGCGCGTGCCGGACGAATGTGCGTATTACAAAGAAGACGCAGGCAAGATGTTACTTGGGGCATTTGAACCGAATGCAAAACCATGGGCGATGAACGGCATCCCCGCAGACTTTGAATTTGATCAACTGCCAGAAGATTTTGATCACTTTGAACCCATTCTGGAAGCGGCGGTAGAGCGCATGCCAATGCTGGCAGACGCAGGCATTCACACCTTTTTCAACGGACCGGAATCCTTTACACCCGATGATGCCTACCATCTGGGTCAGGCCCCCGACATGGACAATGTCTGGGTCGCCGCCGGCTTTAATTCCATCGGCATTCAATCGGCGGGCGGCGCAGGCATGGCACTGGCGCAATGGATGGAGGATGGCGCAAAACCCTTTGATCTGGGCGATGTGGACATTGGCCGCATGCAACCCTTTCAGGGCAATAAGACTTATCTGTTTGAACGCTCCAAAGAAACGCTGGGATTGTTATACGCCGATCATTATCCGTACCGGCAAAAGGCCTCTGCACGCGGTGTGCGGCGCACGCCGTTTCACCAACACCTGCTGGATCAAGGCGCGGTCATGGGCGAACTGGCCGGATGGGAGCGCGCCAATTGGTTCGCTAGCAATGGGCAAAAACCCGAATACGAATACTCGTGGAAGCGGCAAAATTTCTTTGACAATGTGGCCCAAGAGCTGGCCGCGATCCGCACGAATGTCGGGATGTACGACATGTCATCTTTCGGAAAAATCCGTGTGGAAGGGCGCGATGCAACTGCATTTTTGAACCATGTGGGGGGCGGGCAATACGATGTGCCAGTGGGCAAGATCGTCTATACTCAATTCCTGAACCATCGCGGCGGGATTGAGGCGGATGTGACGGTCACGCGCCTCTCTGAAACGGCGTATCTGGTGGTAACACCAGCCGCGACCCGTCTGGCGGATGAAACATGGATGCGCCGGCATATGGATGATTTTAACGTCGTCATCACCGATGTCACAGCAGGCGAAGGTGTGTTGGCCGTCATGGGCCCGAATGCCCGTAAGTTGTTGCAGGCGGTGTCACCGAATGATTTCTCGAACGACATAAACCCGTTTGGCACGGCGCAGGAGATTGAGTTGGGGATGGGGCTGGCTCGTGTCCACCGCGTTACCTATGTTGGCGAGCTTGGTTGGGAAATCTATGTCAGTGCTGACATGGCTGCACATGCCTTTGAAACACTGCACGCAGCGGGGCAGGACATGGGGCTGAAATTGTGCGGCATGCATATGATGGATTCTGCGCGGATCGAAAAAGGTTTTCGGCATTTTGGACATGACATCACGTCAGAGGATCACGTTCTTGAGGCAGGCCTTGGGTTTGCTGTAAAAACTGACAAGCCTGACTTCATCGGGCGCGACGCCGTCCTGCGCAAAAAAGAAGAGGGGCTGAATGCCCGTCTGTTGCAGTTCCGTCTAACTGACCCTGAACCATTGCTTTATCACAATGAGCCGATTATCCGGGACAATCAGATTGTTGGTTTCTTGTCCTCTGGATCATACGGCCACCATCTAGGTGCGGCAATTGGATTGGGGTACGTCCCTTGCAAAGATCAAACTGCCGGTGATGTTCTGGCATCAGCATATGAAATTGACGTGGCAGGAACACGGGTCAGGGCGGAAGTATCCCTTAAACCAATGTATGATCCCACGTCGGAGCGTGTGAAGGTTTAGCACTGGCAGCGGAGTGCGTATCGCGTTACCTGCCTTGAGGTGGAGGACACCGAATGCGCAACCCTGACAGTCTGAAAAAAAACGCAAACGAGGATACGCCGCAGGGCCTTGCATTTGCTGTAGGGGCCTATGTCTTGTGGGGCTTTTTGCCGCTCTATATGAAACTGTTGTCTCATATGTCCGCAGCAGAAGTTGTGGCGCACAGGATTATCTGGTCCCTACCTATCGCAGCGATCGTTCTGATTGCCTTGCGCCGGACCTCCGATTTGCGCGATGCCCTCAGATCCCCCCGCATGTTGTTGATGGGCTGCGTGACGGCGGCACTCATCTCAGTCAATTGGGGTATCTATGTCTGGGCGATCTCCTCAGGCCATGCGTTGGACGCTGCCTTGGGGTATTACATTAACCCGCTCTTCAGCATCTTTCTCGGCGCGGTTCTTCTTGGTGAACGTTTGTCGCGGGCGCAGTTGGCGGCGATTGCTTTGGCTGCCGGCGCGGTGCTGGTTCTGACCCTTGATGCCGGACGCATTCCCTGGGTTGCGCTGGGTCTGATGTTGTCATGGGGCCTTTACGCGCTTGCCAAAAAGAGGCTGCCTATCGGGCCCAATCAGGGATTTCTGTTGGAGGTCTTAATCCTGATACTGCCCGCACTTGCAGTTTTTGGATATTTGGTGAGCACAGGACAGTCCCATTTTCTAACGGGCGGCGCGTTGGATACCTGGCTGTTGATCGGCTGCGGGGCGGTGACGGCAATCCCGCTGATGATCTATGCCAACGGCGCGAAACTGCTCAGGCTGTCGACCATCGGCATTCTTCAGTATATCGCGCCGACAATGATCTTTCTCATTGCGGTTTTTGTTTTTGACGAACCTTTCGGCCCCGCGCGCATGATTGCGTTTCCGATGATCTGGGCCGCACTGGTGATCTATTCGACTTCAATGCTACATCAGATGCGGCACAAGACCGGATGAGACAGGGCAGCATGGAAACAGAATACACGCCCCCTGATGGGCCGCTGGTGGTCTTGCACGAAGACGCCGAAGTATTGTTGGTCGATAAACCTGCCGGATTGCTCAGCGTGCCGGGCAAAGGACCACATTTGGCAGACTGCCTGCTGACACGCATTCAGGCGGCGTTTCCGGACGCACTGCTGGTGCACCGTCTGGACCGCGATACCTCTGGCGTGATGATTTTTGCGCTGACACCCTACGCCCAGCGACACCTTGGTTTGCAGTTTGAAAAACGAATGACACGCAAAACCTATGTCGCACGCGTATGGGGTGTGCCTGTCGAAAAAACGGGCTTGATTGATCTGCCGTTGATAGTGGATTGGCCAAACCGGCCATTGCAAATGGTGTGCCATGAAACCGGAAAATCCGCACAAACAGAATGGCGGGTGCTGAAAGACCAGGGTGATACCGCACGCGTGCGGCTTACGCCCAAAACGGGCCGCAGCCATCAACTGCGCGTTCATATGCTGGCGCTGGGGTATCCGATTTTGGGTGATCCGTTTTACGCAACAGGCCCGGCGCGGGATTTCCCGCGCCTGATGCTACACTCAGAGGAATTGCGCTTTAACCATCCGCAAGGTGGCCATTCGACAAAGATACGCGCAAAAGCTCCATTCTAACTGGCGATGGCGATCCATTCGCTGGGCAGGATATCCGGGTTGCGCTGATGATCATTGGCGAACCACCGCGCAGGCGCAGCAACGCGTTTTTTGGCGTTACTGTTTAGCCAGGCAGACCACCACGAGAACGTCGAATTGGCAATCACGTTATGCTGACAAAGGGACATAAGCCGCATGTCCTCATGTGCTGTTTCGCGCCCGTTCAGATCGACCACGACCTTTTCAAACGGCACATCCAGATTATCGCGCGCCCATGTCGGATCGTCGGAAAAGACGAAGACTTTAGGGTCCTTTGGCAACTCATGGGCCACTGCCCTCAGCGCTGCCGTATAATAGCCTTGATCACACACAGCGCTCGCCCCCAGCGCAACATAATCGCCGCGGCGCACATGTAGCGCGACCGACGGCCCCGCTTTGATCTGATCAGCCATCGCGGCATTTTCGGGTGACATGGGTGGGGTCATGACAAACACCTCACGCAGATGTTCTTCGATAGATGCAAAGTATTTGTCACTTTGCCAGTAGCCATGAAGGTAACTTTCATCTTCCCAACCCTTGATCGCCGGATCATAGCCCAAGGATTTCTCCCTGCGAAGGTACGGTTTGCGGCCCAGAAATCGCCAGGCCATATAGGCCAGCGGATGTTTGTCCTGGTCTGGCGGCAGATTGTCAGGTGTGACCACGGGCAGATCAAACACCGACGTCAGGTTCCCTTGCCCCTTGGCCATCGCGCGACGTGGATCAAGGGCAACCGGCACATCCAATCGGGCGGCAAGATCAGCCGCGGCGGCATATTGAAACATCTGATTACCAAGAAAGCCGTGCAATCGGGTATAGATCATCTGACAGGGTGCCTTTTGGGTTTGCTCAACACCTTGTAGGATATAGATGACAATCTTCGCCAGATGAAAAGGTAACCCACCATGAGTGTCAAAAGCGAACTGCACAAAGTGTGGAAACGCATCAGCGATCCCGAATTTCGCGCCATGAAACGCCAGATGGCTTCATTTCGGGCAGCACATGGTCGGGGCACGCCCGAGCGGTATTCAGACCTTAAGCCGGGCGATGTGGTTTTGGATGTGGGCGGTTATCACGGGGACAGGGCGCAAAGAATGACCGACCTTTATGGTGTTACGGTCCGTGCATTCGAGCCGCATCCAAGGTTCATCACCCACATGCAGAACCGGTTTGCCGGCAGGGATGATGTGCAAGTTCACGGGTATGCCATGGGTGCCGAAGCTGGAAAACTTGATCTGTCAGATGATGAAAATGCATCATCGGCATTGGTCACCTCAGGACCAACGGTCAGTGGTGACATCCGCCCGGTCGAGGACGTGTTCAAGGAACTTGGTCTGGGCGGGATTGCCGTGGTCAAAATGAATATTGAAGGGGGCGAATATGATCTGCTGCCCGCATTGATCGAGACAGGACATATTGAACAGATTGACAGGTTGACGGTGCAGTTTCATCGGTACTCGGAGAACCAGATCGGCCAACGCGATGAAATTCGCAACGGTCATTCCAAAACCCACGAATGTGTTTGGGAATATCCGTTCATTTGGGAAGAATGGGTGCGCAAAGCGGGCTAGGACCGGTTGAACGTTGATCCCATTCGGTTGATCTCATGGACAAAAAGGGCCGCCAAAAGGCAGCCCCAATTGCATCGCTTCTCTGAGGTTGGTTATTCCGCCGCCCAGCCAGATACCGCTTTAACTTCGAGAAATTCCTCAAGTCCGTAAACGCCGCCCTCGCGACCATTGCCCGATTGCTTATACCCCCCAAATGGCGAGCCTTGGGCAAAGCCCGATCCATTGGTTTCCACCATGCCCGACCGCAGGCGGCGCGCCACGCGGCGGCGTTTTTCGGTGTCTTCGGTCTGGATGTAGTTGGTCAGGCCGTAGGGCGTGTCATTGGCAATCGCGATAGCCTCTTCTTCGCTCTCAAACGGGATGATTGACAACACCGGGCCAAACACCTCTTCGCGCGCGATGGTCATCTGGTTGTTCACATCAGCAAAGACCGTTGGCTTGACGTAATAGCCACGGTTCAACCCATCCGGACGGCCCAGACCACCAGCGACCAAACGCGCCTCGGACATACCCACTTCGATCAAACCCTGGATCTTGTTGTATTGCGCTTCTGAAACCACCGGACCAATGTGCTGGCCTTCCTCAGATGCGGGGCCGACACGGGTGTTCTTGGCGACATCAGCCGCCATTTCAACGGCTGCATCGTACCGCGATTTGTGCACAAGCATCCGAGTCGGGGCGTTGCACGACTGGCCAGAGTTGCGGAAACAGCGGATTGCGCCGGATTTCGCCGCTTTGGGGTGCGCATCTTCAAAGATGATGTTGGCACCTTTGCCTCCGAGCTCAAGCGAAACGCGCTTGAGGCTATCCGCCGCCGCCTTGGAAATCGCAATGCCGGCACGGGTTGAGCCGGTAAAGCTGACCATGTCAACCTCGGGATGCACAGACAACTGGCTGCCCACGCCGGGACCATCGCCGTTCACCAGATTGAACACGCCGGGGGGAAAGCCTGCTTCGTGCACGAATTCTGCAAACAGCAGACCCGACAAGGGGGCAATTTCGGATGGCTTCAGAACAACGGTACACCCTGTGGCCATTGCCGGGATCGCCTTGAGAATAATCTGGTTCATCGGCCAGTTCCAAGGCGTGATGAGGGCACAAACACCGATCGGCTCAAGCAATGTCTTTTCAGTTGCAGTGAAATCCCGATCAAATGAGAAGTCCTTGAACGCGTTCAGGAAACCGTCAATATGCCAGCTCCCTGCGCCGACCTGTTGGTTGCGGCTCAGATCAATCGGGGCACCCATTTCCATGGACATCGCCTGTGCCATTTCTTCCTGACGGGCATCATAGATCTTAGCCAGTTTTTCAATGAGCTTGGTGCGTTCTTCTTTTGAAGTCTGTGACCAGCTGTCAAATGCCGCGCGTGCCGCACCAACGGCGGCGTCGGTATCGGCCTGACCGCCAAGGGAAATGACGGCACATTGTTCTTCGGTCGATGGGTCGATCACGGCGTAGTCGTTTGGTTCTGCGGGGGCGACCCATTGGCCGTTGACATAGAAATCACGTTTTTCGAGCATTGAAGTACTCCTTTATTCACTTGCGCGACCGGGGCGATTGCCTCGGTTAAATCTGCGTAACATTGTCACTGGGCAGATGTGGCCGCAAGAGAGGGGATGCAAGTGCGGCAAATAAATACTACATCATAGAGACAATATTCTGAATCATACCCTGGAGGACATCATGGGCTTGCGCATCAACGACACCATTCCTGATCTGACTGTTGAAACGGACCAAGGCTCCATTTCGCTGCATGATTTCGTCGGCGACAGCTGGGCGATACTTTTCTCGCACCCCAAAGATTTTACCCCCGTTTGCACCACCGAATTTGGCGCTGTTGCCCAATTGGCCGACGAATGGGCCAAGCGCGGAACAAAGGTGATCGGTGTTTCCGTGGACGGTGTTGAGGACCACAAAAAATGGAAAGCCGATATTGAGAAGGTGGCGGGAGCCAAAGCGGGATTTCCGATCATCGCCGACACGGGGCTTGAGGTGTCAAAGGCATTCGACATGTTACCGGCAGAAGCCTATCTGCCCGATGGCCGCACGCCCGCGGACAGTGCCACGGTTCGGTCTGTATTCATCATTGGACCAGACAAACAGCTAAAGCTTAGCATGACCTATCCGATGACTGTGGGCCGCAATTTTGCCGAGGTGCTGCGCGCGCTTGACGGGTTGCAGATGTCAATTGGCAAAGGTGTCGCCACACCGGCGAACTGGAATGTGGGTGAGGATGTGATTATTCCCCCATCCGTATCGAATGAGGACGCAAAAGTAAAATTTGGTGAGTTCAAGACAGTTCTGCCTTACCTGCGGACCACAGCCGCGCCAAAATAAGTTTACGCTCTTTGAGGTCTCTGTCTGACCTTTGCGCGATAGCACGCGCGTCTGATTTCCCGCATCAGTTTGGTACTGGTGCGGGTTTTCTTTTGGATGGTTGAGCCGCCGGTCTCTGCGGTGAGTTCACGCACGCCATTTGGCAGGATTGTAAGGATCGTCTGACCTGTTGCCCAATGCAATTGCAGAAAGGCGTCGACCGGTCGGTCCAGCGTTTCGGACGCCGCCAGCAAGCGCTGCGCGGCACCACGCCCGACCACCTGACAAACAGTCTGAAGCCCGATGACACGCGGTACAAACAGGGACGCACTCCCCTGCGTTTCAATTGTTGATGCAGCTGTTTCACGGTTTTTTGCGGGAACACGGATAAAGCTGTCCTCGGCGGCGTGCCGTTCAATCAATTTCAAGACATCAAACCAAATAGCCGGATCAATACTTAAATCGTCCTCAGCAATCAGAGCAAATGGTGCGTTGCCATCTGCGATCATCTGCCAGCATTTACGGTGGCTCAGAAAACACCCAACCTCGCCGGGGCCAAGGGTGAAAGGGTAGGCAGGATCAAGATGGGTGCCGGGCATGACCTGCACACCTTCCACTTGACCATGATCTCGGCCATCAACCGCTTCAACCAGACTTGCGTCGGGCAACGCTGACAACAATCGATGCGCATTTTCGCGGCGCGCAATGCTTGAAGACATATGAATAATCAGCGATTTCATAGCGTTTGTTAGCGTCAATTCGCAGCCGGTCATAGACCAAATCTGCTACGGCTACTCTGGCTTGGCGTTAAATGTGAAGAGCTGCTGATTGTTCAATTCGTACCCGTTTATCAATTCTTGCGCACGATCTGCGACCAACCATTGTTCCAGCCGACGGGCGGCATCGGCATTCACATGCGGGTGTCGCGCAGGGCTGATCGGAATATAGGCGTATTGGTTAAAGAGCGTCGGATCGCCCGCATAAAGCAGTGCAAGGTCGCGTTTGTTCGCAAAACTCAACCAACTTGCCCGATCCGACACAATGTAGGCACCCAAAGCCGCCGCGGTGTTCAGGCTTGCACCCATGCCGGACCCAACGGGCTTGTACCAATCGGCAAAACTTGTGGGGTCAAGCTCTGCCGCAGCCCAGAGCGACAGTTCTTTTTTGTGGGTGCCGCTGTCATCCCCACGGCTGACAAATGGCGATTGCAGGGCTGCAATACGCCGCAGCGCATCGTTCGCGGATGGCGCAGTTCCAATCGCGGCAGGATCATCCATGCGCCCGATGAATACAAAATCATTGTACATGAGTTCGCGCCGGTGTGTCCCGAAACCCGCCTCGACAAAGGCTTCCTCGGCGTTTTTTGAATGGACTAGAATTGCATCCACATCCCCCGCTTCGCCAAGCCGAAGGGCTTGACCTGTGCCGACAACTAAAAGCTGCACATCAATCCCGGTATCGCGCTTGATTTCGGGCAGCAGGACATCAGACAAACCGGAATTTTTAAAAGATGTCGTCACCGCCAGTTTGATCGTTTCGGCGTGCAGGATACTGGCAGTTAATACGAGCAAAGCTGCAAGAACCATACGGACCATTCGACGATATCTCCCTTGAACAAAGCACCTAGCGAGCGGATCTGAGGATATTGAAACACTCGGTTGCGGGACTGAACTTACCGATTTCGAATGTCCCTATCCACCATCCGTGCAGTGACTTTTGGCCTACTCCCTCAGGAACTGCCACAAAAAACCGATACCTTATACCTAAGGCCCATAATTCTGATCTGTCGGATCTAGTGCAGCACAACGCGCGCACCGTTCGGCACCCGCTGAGCAAGGTCAATGACATGCGCATTGATCATCCGCACACAGCCGTTTGAAACCGCCAGGCCGACGTTTTGCGGACGCGGAGTGCCGTGGATGCGCAGGTAAGTGTCACGGCTGCCCGAATAAAGATAGAGCGCGCGTGCGCCCAACGGATTATTGCCACCCCCCGCCATACCGCCTGCGTGTTTGGCGTAGAGGTGCGGTTCGCGCCGGATCATGTTCTTGGTTGGCGTCCAGCTTGGCCATTCGGCTTTGCGCCCAACCCGGAATGTGCCTGAAGCATAGCGGCCAGCTTTGCCAATACCGACGGGGTATCGGATAGCCTCGCCGCCTTCCAGCGTCCAATAAAGTGCGAATTGGCCCGGATCGACATGGATTTCGCCGGGGCGGAACCCGTCCCTGATCTTTACAATCTTGGCCTGATGATGCTTGGGAATTTCATAGGCTTCGGTCGCGGCAAACGCAGGGCCAGCCAAAAAGGCGGCAGCACCTGTGGTCAGAATGTTGCGACGGTTAAAAAGTGTCATTGAAATTCCCCTCTTTCAAATCGTGTTGGCGGCAGACTATCCCGTTACAAATAGCGGCGCAAATCGTAGAGCGGCGCAGGCCCCCGTATATATCCCAACGCAAAAAGGCCCCGATGTTTCCATCAGGGCCGTCTTTTTCTGCTCTTAGAGGTCGGGCTTAGAAATTACTCCTCAGCCGTTTCCTCTTTCTTCACTTCTTCGCCAGTTTCCTGATCAACAACTTTCATCGACAGGCGCACCTTGCCGCGATCGTCAAAACCAAGCAGTTTGACTTTCACTTCCTGGCCTTCCTTCAGAACATCTGAAGGGTGGTTCAGGCGACGGTTTTCGATCTGTGACACATGGACCAGACCGTCGCGCTTGCCAAAGAAGTTCACGAATGCACCGAAATCGACAATCTTAACAACCGTCCCGGTGTACACTTTGCCTTCTTCTGGCTCTGCGACGATGGAATGGATCATGTCGTAGGCCTTCTTGATCGCGTCGCCGTTCGGGCTTGCGATCTTGATGATGCCTTCGTCATTGATATCGACTTTTGCACCGGACACTTCGACGATCTCACGGATCACTTTACCGCCAGACCCGATCACTTCACGAATCTTGTCGGTTGGGATCTGCATGGTTTCGATGCGTGGCGCGTGCTCAGAGAATTCGGCAGCACCAGAGATCGCTTTGTTCATTTCACCAAGGATATGGATGCGGCCTTCTTTGGCTTGCGCCAAGGCTTTTTCCATAATCTCTGGCGTGATGCCCGCGATCTTGATGTCCATCTGCAAGGAGGTGATCCCGGCTTCTGTACCCGCAACTTTGAAGTCCATGTCGCCAAGGTGGTCTTCGTCACCCAGGATATCGGACAGGATCGCGTATGATCCGTCTTCTTCAAGGATCAGACCCATGGCCACACCAGCAACAGCGGCTTTCAACGGTACACCAGCGTCCATCATGGACAGGGAGCCACCACAAACAGACGCCATCGAAGATGAACCGTTTGATTCAGTGATCTCAGACACAACGCGGATCGTGTAAGGGAAATCAGTCGCCGCAGGCAACACGGCTTGCAACGCGCGCCATGCCAGTTTGCCGTGACCAATTTCGCGACGGCCTGGAGGGCCCACGCGACCCACTTCGCCAACCGAATAGGGAGGGAAGTTATAGTGCAGCAAAAAGTTCGATTTGAAGTTGCCATGCAGCGCGTCGATGAACTGTTCATCATCCCCGGTGCCCAGCGTGGTTACAACAAGACCTTGGGTTTCGCCGCGTGTGAACAAGGCTGAACCGTGGGTCCGTGGCAAGATGCCGGTCTGGGATACGATATCACGGATTTCATCCGTTTTACGGCCATCAATCCGCTTGCCCGTCTTCACAACGTCACCGCGCAGGATAGACGCCTCAAGACCTTTCATCGCGGAACCCAGATTGGCGTCTGCCAATTGTTCTTCGCTCAATGCGGCTTTGATTGTCTCGCGCGCGGCAGCGACCGCTGTAGTGCGCTCTTGCTTGTCAGCAATTGCAAAGGCGGCGCGCATGTCTTTTTCACCAGCTTTTTTGACAGCTGCCGACAGGTCGGAATAGTCAACGGGTTGGAAATCAAACGGCTCTTTCGCGGCGTCTTCGGCCAGATCAATGATCAGGTCGATCACCGGCTGGATCTGCTCATGCGCGAATTTCACCGCGCCAAGCATTTCTTCTTCGGTCAGCTCATACGCTTCGGATTCCACCATCATCACGGCGTCTTTGGTGCCGGCAACAACCAGATCAAGACGCTGATCTGGGTTCAGGCGCAGGTCCTGCATGTCGTCAATCTCAGGGTTCAGGATGTATTCGCCATCCGAGAAGCCAACGCGGCATGCCGCAATCGGGCCCATGAACGGCGCGCCAGAAATGGTCAAGGCGGCAGAGGCGGCGATCATCGCAACCATATCCGGGTCGTTAACCAGATCGTGTGACAACACTGTACACATCACCAGAACTTCGTTTTTGAAGCCGGGGACGAACAGCGGGCGGATCGGGCGGTCAATCAGACGGCTTGTCAGCGTCTCTTTTTCAGTCGGGCGCGCCTCGCGCTTGAAGAAACCACCGGGGATTTTACCGGCAGCATAATATTTTTCGTTGTAGTGAACGGTCAGCGGGAAAAAGTCCTGTCCGGGCTTTTGCTGACGTGCGAACGTCACGTTCGCCATGACGCTGGTTTCGCCCAGCGTGGCAATCACAGAACCGTCTGCCTGACGGGCCACTTTGCCGGTTTCCAGTGTCAGCGTTTCTTCGCCCCACTGGATTGATTTTGTCGTTACATTAAACATCTACGTTTCCTGTTTCGGCCCTGTTTGGGCCATTTGCATAGGGGCCGAATTGCCCCTGACCTCGGTATCTTCTTTTAACAGGGGCTGAGGTCCGGGCACCTGCTTTCAGATTGCGGGGGCATACAGTGTTTTCGAGGGGATGGGAAGGGTGGGGATGCGAAGCGCCTCGGCGGTTACGATCCCTGTTCGATGCGGTGGGCAGAGACGCAAATTCTGAGCGCTTTTGGCGATCTGTATTGCGTCGGTATTGTGTCGGTTTCTTTCGCCCAGCAGCGCAGAGACAAAGGCGACGTTCGCGCTGCTGCAGCGCCACTGAACAGCGCGCCTTATGGAGGGCGGATTTCTGTCAATGGGAAGACTTAGAAGGGGAACGGTCCGGCCCCCGCAACCGGCCCGATACGCACGGATTGAAAGCCCGCGTTCCACCGGTGAAGCACGCATCCATCTTCGAGCGTCATGAAACCCACAGGTGCATCGCCACGCACATCATAGGCGAATGTGCTGCAAGGTGCCGGCGCTGAGACCGCGATGTGACCTCCGAGATCCATCACCATCATACTGTGAATATGGCCGCAAACGATCCGCAACGGGCCTTTATGATCAGCCACTATCGCCTGAAAAGCGTCGCGATTTGTCAGCCCGATGTCATCCATGAACTTTATCCCCGATGGGAAAGGCGGGTGGTGCAGCGCGATAAGGGTTGGCGCGGTCTTTGACTTTGCCAATGTTGCCTTGAGAAATAACAGGGACTGGGCCGAAAGGACACCTTTGCCCGACCCTTCTGAAAGGGTATCAAGGCCGATCACCGTCATATCATCGATCTGCGTGTCCCAATCCAACGGACCTTGCGCGGGCAACTGGTCGGCAAAGGCCGCGCGCATTGGTTCGCGCGCATCGTGATTGCCGGGGATGACCAGCAGCGGCAAGTTCAACCGCGCCATCAACGTCTTGAACCGGCCGTAACTTGTCGGGCTGCCATCATCGCTTAGATCGCCACTGACCAGTACGGCATCAATCGGTCCGATCTCGTCGCGGATCGTTTGAATACGGGTGATCAGTCGCGCCAAAGCCTCTGCCGTATCCAACCGTCCGGACACCAGTGCGCCTTCGGGTACGATATGCGTGTCCGAGATTTGCAGGATCGTGGTCATTTGATCCCCGCGCGCAGGAACGCTTGTACGAACTGGCGTTGGAAGATCAGGAAAGCAATCAGTAGCGGTGCGACCGACATCAGGGTCGCGGCAGAAATCACACTGATATCCACACCGTTTTCCGGCGCACCAAAGATCGAAAGGCCGACTGTCAGGGGCCGTGTGTCAGGCGAATTTGTCACAATCAGCGGCCAGAGGAAGTTGTTCCAATGGGTTGAGACCGACACCAGAGCATAGGCCAAATAGGTGGGTTTGGCCAAAGGCACATAAACCCGCCAGAGAATGCCCAAAAGCCCGCAGCCTTCGATCCTTGCGGCTTCGTGGAGTTCAATGGGAACGCCCTTGAATGCCTGCCGCATGAGGAAAATGCCAAACGCGCTGGCCATATAGGGCATGCCAACGCCGAGAATTGTGTCAAACAACCCAAGGCGGGAAACCATCGCGTAGTTTTCCACGATCAGCACTTCGGGCAGGATGAACAACTGCATCAGCACCAGTATGAACACATAGTCCTTCCCCGGAAACTGCAACTGCGCAAAGGCAAAGCCTGCAAGCGTGGTCAGGATGAACTGACCGATCAGGATCACCGTGACCAGCATGAAGGTGTTCATGAAATACTTGAGCCAAGGCGCGCCGTCCCAGGCGACGCGGAAATTGTCCATTGTCCAGGGCGCGAACAAGTTCAGGTTAACGGCGTCGGAGGTCGAGTGGGTCGCGGCCCAGAAGGCAAACAGCAGCGGTGCAATCCAAATGATTGCCAAAAGGATCGCGCCAAAGCTGTCCATGAATTTTGTAAGGCTCTTCATTGGTAATGCGTCCTTTTATCAAGGTAGAGGAACTGCACCGCGGCCACGACCCCAAGCACGGCAATCACAAGGATCGTCATGGCGGCGGCGTGGGGCGCATCAAAGAAGGCAAAGGCCATTTCCCAGATGTAGTAAAGGATCAGCTTGGACGCATCCGAAGGCCCGCCCTTGGTCAAAATGAACAGATGATCAATCAGCTTGACCGAGTTGATCATCGCGTTGACGGCGATGAACAACGTGGTGGGCATCAACAGCGGCAGCACGATCCGGCGGGTATAGGTCCAGCGGCTGGTCCCTTCAATATCGGCGGCTTCCTTAAGGTCTACGGGAATTGTCTGCAATGCGGCGAGGTAGAAGATCATAAAGAACCCCGCCTCTTTCCAGATTGTCACAATGATGATCGCCCAAAGCGCTGTTTCGGGCTGGCCCAGCCAGTTGACCGAAGGCAGGCCAAAAAGGCTGCCGATTTGGTCCAGCACGCCCAATCCGGGGGTGTAAAAGAACAGCCAAAGGTTGGCTGCGGCAATCATCGGCAGCACCGTGGGCGTGAAATAGGCGGTCCGCACAAATCCGCGCGCAGATATCTTGGAATTGGCCCAAAGCGCCATTGCCAAAGCGATGCCGATGGAAACGGGGATCGTGACGCCCGCGTAGAGCAGATTGTTTTTGACCACGAGCCAAAAGGTCGGATCAGCGAACAGGTCCGCATAATTTTCGGTGCCGATGAATTCTGTCGGATTGCGGCGTGTGCCGCGGGAAAACATGCTCGACCAGAGGGTCGCGATCGACGGATAAAACGCAAAGACCGTCAGCAACACCGCGGCGGGTGACAGCAACAGCCAGCCGTAGATGGCCTGTCTACGGCGTTCAAGGTTGGCATGGGCGGACATGGGCGCGTCTCCGGGTATGGGGGAGGTGGCGGGGCCGATGCACGGGATGCATCGGCCCCGCCGGGAAAGTTACTGGTATGCAGCCAGCAGGCGCTTTGCGGCTTCTTGCGCTTCGCCCAAGGCATCCGCAGGGGCCTTTGCCCCGGTCAGCGCAGACTGAATGGCGTTGTTCAGGCCATCACGCACGCGCGCTGTCTCGAATGTCGAGAATTCAGCAACTGCGTTTTCCAACTGATTGCGGGCAACCAGTGCCGGCGGAAATTCACCTGTATATGCTTTCAGAGCTTCAGTCTCGTAGGCGGCTGGTGACACGCCCATGTAGCCGGTCGCGATAGACCATGCAGCAGCCTGCGCCGGGGATGTCATGAACTGCATCAACTTGAGCGCTGCGGCGCGTTCTTCATCAGTTGTGTTCTTGAACAGATAGAAGTTGCCGCCTCCCGTGGGTGACCCTTTGCGTACATTGCCGGGCAGTTCCGCCACACCAAAGTCAAAGCTTGCGCCGTTCTTGACCGCAGTCAGGTTGCCCGTGGAATGCCACATCATCGCCGTTTGCCCTTCGAGGAACGCCTGACGCAATGTGCCCCATTCAACAGTGCCTGTAGGCATGATGCCGTGTTCAGCCGACAATGATTTCCAGAACTCAAGCGTTTCGACCACGGCGGGATCGTCAAAGTACGTCGTCAGACCGTCGTTCGACATCAGCTCTTTGCCGTTCTGGATCGCGAGCGCCTGAAACATCCAATAGGGATAGCCGGTTGAGGGGATCATCAGCCCGTAGGTATCGCCCTGCGTCAGCGCCTTGCCCATTGATACCATTTCATCCCACGTGGTTGGCGGTGCTTCGGGGTCGAGACCTGCAGCGCGAAACATATCCTTGTTGTAATAGGCCACGATGGTCGAACGCTGAAACGGAATGCCCCATGTCTGACCTTCGATCAGGCTGTTGGCCATCAACGCCGGATAAAAGCTGCCAAGCCATTCCTTATCTGCATCCGTGGTTGCAACCTCGTCGAATGGCACAATCAATTCCTGTTCGATCAGGTCATAGGCATCAATGGAAAACATGACAGCAAGCTGTGCCGCCTCACCCGAGGCAAGGGCAGAAAGCGCGCGCACGCGTGTGTCGTCATAGTTGCCTGAATAGATCGCGGTGACGTTGATATCGGGGTTTTCAGCCTCGAAATCCGCGACAATGCCGTCCACCACCTCTGTAAGCGCGCCCCCGACTGCGATGGGGTAATACATTGTCAGCTCGGTTTCGGCGCTGACTGGGGCAGCAAGGCCAGCCGCCATTGCAGTGGCCAATCCCAATCCCGTTTTTGAAAATAGTTTCATGTCTTTCTCCCTTGTTTTGATCTTTGTCTTTATGGCGCGATAAGGTGCTACCGTGCCGCCATCCGTTGTCCTGACCCGTCAAAGACGTGCAGGTTGTCGTCTTGAAACGTAATGTCGATCTCTTCGCCCTCAGCCATCAGCGACAGCCCGGACCTCAACACGCAGAGACCTTCGGTATGCGCATGGTCCAGCCCAATCAGTGTTTCCGACCCCAGGAATTCGCTCTCGGTGACGATACAGCTCAGGCGACCTTCACCCTTTGGGACGATCTGGATGTTCTCGGCCCTGATGCCGATGGTCTGATCCGCACCGAAACCGTCCAGTGCGGCAGCCCCGATCAACGCCATTGGGGGGGCACCGACAAATTCGGCCACGAAAGTGTTGTTGGGCTTGTTATACAGATCCTCAGGCGCGCCGACCTGTTGGATATGACCGTCTTTCATCAATACGACGGTATCGGCCATGCTCATCGCTTCGGTCTGGTCGTGGGTCACGTAGACGACCGTGATGCCCAGATCGCGCTGCAGTTTCTTGATGTCTTTGCGCACCGAATTACGCAGCTTTGCATCGAGGTTTGACAGGGGTTCATCCATCAGGCACAGGCGCTGACCGGCCACAATCGCACGGGCAAGTGCGACGCGCTGACGCTGACCGCCGGACAGCTCACCCGGCTTACGATCCTCGTAGCCCAGCAGGCCCGTGATCTCTAAGGCGCGGTGCAGCTTTTGTTGCCGTTCTGCCTTGGGCACACGCCGCACTTTCAGGCCAAACACGACGTTTTCGGCAACCGACAAATGCGGAAACAGAGCGTAGGACTGAAACACCATCGACAGGTTCCTGTCGGACGCCGCACTGGTGGTGACATCCTTGCCGTCGATCAGGATGCGCCCTTCATCCGGCAATTCCAATCCTGCCAGCAGGCGCAGCGTCGTCGATTTACCACAACCCGACGGCCCGAGCAGCGCGGTAAAGCTGCCTTCGGGGATATCCAGCGTGATGCCTTCGACGCCAAGCTGGCCATTCCAGCGTTTCGCTACGTCCTTGAGCACCACAAATGGGGATGTTGTCATGTCGCTTCTCCTTCGGCCACCAGCAGCCTGTCGTTTACTTTGTCGAGCAGCGGCGCAAAGGTTTCGCCCGGCCGCCGGTCAATGATGATCGTGTCAATATCGGCTATGTTGTCACCAAGGGCCGGCGCTTGCCGCCCGAACTTCGACCAGTCGACCACGAGAATGGATTTTTGCGCATTTGCACGAATTTTTTGTGTCGCGCGGACTTCATTTGTGTGAAATTCCAAAAGGCCACCGTCACTGGCAACACCGGCCGCGCCAAAAACAGCAAACCCGGCCCGGAAACGCCCGAAAAAATCCAGAACTTCGTTCCCCAGTATGTCGCGATCTGGCAGACGCAGTTCACCGCCCGGCAGGATGATTCGGTTGGATACCTCTTCGCTCAACGCCATCGCAGCGCTGAGGTTATTGGTAATGATCGTCAGACCTTTGTGGCCGCGCAGCGCCTGCGCCACGCTCAGCGGGGTGGACCCGATCGAGATAAATACCGTTGATCCGTCGGGGATCAAGGCCGCCGCTGCCTGTCCGATGGCGCGTTTACCCAAAAGGTTGGTGCCCGCGCGTTGATCGAACGGGGTGTTCAAAAACTGTTCACTTAACTCAATGCGGCCATGAACCCGGTGCAACATGTCGCCTTCGCACAATGCATCCACGTCGCGCCTGATGGTTTGCATCGAAACATCGAAACGTTCTGCAAGCGAGCCGACAGTCACAGCGCCCTGCTCTTGAACAAGAGACGTGATTGCTTCTCGCCGACTGCGCTTTTTCGACGACATTCTGCCCCCCCCAAATCCCAACCCTGACTTTACGCTAGGTCATTAAAAGCAACAAAACAACAAAAAAGATGGGCGAGTTTTTGACATTAATATCTGAATAGTGCCATTTTGGAAGGCATCATAGATATAATTTGGTAAATCTGCGGCATGATGGTGAAATAAATGTTGTTTTGTTGTTTACGGCTGTGCTCTGGCTCAGTACCCTTAGGGATGCACAGAAAACTTAGCAACCACTGACAAGCGCGGGGACAACATGCTAACGACGCAATCAATCTTTGATCGCTACCAGGCAGTCCGCAGCCGATTTCCCAAAGTTGTAGCGCAGTCCGAAACTGTCGATATCACCTGCCTGCTGGATATCGCCGACGACGTTGATGCCTTTGTTTTCGATGCCTTCGGGGTGCTGAATGTGGGCGAAACCATGATTCCGGGGGCTGATCACAGGCTCGATCAGCTGCGTGAACGGGGCTGCGCCATTCGTATCCTGACCAACGCCGCCAGCTATGACCGCAGCGGCGCTGTCGCGAAATTCAAACGTCTGGGGCTCACACTCTCAGATGATGAGATCATCACAAGCCGCGAGGCCGCATTGCTTCACCTGACCCAAGGGAAATGGGGTGTCATTGCTGCGGATACCGATCGGCTGGTCGACCTGCCTGCCACTGCGTTGCGCTTGGGCGATGATCCGAAAGACTATGATATGGTCGACAATTTCCTGTTCCTTTCCACGTCCAATTGGACAACCGACCGTCAGGATTTGTTAAAAGATGCCATGCAGAACCGCCCGCGGACCCTGTTCATTGGCAACGCCGATCTGGCGGCCCCGCGCGACGATGGGTTTTCCGTGGAACCTGGCCACTTTGGTCATCTGATTGCAGACCTGTTCCCTGAACAGGTGCGATTTTTCGGGAAACCTTTTCCCGAGGTTTACCACCTTGTCGAAGCAACGCTTCCCGACGTGCCGAAAGATCGAATCGCAATGTGTGGAGATACGCTGCACACTGATATACTTGGGGCTGCGGCACGCGGATGGCGTACAGTTCTTGTGACTCAAGATGGATTGTTTGCCGGGTATGAAACAGGCACCTTTTCGAAAAAGTCGAACCTTTTCGCAAACTGGCGGCTGGGCCGTATTTGATGATCGGGATTCTGTCCGGTTTTCGCAGGCTTTTCGCCATGCGGTGCGCATGAAAAAACCGCCCTCTGTCACCAGAGCGCGGTTTCGTGTTCTTCAGCGATGCCTAAACGCTTAGCGGCGCAGGCCCAGACGTTTGATCAGATCCTGATATCGGGCCTCATCTTTGCCTTTGACATAGTCGAGCAATTTGCGGCGTGTTGCGACCATTTTCAAAAGACCACGGCGACCGTGGTTGTCTTTCTTATGAGTCTTGAAGTGTTCTGTCAGCGTCGCGATGCGCGAGGAAAGGATGGCGACCTGCACTTCTGGCGATCCTGTATCGCCTTCTTTGGTGCCAAAGTCCTTCATGACTTTTGCTTTTTCTTCCAGTGTAATCGACATCGGGGTCTCCTTTGCGGAAAAGTTAAAATGAATGGCGCAGGCCGGGATGTCGTCCAGCTCAGGCCCATGGAGGCATCACATGCCAATCAGAATCAGCAGGTGATGGGCGCGTATAGGAAAATAGCTTGGGAATGGCAAAGACTTATTGCCATAGCGGTTTGGCTGCCCGCTGGTCAGGCAGCGATCAGGCCATTGGCATAAGCGGAACTGAGCGGGATCAGCATTACCTCCGCGCTGTCCAACGCCTTTGCCCCTGTGACATTCGCCACGATCACATCACCCATAAAGATGTTTAGAAGGCCCGCATTTTCAGGATCGGCCACAATCGAAACCTCTGGCGCTTCGCTGTCAGCGGCGCTGTCATCCCAGACAAACAGCAAGGCGTCATCAGCTGGCACGAAATCTGTGATGTGTACCGCATGGCTTGCGCCAATCCAGTCCCCCATAACGATCTGATCGGCCCCATCACCTGTGGTCACAATATCGTCCTGACCTGCCAGAATCACATCATCGGCACCGCCACCGTTCAGGAAATCCCGATCATCGAGGTCTTGAATGCCCGCTGTATCGGGATCATCGACGATGCCATTCAACACATCAGCACCCCATCCCCCAAAAAGAACATCCTGTCCCGCGCCACCATCAAGCGTGTCATTGCCCAGGCCGCCTTGGAGGGCATCGGAACCTTCTTCACCGAAAAGCTGATCGTCACCCTCGCCCCCGTGAAGGGAATCCTGGCCGACACCGCCATAAAGGATGTCATCATCACCGTGGCCCATCACACTGTCGTCCCCATCATCCCCATGGATATCGTCATCGCCTTGATCACCATGGACATTGTCATTGTCCGGCCCGCCAAAAAGTGTGTCATCGCCACCGGCCCCATGAACATCATCATTGCCGGCACCGCCATCTATGACATCGTTGCCGTCATAACCGTTAATCTGGTCGGTGTGGCCGCCGCCGATAATAAAGTCCGCATCAGCACTGCCCAGAACGATGTCGTCTTGTGTAGCGTTGCTGTTTTCCGGTGCGCCGGGCTGGTCGTCGCCGTCCAATTCTTCGCTCAAATCGACATAGACCGCCGTGCTGACCGCCATCAAACCCATCAATCCTGCCAACCACAACATCTGATCATCCTAAAAAGCGGGTCTTCGGCACAACCACGTACCGCCCCGGCGCAGATAAACCACGCAAGCGCGCGGTCGCCTAAGCCAATAGAGTTAACTGGTTAATTGACCGTTAAAGGGTGACCTGATCGATTGACCACGAAATGGGTTGTTGAGAATAGGGCAGGTATAGCGGATGTTTTGGGTGCCCCGCTTTAGATAAACCAAAATGGAACAATGGTTTACCCTGTCGGGACAGCATGTCAGCCACAGCAATGCCCCGATCCAGATGCGCACCGTGAGTGCCCCATGCCGCGATGATGTGGTCGGCCCACAGCGCACCTTCTTTCAAAGTCGAATCATTTTCGGGGCCAACAGGATCAGGGGCGGCACGCATGTCGCGTGGATCCGTAGCGCGCCACGCAAAGATGTTGGTCACGCGAAAACCGCCGTACCCCAGCGCCCGCGCCCGACGTTCGCAGCGTTCAACTGTTGGGTCGTTCTGCACTTCGGTCGCGGTTGACGGGTTGAGCATCACGAACATCACCTGCTTGCCGACCGGATTCCAAATGCGGCCAAGGCTATAGCGGTATCTGTCGCAGTCGGAATAGACCGCAGTAGAGGGCGCATCGCCTTTGGTGTGTGTTCGGGTGATCATGATGTGGTTGTGCCAATCCTGGCGTCTCAGTGCAATTCGAATAACGGTATTCTGAGAAACTATGCCCCGGTGCTAGCGCCTGTGGCTTTGATGGATGTGGCAGGGGCAATCACTGGGATGAACAGACCGTTTGGGACTGGCCTGAACGGTGTGGCACAGCGATGGATTCAATCCCAATGAACCACAACACTCAGTCGTTACCTGACGAAGATACATTGAAAACCCGTGTGGGATGAAGTTCGCCTGATCTGAAGCGGCCAACAGCAACGGCTTTGCCGTCAAAGGACGCCCAGCATTCGTCACCGTATTCAACATCGTGTGCGATGACCATGCCGGGATTGCCATTGCGCAGGCGCACAGCACCTTCTGCGGTCGCCTTGACCTCTGGCAAAGCATGCAACCCCTGTTCAAGCGGCAAGAGGTGCGCATCAAGCTCGGGCGTGCGGGCCATTGCCTCAACCTCTTCCAGCGTCAAACCATCAGAGACGTCGAAGGGGCCCGACCAGATACGCCGCAATTCGCGGACATGGCCGAAACATCCCAATGCCTGCCCCAGATCCCGCGCAACAGATCGAACATAGCCGCCCTTGCCACACACCATTTCAAGGGTCACGTGATCCGCATCCGGTCTTTCGGTCAAAAGCAGGCTCTCCACCCAGAGGGGCCGCGCCGCCAAATCCATCGCTTCACCGTCGCGGGCGCGTTTATAGGCGCGTTCCCCGTCAATCTTGACTGCGGAGAACTGCGGCGGCACCTGTTCGATATCACCGACAAAGGCACCCAGCGCCGCCTTTATAGCCGCATCATCCGGGCGCACATCAGATGTCTCAAGTATTTCCCCTTCGGCGTCATCGGTGTTTGTCGATGCCCCCAAGCGCACGGTGAACACATAGGCTTTCAAGGCATCGGTGATATAGGGCACAGTTTTTGTGGCCTCACCCAGTGCCACGGCCAGTACCCCGGTCGCATCCGGGTCAAGCGTGCCAGCGTGGCCTGCTTTTTTGGCATCCATCGCCCAGCGTACCTTGTTCACCACAGCCGTTGAGGTCGGCCCGGCGGGTTTGTCGACCACCAGCCAACCTGAAATATCCCGACCTTTGCGTTTGCGTGCCATGTTCACTCTCTTTGTTGACCAAAGTGCCACTTAACGCGCCAAAGCGTGACTGCCCAGACCCAAGTTTGAAAAGAACCCGAACGGGCGAGCGGCCGCTATCTCGCGGGCTCAACCACGCCAATGATTGGACCCAGCGCGCTGAACCCTGCGTCGTCGCGGCCCAGTTCCGGGGCACGCAGGCGCGATACGTTCCCATCAAAATAAAGCGCATTCGGCATCTTGAGGTGATCGCGAAAAAGGACACCGAAATCATAAAAATTAACTGTGTTGTCCGAAATCGCAAATACCGCACGTGTGCCATCCGCCGTGGTGCCGACACCGTTGCGGATGTAGCGTGATGTCCCGTCTTCGAGAAACTTTGGGTGCAGCGCACCATCAATCACCAGCATAGGACCCGATTGTGTGGCAGAGACGCAAGGTGGGTTGTCGCGCAAAAACGCTTTGGTTTCAAAAACATCTGCCCGACCGTCCCGAAGGCACAGCACACCATTGGGCAGCAGACCAAAATTGCCGGGACCATCGCTGCTGATCACCCGCTGGACCTCTTGCCCGTTCTCGACATAATGGCCCACCGGTGCGCGGTCTTCATGAAACATACCTGCGTTCATCGCAAAGCCAAGATGCTGACCGTTTGCGTTCAGGGTTGCTTCAACGTTGCCAAAATGACCGTAAATCTGGCCATCCTCGTCCTTGAGGAAAAGCTGCAGGTTTTCCTGCGTCAGATCGACCTCGCAAATTGAGTATTTATTGCCAGCGTAGGTTTCAGACCGACATGCCGCAGCGTCCGCTGGTCTGGTAACAAGAACCAGAGCCAAGAGGACAAGCAGCCTCATTCGTCCAGTGCCTGATCCGGGGCATTGGCATCCCGGCGCACAATGTCCTGGGCCAGCATCCGCCGCGTTTCGTCCATCTGGTCAAAGGTCTGATCCAGTTGAAACCGCAAATCCGGCGCAAATTTGAGCGTCAGTTTCTTGGAGACCATGCGCCGCAATTCGCCTTTGTTGCGCGCCAAAAGCTGGAGCACCTCATCCTTGCCTTGCCCGCCCAATGGCAAAACATAGGCTGTGGCGATCTTGAGATCCGATGACGTGCGCACCTCGCCGACGGTGATTGACATGCGGTTGAGTTCGGGGTCGTGCACATCGCCACGCGCCAGAACGTCTGACAAAGCCCGTCGAATGGTCTCGCCCACCCGAAGCTGTCGTTGCGATGGACCTGTGCCCTCTTGAAACTTATTCTTTCCCATGGCTTCCATCTAAGACGTCCCGCAGCCTTTGCCAAGCCGCGCCATGCAGGCTAAACCAAACGAAATTGACCAAGGAGCGCGATCATGACCCAAACCCCCGGTATCGCCATCACAGGTGCCTCTGGCCGTATGGGCCAGATGCTGATCACGCAGGTTTCAGCAAGCGACCGGATGCGGTTGGTTGGCGCGATTGAACGACCCGGCCATGCGTGGGTGGGTCAGGATGTTGGCGTGGCCATGGGTGGCGCAACTTTGGGAGTTACGGTTACAGACGACCCGCTGGACGCCATTGCACCCGCGCAAGCCATTATTGATTTCACCGCGCCCAAAGCAACACTTGAGTTTGCAGCCTTTGCAGCGCAGGCCCGCGCCGTACACGTCATCGGGACAACCGGCATGACCGAGGATGAGATCGCGGCCCTTGAACCCGCTGCCCGCCATGCTGTGATCGTGCGCGCAGGCAACATGAGCCTTGGCGTGAACCTTTTGACCCAATTGACCAAACGGGTCGCGGCCGCGCTGGATGAAGATTACGACATTGAAATCATCGAGGCCCATCATAACCAGAAGGTCGATGCGCCCTCTGGCACGGCGCTGATGTTGGGTGAAGCGGCAGCAGCGGGCAGGGGTGTGACACTGGCCGAGGTATCGGACCGGGCGCGCGACGGAATGACGGGCGCGCGCAGACCCGGCGACATCGGTTTTTCAGCCATCCGTGGTGGCGATATTATCGGAGAACACGACGTGATGTTTGCCGCTGCAGGTGAACGGATCATCTTGCGGCACGTCGCCTCTGATCGCTCGGTCTTTGCGCGCGGCGCGCTCAAGGCCGCACTTTGGGGGCTGAGACAGGCCCCCGGGCAATATGATATGCTTGACGTTCTGGGCCTGTCTGATTGAGCGTCGAGATGTTTTTTCAACAAAGATGAAACCAATCGGGCGGTTGAAACGTATCCTTTATATTAGTCAAAGGAGACGCGCCTTGAAATCATTGTTAGCCTCCATTTCCGCTTGTGTCCTCGCTTTGGCAACACCTGCCTTTGCGGATTACGAAAAGGTCACAACCAAAGCCGATTTTGTTGCGCTGGTCGAGGGAAAGTCGCTTACGCGTCCCATGGTGAAGTTGTCGGTGCTGCCAAACGGACAAATCTCGGGCATGGGCGCAGTCTGGGAGATTACGGGGCAATGGCAGTGGAAAGGGAACTATCTGTGCCGCAGCCTCGAATGGGGCGGTGACGATCTGGGCTACAACTGCCAGTCGGTTGAAGCGGATGGAGCCAAAATGCGCATCACTTCTGACAAGGGTGCCGGTCAGTCGGCTGAATTCAGACTGCGCTGATCTTTTGGGCCGTTAAGCAGGCTCGCAGGTTTTCGTTACAACGGTTAGGTCCTGATCAAAAATCGACCGCAAGACCTTTTTTCTCCCAATCACCGTATCTGACAGGCTCCGGCCCGTTCCGACCGCCTAATTCCGGCGGCAGGTTTGTCACTTTTTGGGTTTTCCGCCGCTCTTCAGCCTCAGCCAGAGCGCGCATGGCGGCTGGTGGCAGGTCGGGCTTGGGGTCTGGCGGGGTCGGTTTGGGCACGTCGGGGGCGGGGTTTTCCCTTGGCTTGGGCTGAGGCGGCAGGTCCGGTCCGGGGGGTGACGTAGGATTTGGCATGGGGTCCTCTTGAGGCAACTTCCACCTTGATATACGTCCCAGATTACCGCAGACAACCCATGCCCCCAAGGCTGGCCCCCAGATAGAAAGTGACCTCATGGCAGATACAGGCGTTCAGGCCCGAAAAAGTGCCGTCTATTTGTTGGATCAGATACTTGGTGAAGAGCCACGCCTGATGTCTGAGCTTTTGGCTGGCGGTGCGCTTGATAAGCTACCCCCCGATGACCGCGCTCGCGCGCAACGTCTGGCGCTGGAAACGCTGCGCGGCATGGAACGGGCGGATCGGCTGCTGCAAAAATACCTGAACTCCTATCCACCCCTGACCATTCGCAACGTTCTGCGCGTCGGCACGATAGAGCTTTGCCAGGGCGGTGCCGCGCATGGTGTGGTGAACGCAATGGTCAATCTGGTTTCGGGTCACCGGACCCTGAGCCATCTCAAGGGGCTGACAAACGCCATTCTGCGCAAAATCGCGACAGAGGGGCCGGACGCCTGGGCCGCCCTGCGCGCGCCGCGTTTGCCCAAATGGTTGCGGGGGCCGCTGACCGAAGCCTGGGGGGCCGATGCAATGGCCGCCATGGAGGCCGCACATTTCGCGGGCGCACCGCTGGACCTGACCGCCAGACGCGATCCAGTGGCCTTGGCAGAGGCCGTTGGCGGCGTGGTGCTGCCCAATGGGTCGGTGCGGGTCCGGGATGCAGGGCAAGTATCCGCAATGCCCGGGTATGCAGAGGGCGATTGGTGGGTCCAGGACGCCGCCGCGGCGCTTCCGGTTCAGGTTCTGGCCCCGAAAAAGGGCGAAAATGTGCTTGATCTATGTGCGGCACCGGGGGGCAAGACAATGCAACTGGCAGCGCTTGGGGCACAGGTCACGGCCGTCGACAGCTCTGCGTCGCGCATGGTGCGGGTCAAGGAAAACCTTGCGCGGGTGCATTTGCCCGCCAAGACCCGTGTGCAGGACGCGCGCGAGGTGGCAGGTGAATATGATGCCATTTTGCTGGATGCCCCGTGTTCGGCCACCGGCACGATCCGGCGGCACCCTGATTTGCCCTATGCCAAGGATGGGTCTGAATTTGGCGATCTGATTGAACTGCAATCGGAGTTGATCGACCATGCGTGGTCATTATTGAAACCCGGTGGCCGGTTGGTTTTCTGCACCTGTTCACTCTTGCCTGATGAAGGCGAAGTGCAGGTGGACGAGGCATTGGAGCGTCACGCCGACATGACAACGGATACCGATGCTTTGGATGTGCCGGGGATTGATGCTGACTGGCACACCACCGAAGGCGGCTTGCGCCTGCGCCCGGATTATTGGGCCGATCGGGGTGGGATGGATGGATTCTATATCTCCTGCCTGCGCAAGGCAGGTTGATCAGCTGTCACTTTCTGGCGGGTTGGGGACAGCCAGATAGGCCTCTTTAGGGATCGGGATCAGTCCCTGAATGCCCAGTGCTGAACGATCCGGACCTTCCAATGCTGCAATCGCGGCGCTGACGGCGTCAAATGTTGCTGGTTGGTCGGCACCGGCAGCAGCGATATAGGGCAAACCGGGGGTCGGGGATGTCCATTCCAGCACCCGCAGGCGCTCTGCAAAAGGTTCATACCGCGCGATCAATCGCCAAGACACAGCGTCAAGTGCCGCAATGTCCGCCTGACCCTCTGCCACGGCGCGGGCAGAGGACAAATGACTGTGGCTCTGCACCCGATCTGTGAACCAGAACCCAAGCGGTTTTGTGTGGGCATAGGGTGCCGCAAAACCTGATTGTGAAAACGTCTGATTAAAAGCGAATCTCGCATCTTTGAAGTCTGGCAGCGCCCCGCGTGTGTCATCCGCCCGCACCACAATCGCGCTTTTGTAGTATCCCGGCGGGCAATCGGGCACGCCGAAGTCAGGTGTGCCGATCAGCGTGACCTTGTCGTGCAGCCATTTCCGATAGGGCATCCCACAGGTTTGGCTGAGCACCAGATGCGGATCGTTCCATACTCTGAATTCATCCACATCATGCGACAGGACCACAGGGGCGGCAACGCCTCGCGCGGCCAGTTCAGCACGGATCTGACCCCAACACCGCGCATGTGCCGCGTCAAGCTCAGGGCGCATGTACATCATCAGGCTGGCGATCATGAACTGGTTTCCTTTAGATATTTCGCCCGTAGATTAATATGTGCAAGCAGCTGGCAAACGCACATTTGCGACCAATCCCGCCGATTGCCATAAAAAATGCCAAAATGCGGTGACTTGCAGGTTGACTCAGGGTATGGTTGCGCCAAACGCCAGCAGAGCGTCAAGGGCAGCACATATGTTAAACACCACCAGTCTGAAGGCGCGCAAAGCGCGTTTTCTCAATCTGTGGCACGCAAAGGTCGCAACCCGAACCCGTGCACAGGTCAAAGGATTTGTATCCTCGCCGGAACCCCGCACCATCGGGTCCTATGCGCGTGGGCGGCAGTTGGTGGCAGGAAATTATCTGTTTGCAGGGACATTATTGAACGAACCGGGCACCTCTATCTGGGATGTTGCGCCACCAGATGCGGCTTATGCCGAAGAAATTCACGGGTTTGCGTGGATGGACGATCTCGCCGCTGTTGGTGACGTTGCAGCACGAACTGTGGCGCAAAACTGGCTTTGGGCCTGGATTGACATTTATGGCAAGGGCAAGGGGCCGGGATGGACACCTGATCTGACGGGTCGTCGGTTGATCCGCTGGATCAATCACGCGCTTTTTGTGCTGCGCGGGCAGGAGTCGGACCAAAGCAAAGCGTTCTATCGCTCATTAGAGCAGCAAACCCAGTTTTTGTCGCGGCGCTGGCGCGGAGCCGCGCCCGGTTTGCCGAGGTTTGAGGCGTTGACGGGCCTCATTTATGCGGGCTTGTCGCTTGAGGGGCAGGAATCGCTGGCCGATCCGGCCATCAAGGCTTTGGCCCGCGAATGCAAATCGCAAATAGACAACCAAGGCGGTTTGCCGACACGCAACCCTGAAGAATTGCTTGCTGTTTTCACGCTTCTCACATGGGCTGCGGCGGCGCTGAGTGATGCGGGCCGTGGTGCGCCCAAGGAACATCTTGAAGCCATCGAACGCATCGCACCCACCCTGCGCAGCCTGCGGCATGCCGATGGTGCCTTGGCACGCTTTCATGGCGGCGGGCGCGGCGCTGAGGGGTGGTTGGATCATGCGCTGGCGGCGTCGAACGTAAGGGCCACTCAGCCAGACGGGCTGGCCATGGGGTATGCGCGACTGTCGGCGGGCCGCACCAGCGTGATCATTGACGCAGAAACGCCGCCGTCGGGTGCAGCGTCTGACAACGCCCATGCCTCTACACTTGCATTTGAACTGACCTCGGGGCGCAGGCCCCTGGTGGTCAACTGTGGTTCTGGTGCGTCTTTTGGTGCCGAATGGCGCAGGGCCGGTCGGGCCACACCGTCACATTCAACGCTGTCTTTGGGGGGCTATTCAAGTGCCCGGCTTGCCGAACCGGATCGCCACACCGGTCATGAGGCGCTGATCGATGCGGCAACCCATGTGCCCGTCGAAATCAGCCAGATGTCGGACGGCATCCGCTTTCAAGGCGGTCATAATGGTTATGTCATGACCCATGGGCTGACCCATGCGCGGACACTTGAATTGACGCTGGATGGGCGCGGGCTGGCGGGTGAGGATATGCTGCTGGCAATGGAGGACGTTGAGAAGAAGCGTTTTGACCGCGCTCTGGATGCCGGCAAGTTGAAAGGCATTCAGTTTGATATCCGGTTTCACTTGCACCCTGACGTTGATGCGACACTCGATCTGGGCGGTGCTGCGATCTCTATGGCGCTCAAGAGCGGTGAAATATGGGTGTTCCGCCATGACGGCACACATAATCTCAAACTCGAAGCAGGCGTCTATCTGGAAACCACGCGGTTGAAACCACGTGCTGCACAACAGATTATTTTGACCGGAATGGCATTTACCTATGCCACACGGGTCAGGTGGTCCTTGTCCAAAGCGCAGGAAACTGCGATTGGCGTGCGGGATCTGTCACGAGACGATCCTTATGCCGAAGAAGACTGACCAGAGGACCCCTGCCCATGCCCGACCTGCACCCCGTCAAACGCGCCCTGCTTTCTGTATCTGACAAGAGCGGATTGATTAATCTGGGCAAGGCTCTGGCGGCGCATGGGGTTGAATTGCTGAGCACGGGTGGCTCGGCCAAGGCATTGCGCGATGCGGGGCTGGATGTCCGCGATGTGGCCGATTTGACCGGCTATCCGGAAATGATGGACGGCCGCGTCAAGACATTGCACCCCGCAGTGCATGGCGGGCTGCTGGCACTGCGCGACAACAAGGATCATCTGGCCGCGATGGACACCCACGGCATTGGCGCAATTGATCTGGTGGTGGTGAACCTCTATCCGTTTGAGGCGGCAGTTGCCAAGGGGGCGGCCTATCCTGAGATTATTGAGAACATCGACATCGGCGGCCCGGCGATGATCAGGTCAGCGGCCAAGAACCATGGCTTTGTGACTGTTGTGGTCGATACGGAAGATTATTCTCAGGTGATTGCCGAACTGAATGCCCATGCCGGTCAGACCACCTATGCCCTGCGCCAACGTCTGGCCCAGACCGCCTATGCCCGCACGGCGGCCTACGACACAGCGGTCAGCACATGGATGGCCGAGCAGGTCAGCGAAACACCGCGCCGCCGCACCTTTGGCGGGACTTTGGCGCAAACCTTGCGGTATGGCGAAAACCCCCATCAGCAAGCCGCGTTCTATACTGATGGCAGTGACCGCCCCGGCGTGGCAACGGCCACCCAGCATCAGGGAAAAGAGCTGTCTTATAACAACATCAACGACACCGATGCGGCGTTTGAACTGGTCAGCGAATTTGCACCGGAAAATGGCCCTGCATGCGCGATTATCAAGCATGCCAACCCATGTGGCGTTGCAACAGGTAGCACCATGATCGAGGCCTACACGCGCGCCTTTGATTGTGACCGCACCTCGGCGTTTGGCGGCATCATTGCGCTTAACCAAATCCTTGACGGTGAAACTGCGGAAGCCATCAGCGGGATCTTTACCGAAGTTGTGATTGCGCCTGGTGCTGATGCAGACGCCATGAGTATTTTTGGCAAAAAGAAGAATCTTCGGTTACTGACCACAAATGGGTTGGCTGACCCCGCACTGGCAAAGCTGGCGGTGCGGCAGGTGTCGGGCGGATATCTGGTGCAGGACAAGGATGTGGGTCGGATCACCCGTGATGATCTGAAAGTTGTGACCAAACGCGCACCCTCAGATCAAGAGCTCAGCGATTTGCTTTTTGCCTGGACGGTTGCGAAACACGTTAAATCCAATGCGATTATTTATGTCAAAGATGGTGCCACAGTCGGCGTGGGCGCGGGCCAGATGAGCCGCGTCGACAGCACCCGAATTGCGGCCCGAAAGGCACAGGACATGGCCGAGGCGATGGGCCTGCCGGCCCCCTTGACACAAGGGTCTGTTGTGGCATCTGACGCGTTCTTTCCCTTTGCTGACGGGTTGATCACCGCAGCAGAGGCGGGGGCAACGGCACTTATTCAACCGGGCGGGTCAATGCGCGATGACGAGGTGATCGCGGCTGCGGACGCGGCTGGTCTGGCGATGGTCTTTACCAACATGCGCCACTTTCGGCACTAAGAGGGGCAACAGATGCGCAATTTTATCTGGGCCGGATTTGCCGCCTTTCTGATCGATCAGGCCAGCAAATATGTGGTGATCCACATGATGGAACTGGCCCGCATTCGGTCGATTGACGTGTTGCCGCCTCTTCTGAATTTTCGGTATGGCGAAAATCGGGGCATCAACTTTGGCCTTGGCGATGGCGTCAGCATCTGGTTCTTGATCGTCCTCGCGTTGGTTATTTGTCTTGCTGTTACACTGTGGCTGCGCCGATCAGAACAAGGGTTCTGGGCGCAAATAAGTGGTGGCCTTCTGGTGGGCGGGGCACTTGGCAATGTGGCGGATCGGCTGATCTATGGCTATGTGCTTGATTTTCTTAATATGTCTTGTTGCGGCATCAACAATCCGTTTGTTTTTAACATTGCCGACGTTTTTATCTTTGCAGGTGCGTTGGGGTTGGTGTTGTTCACAACCGA